>NZ_JBJGYV010000038.1:0-47501 GCF_054050175.1 Geodermatophilus sp. SYSU D00697
CGCCGCCCCCCCCCGCCCCCCCGCCCCCCCCCCCCCCCCCCCCCCCCCCCCCCCCCCCCCCCCCCCCCCCCCCCCCCCCCCCCCCCCCCCGCCCGACCTCCCGAGGAGGGACCCGTGAGGGCAGCCCGGTTCCACGCCCGCGAGGACGTCCGGATCGAGGACGTCCCCGATCCCACCCCAGGCCCGGGGCAGGTGAAGCTGCGCAACGCCTACGCCGGCATCTGCGGCTCGGACCTGCACGTGTACCACTCGCCGGAGAACTCCGGCCTGGACTACACCCAGCCCCACCCCATCACCGGGTCGATGCCGCCGCAGGTGCTCGGCCACGAGTTCTCCGGCACCGTCGTCGAGCTCGGCGAGGGGGTGGACGGCGTCGCGGTCGGTGACCGGGTCGCGGTCTGGCCGGTGTACCACTGCGGGCACTGCGCGGCCTGCCGCGCGGGCATGGTGAACACCTGCCGCAGCTTCGGGTTCCACGGGCTGACCAGCGACGGCGGCGGGATGGCCGAGTACACGACGGTGCCCGCGACCATGCTGCACCTGCTGCCCGACGGGGTGGACCTGCGCATGGGTGCCCTCGTCGAGCCCATGGCGGTGGCCTGGCACGCCGTGGACCTGGGCGAGGTCCGGCCGGGCGGGTCGGCCCTGGTCGCCGGCGCCGGCCCGATCGGCATCGGCGTGTACTTCGCCCTCCGTGCCCGCGGGGTCGAGACCCTCGTGGTGTCCGAGCCCAGCGCGGCCCGGCGGGAGGCGGTGCAGCGGCTCGGCGCGACGCACGTCGTCGACCCCACCGCCGACGATCTCGCCGCGGTCGTCGCCGACGTCACCGGCGGGGACGGGGTGGACGTCGCGTTCGACGCGGCCGGCGCGGGAGCCGCGGTGACCTCGGCCATCGGGCTGCTCGCGCCGGCCGGGCGCCTGGTGGTCGTCGCCCTGCACGAGAAGGGGTTCGAGTTCAACCCCACCGTGCTGGTGTTCGGCGAGACGTCGATGAAGGGGGCGCTGGCCTACCTGCCGCGGGACTTCGACGCGGTGATCGCCGCCATGGCCGAGGGGCGCTACGACGCGACCGGCTGGGTGGACGAGATCGGCGTCGACGACCTGGTGGACGCCTTCGGCCGGCTGCGTCGCGGCGACGGCATGAAGATCCTGGTCAGGGTCTGACCCCACGCCCGGCACCCGGCCCTCCCCGGCGTGAGGAACGCGACCCCGGATCCTGACCCCGGGGGCGCGCGATGTCGCGTCGGCGGGGTAAGGCACCCTGCGAGTACCGCGCACCAGCCAGAGGCCCGCGCGGGCGGTCGGTGGGACGGACCCGCCGACGCGAGAAGTGCAGGAGCAGGAGATGCCGCAGGGCACGGTGAAGTGGTTCAACGCCGAGAAGGGCTTCGGGTTCATCGAAGCCGACGAGGGAGGGCCGGACGTCTTCGTCCACTTCTCCGCGATCGCTGACCAGGGCGGCTACCGCAGCCTCGACGAGGGTCAGCGGGTGGAGTACGAGGCCAGCCAGGGGCAGCGCGGCCCGCAGGCCGACTCGGTCCGGCCGATGGGCGGTGGCGGCCGACCCCCGCGCGAGGCGCCGGCGCGCGACCGTGACCGCGGCGGCGACCGCGGCCGGCCGTCGTCCCGGGGTGGTGCGCGGAGCACGGGCACCGTGTCGTGGTTCAACGCCGACAAGGGCTTCGGGTTCATCGCCCCCGACGACGGCTCGGCCGACGTCTTCGTCCACTTCTCGGCCATCGCCGACCAGGGCGGCTACCGCAGCCTCGACGAGGGTCAGCGGGTGGAGTTCACGACGACCCAGGGCCAGCGTGGCCCCCAGGCCGAGGACGTCCGTCCCGAGGGGGGCTCCGGTGGCGGGTCACGCGGCCGGGAGGGCGGCTACCGCGACTCGGGCTACCGCGACTCCGGGTACCGCGACTCCGGCCCACGCGAGGGCGGCCGGCGCTCCGGCGGCGGTGGGGGGCGGACCCGCGGCACGGTGAAGTGGTTCAACGCCGAGAAGGGCTTCGGGTTCATCGAGCCCGACGACGGCGGCCCGGACGTCTTCGTCCACTTCTCTTCGATCGCCGACCGGGGCGGCTACCGCAGCCTCGACGAGGGCCAGCGGGTGGAGTTCGAGACGACCCAGGGTCAGCGCGGCCCGCAGGCCGAGGGCGTCGAGGGGGTCTGACGCGAGGGGCCGGCCTCCTCGCGGGGAGGCCGGCCCCTCTCGCGTCCCGGGGTCACTCCCCGGGGGCGCCGCCCTGGCCCATCGCGTCGTCGACCGTGGTCTCGCCGTCGGTGCGACCGCCGCCGGCGCGCTCGGGCTGCTGCCCGACGCTCGCGTGCGAGCCCTCCGGCTCCTGGTCCTGCTGTCCGGCGTCCGTCGGCTCACTCATCGCGTCCTCCTCGTTCCGGGTCGTCCCCGGGGAGTGCCCCGGCCCGGAGTCGGACACACCCCCACTCGTCGGGGGTTGAGCGGCGCAGCCGGGGTACCACAGGGGCACAGGCCCCGGGCGAGACGGTCCCGGCCCACCCCTCCGCCAGGGAGCCGCCGTGGTGACCACCGCCGTCCCCGTGTCCGAGATCGACCAGCAGATCGCCGAGGCCCACCGGGACCTGGGCGTCGCGCGCTCGGCCTTCGCCGAGTCGCCGAGCATCGCCGCCTTCACCGCCTGCCAGGTGGCCGAGGCCCGCCTCAACGAGTGGCTCGAGGCGCGCTGGGCACGCACCCGCCCGGCGGCCTGAGCCCGCGCGGCAGCGGAGCCGAGCCGCGTCACGCCCTCCCGAGCCGCGCCAGCACGCGGGTGGCCCGGTCGGCGTCCGCGGGCGCCTCGACCGCCGGCGCGCAGATGCCCTCCGTGTAGAGCGCGTCGCCGAAGCCCTCCGCGCCCTGCTCGATCCGGTCCAGCTCCTCGTCGGTGAAGCCGGCCTCGACGCCCGTGGCCCGCGCCACGTCCCAGCGGTGCACCAGCATGTCCCAGACGTAGAACCGCTCGAGCGTGGCACCGACGGTCGTCGGCCCGGAGAAGCCGTCGAACCCGGCGCCGGCGACGGCGTCGTCGGCGATGGCCGCGGCGACCCGCCGGGCGTGCTCCCGCCAGGCGGCGGCCGGGTCGGCGTCGACGTCGGGCTGCTCGCCCAGGTCCACGCCGCGCCCGGTCAGGAAGTCCCGCTGGGTCTCCACCATGTGCCGGACGACGTCCCGCGCCGACCACCCCTGGCAGGGCGACGGCGCGGTCCACGCCTCGTGGGGGACGGCGTCGAGGAGGGCGGTCAGCGGCCGGTCGGCCGCCTGGTAGGAACTCGCGGTGTCGGTCATGGCCGGACCGTAGGCAGCACGGCAGGGTGCGGTCTTGATGAAACCCGACACGCCCCCGGCGGCCCCGCTCGACGCGATCGACCGCGCCCACCTGCGCGATCCCCGCGACGCGTCCCACGTGATGCACCGGTACGCGGTCGACCCCGAGTTCGCCGGTCTGCTCCAGCGTTTCTGGATCCCGGTCTGGTCCGTGGCCCCCGGCCGGGAGGCGCCGCAGCGGGTCCTGCAGTACCCGGTCGCCCTGCTGGTCGTCTCGCCCGAGTACGCGCGCTTCTACGGCGTCGTCTCAGGGCTGTCCACGACCACCCTGACCGGGCGGGGCTGGGCGGTCGGGGTCATGTGTGCGCCGGCGGCCGGCCACCTCGTGACACGGGCGCCGATGGCCGCCTACACCGACCGGCACGTCGACCTGGGCGAGGTCCTGGGGGCCGAGGGGACCCGGCTGACCGGCCGCGTGCGCGCCGCGATGGCCCCCGACCCGGCCGCGCCGGCCGCGCACCGGGCGGCGATGGCGGCCTTCGGCGACGCGCTGCGCCCGCTGCTGCCGGTCGACGACGAGGGCGACCTGGTCAACCGCGTGGTGGCCTTCGTCGAGGAGGACGCCGAGGTGACCCGGGTGGCCCAGGTCTGCGCGCGGTTCGGCCTGTCGGAGCGGGCGCTGCAGCGGCTGGTGCACCGCCGGCTGGGCCTGACGCCGAAGTGGCTCATCCAGCGCCGCCGGTTGCAGGAGGCCGCCCAGCGGCTGCGGGCCGGCTCGACGACCCTCGCGGAGGTGGCCGCCGTCCTCGGGTACGCCGACCAGCCGCACTTCAGCCGCGACTTCGCGCGGGTCACCGCGATGACGCCCCGCGAGTTCGCCGCCCGCTTCGCCGGGTGACCCCGGAGCCCGGGCGCCCTCAGTCCGGCAGCAGGCGGCCCAGCAGGCCCTTGACGGTGGCGACCGGCCGGTAGGACTGCACCAGCCAGGAGCCGCAGACGATGTTGGCCCCGGCCAGTGCCGGGACGGCGAACTGGGTGATCCGCTGGCGCCGCTGCCACGCCGCGAGCTCCTTGGGCGTACCCGCGGTCGGCAGGGTGGCGTCCTTCACCTCGACCGGCGTGCCCTGCCGCTCGAGCTCCTCCGCCAGCTTGCCGATGCGGCTGCCGCTGTAGGCGGCGTACGCGGTGGCGCCGGCGCCGGCCACGGCGAGGCCGGCCTTCAGCGCGCCGACCGACGCGAAGCCCTCCTGCAGCGCGACCCGGCGACCCCCCACCTGGGTGAGCCGCAGGCCGGCCAGCAGCGTCGCCGCGATGCCGCCCCACTGGGCGGGGGCGAACCGGCTCCAGGCCGAACTGGCCACCCGGATGCGGTCGATGCCCTGGCTGAGGTCGCTGCCGGACTTGTTGACCCCGGCGATCCCCATCACCGCGCCGCCGAGCCAGAGGGCGGAGCCCAGGTCGTGCACCGCCTGGGCGAGGAAGTGGTTGTCGCTACCGGTCGTCATGTCTCCCCCTGGCTCGGTCGGCGTCCCGGATCCCTGTCCTGGGCCGCCCTCGCCCTACCCCCGTCCGGCCGCCGGGTAACTGCCGGCCGGCCTCAGGGGCCCAGCGCCGTCCAGAACGCCGCCCGGACGCCCGAGGCGCCCCAGGCGTTGGGCTCGATGACCCGGCAGAACCACGACGCCCGGTCCGGCGGGCGCGCCTCCGGCCGCGCGGGGTCCCCGGCGAGCAGGCCGTGGCCGCGGAACTCCTCGGCGATCTCGGCGACACGGACGCCGTGCCGGCCGGCGGTGGCGCGGAGCGCGTCGTTGAGCTCGCCGAGGACCGCGACCGCGTCCGGCCAGGGCGGCAGCCCCATCCGCGCCGCGTCGCCGGTGCCGTCGCTGGGGTCGTACACCGTGCCCAGGACGATCCGCGCCCCCGGCGCGGAGAGCCGGGCGATCTCGGCCAGCGCGCGGTCCGCGGCAGCCGCGACCCGGGCGACCGTCGCCCGCGCGGCCGCCGTGTCGCCGTAGGCGCCGAGCAGGTCGTTGCCGCCGATCGTCAGGGTGACCAGCGACGGGCGGGTCCCCAGCGCCGCCAGCCGGGGCAGCTGGACGTCGAGGAGGGTGCGGGTGGTCGCGCCGTCCGTGGCCAGCATCGTGAAGGCGGTCGCCGGGTCCGCGGTCACCAGGTCGCGCCCGCGCCACTCGGGGAAGTCGTCGTCGCGGTTGGCGAACAGCAGGCTTGCGCCTCCCCGGCCGGGGCCGCCCGCGTAGTCGTCGATGGAGATCGAGTCGCCCAGGGCGACGTATCCGGGCCCGCCGTCGGCCATGTGCCCTCCCCGCCCCGTCGTCCGCGACCTCTACAGCAGGCGGACGTCGGCCTCCACGGCCTCGAAGGCCTTGCGGGCGGCGATGAGGACCGGGTCCCACACCGGCGCGAACGGCGGGGCGTAGGAGAGGTCCAGGGAGAGGATCTCGTCGACCCCCATCTCGTTCCAGATGCAGATCGCCAGCGCGTCGATGCGCTTGGCCGCCGCCTCCTTGCCGACGATCTGCGCACCGAGCAGCTGCCCGCTGCGCCGCTCGGCGATCATCTTCACCCGGATCGGCTGGGCACCGGGGAAGTAGCCCGCCTTGGTCGTGGAGTCGACCCACGCGGTGACGTAGGAGTACCCCGCCGCGGTCGCCTCGGCCTCCGACAGGCCGGTGCGCGCGGCCTCCACCTCGCAGACCTTGGTGATCGCGGTGCCGATGACGCCGGGGAACGTGGCGTACCCGCCGCCGATGTTGATCCCCGCCACCCGGCCCTGCTTGTTGGCGTGCGTGCCCAGCGCCACCACGACCCGTTGACCGGTGAGCCGGTGCCGCGACTCGACGCAGTCCCCGGCGGCCCACACGCCCTCGGCGTGCGTGTGCATCCGCACGTCGACGGCGACGCCGCCGGAGACCCCGAGCGGGATGCCCGCCTCCCGGGCCAGCCGCACGTCCGGCCGCACGCCCAGCCCCAGGACCACCAGGTCGGCCGGCAGCTCCTTGCCGCTCGCGGTGACCACCGCCCGGGCGCGCCCGCTCCGGTCGACCTCGATGGCCGCGACCGGGTCGGACATCACCAGCTCGATGCCCTCGCTGCGCACGGCGTCGGCGATGAACTCCCCGACGTCGGGGTCGAAGGTGCCCACCGGCGTGGCGGAGCGGTCGACCACGGTGACCTCCAGCCCGCGGATGCGGCAGGCCTCGGCGATCTCCAGACCGATGTAGCCGCCGCCGACCACGACCACCCGGCGGACGTCGCCCCGCTCCAGCTCCGCCCGCAGCGCCACGCCGTCGTCGAGCACCTGGACGCCGTACACGCCGGCGGCGTCGATGCCCGGCACCGGTGGCCGCATGGGGACGCTGCCGGTCGCGTAGACCAGCTCGTCGAAGGGCTCGGTGCCCTCCCGACCGCCGTCGAGCTCCCGCCAGGAGACGACGCGGCGGTCCAGGTCGATCCCGACGACCTCGGTCCGCATCCGGACGTCGATGCCCGCGGCGCGGTGCTGCTCGGGCGTGCGGGCGATCAGGTCCGCCTCCGAGTCGACCGCGTCGCTGATCCAGTACGGGATGCCGCACGCGGAGTAGGACGTCGCCCGCCCCCGCTCGAACATCACGACGTCGAGGTCCCGCTGCCGCTTCTTCGCCTGGGAGGCGGCGCTGCCGCCGGCTGCGTCCCCACCCACCACGACCACCCGCGTGCCCACGTCCGGAACGTAGGCGACCCGGCGGGCGGTCGCCGCTCGACACCGACCCGACGCGGGCGTGCCCGGGCCCGGACGGGGGTAGCGGGGCTGGGCGCCGGCTGCCGGAGGAGGACCGATGACCCGCACGGTGGCCGGATCCGTCGTCGTCCTCACCGGGGCGTCCAGCGGCATCGGGCTGGCCACCGCCCGCGCGTTCGCCCGCGCCGGCGCACGCCTCGTGCTGGCCGCCCGCGAGCAGTCGCGGCTGGCCGCGGCCGCGGTGAGCTGCACCGCCCTGGGCGCCGAGGTGCTGCCCGTGCCGACCGACGTCACCGAGGCCGCGCAGGTCGAGCGGCTGGCCGAGGCGGCCGTGGCGCGGTTCGGCCGCATCGACGTCTGGGTGAACGACGCCGGCACCAGCCTGTGGGGACCGTTCGAGGAGATCCCCGTGGAGGTGCACGCCCGGCTGGTGGAGGTCGACCTGCTCGGCGTGCTGCACGGGTGCGCGGCCGCGGTCCCCCGCATGCTGGCCGCGGGCGGCACGGGCGTCATCGTCAACGTGGTGTCGATCGGCGGCCGGCTGCCCGCGCCCTGGGCGGCCAGCTACAGCGCCGCGAAGTACGGGGTGGCCGGGTTCACCGACGCGCTGCGCGCCGAGCTCGCCGTCCGCTCACGCATCGCCGTGTGCGGGGTCTACCCGGCCTTCGTCGACACCCCCACCCCCCTGGCGTCGGGCAACTGGACCGGCCGGGCGCTGCGGCCGGTGCCGCCGGTCGTGCCGCCCGAGCGCGTCGCGCGGCGGATCGTCGGGCTCGCCTCCCGCCCCCGGCGGGCCGTCCGGGTCGGGGCCCTCAACGGCGTCGCCGTGCCCTACGCGCTGGCACCGGAGCGGGTCGTGCGCCTCGCGGCCCGACTGGGCCGTCGGTACCTGCTCGGCTGGGGTCCCCCCGCACCCCCGGACCCCGGTGCGCTGTTCGGACCGGTGCCCGGGCCGGCCGAGCCCCGCGGCGACTGGGGCCGGCCGCAGCGGCGCCGGTCCCGCCTCGCCGCGGCGTCCCTGGTCCTGGCCGGCGCCGCGGCCGCCGCCCGCCCGGCCCGCCAGCGGCTGCGGTGACCCCTCGCGGGCCGGGGGTCAGCGGGGTCCCGCGCCCGGCCCGCTCCCGGCGCTCCCCGCCGGGACCCGCCCCTCCGCGTGCCGGCCGGTGCCCTCGGTGCCGGCCGGGAGGCGGAAGGCCAGGACGGTGAGCAGGACCGCCGTGACCGAGACCAGGCTGAGGGTCACCGTCTGCAGCACCCGGTCGCTCGCCGTCTCGAGCACGTCGAGGTGCTGCTGGTGGTAGAGCTGGTGGGGCAGGTAGGCCACCACCGCCGCGAGGCCGGTGGCGCGGGCCAGCCAGACGCCGCCCGTCACCAGCGCGACCAGCGCCAGCACCCCGAAGCCCAGGTTGCCCTGCCCCACGTCCCGCAGCAGGTGCTCGTTGTAGGGGCCGTCGACGTCGACCCAGTGCCGGCCGAGGCCGGGGAAGTCGTCGAAGAACGAGCGCGGTGCGAACGCCTGCCAGGCACCGACGGCCAGGCCGTAGAGCGCGAACCACGCCAGCAGGGCGGTCACGGCACGGCGCACGGGACACCTCCTCGGGGCGGGGCCGGGCTCCGGCGAGGCGTGCCCCGCCGGATGCCCCCGATCGTCCCGTCGACGTCGCCGGAGCAGAAGGCGCGGCGGCGCGCGGCGGGTGACCGGTGACCGGACACCGGGTAGGAGCCGCCCATGACCTCGCCTCCCCTCCCCGGTCCGCAGCCGCCGTCACCCTCCCCGTCGCCGATGGACCCGGTCTCGCCCCCCGGTCCCGCGCCGGTGCCGCAGCCGGGCCCCACCGACCCGACCGCCCCTCCTCCGGAGGGCCCGCCGCCGGTCTGAGCGGCGCGCCCGGCAGCCGCAGGGCCGGCCCCGGGGCCCGCTGGCCGGCCGGTCCCGAGGCCGCCACGGCCGAGCAGTGGCGACTGGGCGCGCTGCGACCCCCGGCGTGGACGCCCGGCGCGAGCCCTCCGCTGGTCGCGGCGGCCGCCGCCGTCTCCGCCGCCCAGGGGGAACGCTGCTGGGCCGCTGCGGTGCTGGTGCGCGGGACCCAGGTGCTCGCCGCGCGCACCGTCGAGGGCAGCCCCGCCGCGCGCTACGTCCCCACCCTCCTCGTGCTGCGCGAGGGCCCGTTGCTGGCCCGGGCCGTCGACGAGCTGGGCGCCTTCCCCGACGTGCTGCTGCTCGCCGCCACCGGCCGGGACCACCCGCGCCGCGCCGGCCTCGCGCTGCACCTCGGCGCGGTGCTCGACCTCCCCACCGTCGGCGTCACCGACGTCCCGCTGCTGGCGCGCGGTCCCGGCCCCGGACCGCGACGGGGGGACACCGCTGCGCTGCTGCTGGACGGGCGGGAGGTCGCACGCTGGGTGCGGACCGCGACGGGGGTCCGCCCGCTGGTCGCCGCCGCGGCCTGGCGCACGACCGCGGCCACGGCCGCGGACGTGGTCCTCGCCACGAGCACCGGGGTGCGCACGCCGCAGCCGCTCCGGGAGGCCCGCCGCCTGGCCCGCGAGGCCCGGGCCCGCGCGGTGCGCTGACCGGCTCAGGCCCGCCCGTCCCCGGCGACGCCGACCGTCCGGCAGGCCAGGTGGAGGGCCAGCCGCTGCTCGGGGTCCTGCAGGTCGACGGCGAGCAGCTGCTGGATGCGGGCCACCCGCGCGGCGACGGTGTTGCGGTGCACGCCGAGCACGGCCGCGGTCTCGGCGATCGAGGACTCCGCGTCCAGGTAGGCGCCCAGGGTGGCCAGCAGCTCCCCGGGCTGGTCCTGCAGCGGCTCCAGCAGGGTGCGGGCGGCCGGTTGGAAGGTGTCGGTGCGCGTCCAGGCGAGCAGCAGCTGCGCCAGCCCCAGGCGGTCGACGTGCACGAACCGGCCGGTGTGCGGCCGGCCCGCGGCCAGGCGGCTGGCGTCGGCGGCCTCCGCCAGGCTCCGCGGCAGCCCACCGGGACCGGGGTGGGCGCGCCCGACCCCCACCTGCGTCTCCACCACCGCGGTCAGCTCGCGCTGGGCGCGCCGCAGCGCCGCCGCGTGCGCCTGGACGTCGGCGGCGCTGGGCTCCAGCGACATCGTGGTCCAGGCCGACCACCCGTCCTGGGCCTCCACGACCACCGCCCGGACGCCCTGGCGGTCGAGGGCGGCCACCACCTCGGGCCGCAGCCCGACGGTGTCCACCTCGCCGGTGACCGCGAACCGGACGGCGATGTGCCACCCCTCCAGCGACCAGCCGGCCGCCACCGCCCGCCGCCGGGTGGCCACGCTGAGCTCGCCGCCGGCGTTGAGCACCTCGCCGAGCAGCGCCGTGCGCGCGCGGGCGTCCCGCTCGACGGCCAGCCGGCGCACCGCCAGCCGGTGGCCGACACCGATCGCCGCCACCCCGAGCGCCGCCGCGACCGCGGCCTCCTCCGCGGCCAGCGGCGTGGTCAGGGTGGCCGCGGCCCACGCGGTCGTCCGCCCGCCCGGCACCGCGACGGGGGCGGCCAGCACCACCGCGCCGGAGGGCAGGGGCACCCGCGCGTCCTCCCCGGGGTTGCGGCGGGTGCTGAGCGCGGCGCTCAGGGCGGCCCGGTCCTCCTCGGTCCGGGGGCCCTCGCCGGCGGTGACGTGCCCGCTGGCGTCGAGCAGCGCCACCGGCCGGCGCAGCACGCGGTGCACCTCCCCGACGAGGTCGGCCACGGTGCCGCCCGCCCGCCGGCAGGCCATCGCCGTCCGCAGCACCGAACGGGCGCGCACCTCCTCCGGCCGGGACAGCAGGGAGCGGGCGGCGAGGCCGGACTCCAGGGGGTCGGGGCCGCCCACGACCGGCAGCCCGAGCCGGTCGGCCAGGGCCTGCGTGGCTCGGCGCAGCGGCTCGACCCCGGGGACCAGCAGGGCGGCAGCGCCGGCCGCCCGCACCCGGCGGACGAGCACGTCCAGGCGCCAGTCGGCGCGGTCGGGCCCGTCGAGGACGACGACCAGCCGGCCGGGGCAGGCGTCCTCGGGCACCTCGGGCCCCGGGACGACGGTCACGCCGGAGAGGGCCCGGGCCGGGGCACCGGCCAGGACGCGGACCCCGCTCCACTCCGGCGCCGCGAGCAGGCCGGCCAGCGTGGCCTCGCCGCCGGGTGTGCTCACGCGCCCTCCATGAGCACCGGGTCGCAGTCGATCCCGAAGGCCCGCGGGCCCACCCGCGCCAGGTGCCCGGTGCGCAGCCACCACGCCGGCCCGGGGATGGCCACGACCACCACCTCGTTGCCGGTGCGCACCGTGTCGACGGCCAGCGGCCGGCCGGTCCGCCGGTCCAGGGCGCAGAGCAGGTCGGGACAGGTGGCCACCGGCTCGCCGTCGTGCAGCGCCACCAGGAACTCGTTCTCGGACTCCAGCCGCAGCACCGCGCCGTTCCCGGTGTCGACCACGGTGACGCTGCCGCGGGCGGACCCGGCCGACACCCCGTGCCGGTCGACGTCGACCACGCGCCCGGAGGTCAGCACCCGGCCGCCGAGCGCTCCCGCCAGCGCGGCGCGGTCCGGCGTGGACGGCAGGCGCTCCGCGGCCCGGCCGAGGGCGGCCGCCCGGGCCAGGCCGCCGGTCACGCAGGTCGCCGGGATGTCGCGCGCCGCGACGGGCGGCAGCGCCAGCGCGGCCCAGCCGCCGGACTCGGCCAGCATCGCCCGGATGCTGCGCTCGAGCCCCGGCGCGGCCGCCCCGTCGACCAGCAGCGTGCGCCCGCCGGGTTCGCGCACCACGCAGGGCGTCATGGGCTGCCCGCAGGCGGCCCAGGTGAACTGGTCGAGCCGCGGCAGCGCGCGGCCCATGAGGTCGGCGTCGACGAGGGGCAGGCCGAGGTCGAGGGCGGCCACCGCGCCGCTGAGCCCGTTGAGGCCGCCCACCTCGAGGTCCATCACCGCTGCCGGGCGCCGTCCCGTCCACCGGGAGACGGCGGCCACGGCCTGGGCGAACTCGGTGCCGTCGGGCAGCTTCTCGGCGAAGACCCGGGTGGCGCCGATGATGCCCACCGGGACCACGGGTGCGTCCCCGAGGTCGCCGGGGTCCAGGACCGGCAGCGAACCGCCGCCCAGTCCCCGGCGCAGGACGTGCGCGAGCATCCCCGCGTCGCCGCCGCCACCGGAGCCCAGCAGGGAGACGCCCAGCTCCAGCGGCGGCACGTCGGCCGCCGTGAGGCGGCGCAACGCCGGTGCCGACCGCATGCGCAGGATCGTGCCATCCCCCCGGCCGGCGACCGGGTCGCGCGCCCGGGCCGGCCGCGAGCTCAGCCCGGGCCCGCGCCCACCGGGTCGGCGTCCTCCGCCCAGGTCTCGACGGGGCGGAACTCCTCGTCGAGACCGAACGCGGACGGGCCGAACGTGGCCAGGGCCTCGGGTGTCCGCATGAGCTCCGGCGTCGAGATGCCGACGACGGTGACCCGCTGGCCGTAGCGCAGTCCCTCGGTGGTGATCGGCTCGGCGGTGTCGGCCTCGAGCACCACGATCAGGTCGGGCACCAGGCAGCGCACCACCCCGTCGACCGTCGCGACCAGGTTCTCGTTCTGGAAGGCGATCTCCAGGACCGAGTCGCCGCCCTCGCCGCGGAACCGCGCGCGGCCGCGGGCGAAGCCCTCCACGGTGCGCCGCTCGACGTCGACGACCGTGCCGCGGAACAGCACCCGGAGGGAGCTGTAGAGCGTCGGGGCCAGCGCGTCGCGCAGCGCGGCCACGGGGTCGCGGTGCTCCGCGCGGGCCTGCCGGATCGCCGTCCCGAGGGACAGGGCCAGGGAGATGGTGCGCGGGACGGCGGTCCGGCGGACCTCGGCGCCGGTCATCGCGTACTCGGCGATGTGCCCGACCCCGCCGAGGCGGATGGTGATCGCCCGGGCGAAGGACTCCATCCGCCGGTTGTCGGTTCCGGTGTCGATGACCGCCGTCTCGTCGTTCTCACCCGCGATGGCCAGGGGCGAGCCGCGGACCCCGTAGACGGAGAAGGTCTCCATCTGCAGCTCCGGGAAGGCCCGGCCCATGCCGTCGGCGTCGACCACCGGCAGGCCGGTCCGGGCGGCCACCAGCAGCGGGATCATCGAGTTGATGCCGCCGCACTCGATCGGCATGGTGGCCTGCGCCGTCCGGCCGAGGTGCCTCTCCAGGGCGCGCAGCGCGGCCACCGGCTCGGTGCCGCGGGGGATCTTCTCGACGACGACGGTGGGCGCCCCCATCTGTGCGGTGGGGATGACCAGGGCGTCGTCGTCGACCTCCTCGGGGTCGAGGACGGTGACCGGGCCGCTGTCGGCCATCGCCTGCTCGACCAGGAGGCGGCCGATGAACGGGTCGCCACCGCCCCCGGTGCCCAGCAGGGCGGCGCCCCGCGCGAGGTCGGCGAGCTGCCCCGGCCCGAGCTGCCAGCTCATGCCGGCACCGCCCGCACCGGCTCGGTGTCGTAGCCGAAGTACCGCGGGCCGACCAGCTCCAGGGCCGCGGCGCTGTGCCAGCGCGGGTCGCACGGGGCCGCCAGCACGGCGACCCGCTGCCCGAACCGCAGCGACTCGGTGGTGATCGGCTCCCCGGTGTCGGCCTCCAGCACGATGATCAGGTCCGGCGTGGTGGCCTCGATGACGCCGTCGCGCTCGGCGATCAGGTGCTCGTTCTGGAAGTGCAGCACCATCCGGTGACCGGCGTCGGCGCCGGTCCCCTCGACGACGCCCTCGCCGCGGGCGAAGCCGGTGGCCGTGCGGCGGGCCACGTCGACCACCTTGCCGGTGTGGACGACGCGGCCGCCGAGCACGCCGGTCACCGCGGCGACGGGGTCGGCGTGCGCCTCGCGGGCGGTGGTGATGGCCCGGCCCACCTCGGTGCACAGCGACAGCGTCCCGGGCACGTAGTTGTCCCGCAGCTGGCTGCCGCTCATGGCGTAGAGCGAGACGATCGTCGAGCAGCCCATGTCGATGGTGGCGGTGCGGGCCAGCCGCTCGGCCCAGTGGTTGGAGATCGTGTCGAGGACCCCGCGGTTGCCCTTCTCGTCGACGATCGACATGGGCGTCGCCGCGATGCCGCCCAGGGTGGGCAGCACCATCTGCAGCTCCGGGAAGGCCCGGCCCATCCCGTCGCCGTCGACCAGCGGCAGCCCCAGCTGGGCCGCGGCGACGAAGGGGATGGTGGAGTTGACGCCGCCGGCCTCGATGCAGGCCAGGTGCGTGGGTGTGCGCCCGAGGTAGGTCGCCAGGGCCTGCACGGCCGTGCCGACCTGGTCCGACGACGGCAGCTTCTCCACCATGACGGTGGGGGCGCCCATCATCGCGACCGGGACGACGACCGCGTCGTCGGGCACCTCCGTGACGTCGACGAGCGACACCGGGCCGTGCTCGCGCAGCGCCGCCTCGGCGAGCAGCCGCCCGACGTGCGGGTCGCCTCCTCCCCCGGTCCCGAGCACCGCCGCCCCGCGGGCGAGGTCGGCCAGGTCCTCGTGGGTGACCTTGCGCATCGTCAGCCCTCCATCCGCAGGTCGCCGACGGCCTTGCAGCGGATCCGTGTCGCGTTGCCGGGCAGGTACGGGATCGGCACCTCGTCGAAGTCGACGACCTGCACCGACGAGGGGTCGGCACCGGCGGCCACGGCCCGGTCCACCGCCTCGGCGCGGGCCTCCTCCACGACGGCCTCCCGGCGCCCGGGCTCGATCGCGAAGATGCGGTCGACCTCCCCGCCCACCTGCGCGATCGCCGCGCCGATGGCGTTGGCGACGGCGTAGTTCTCCGGCCGGTGCACCGCGCCGAGGCCGGGCAGCTCGTCGGGCAGCAGGATCGAGCCGCCACCGACCGCGACGACCGGGAGCGGCTCGGGCGAGGTGCGCATGCGCTCCACGACGTCGGCGACGTCCACGGCGACCCGCTCGAGCGCCCGGCGGGCCAGGTCGGGGTCGACCGAGCGGACCCGCTCCGGATCGCCGATCACCGCCCGGCCGGCGGCGACCGCGACGTCGGTGGCGGTCAGCGTCTGCCCACCGAAGACGAGCGCGTCCTGGATGAGCCGGTACCCGACGGAGTCGGGGCCGACGGTCACCCCGCCGTCGTCGCGGACCAGGCTGCCGCCCCCGATGCCGACGCTGAGGACGTCGGGCATCCGGAAGTTGGTGCGGATGCCGGCGACCACGACCTCGGTGGTGGCCTCCCGGGGGAAGCCGTTGGTGAGGATCCCGACGTCGCTGGTGGTGCCGCCGACGTCGATGACCGCGCAGGTGCCCAGGCCGGAGAGGACCGCCGCCCCGCGCATGGAGTTGGTCGGGCCCGAGGCGAAGGTGGCGACGGGGTAGCGCCGGGCGTAGTCGACGTCCATCAGCGTGCCGTCGTTCTGGCTCAGGTAGATCGGCGCGGTGATGCCGTGGCTGCTGACCGACTTGGCCAGCCCCTCGACGATGCCGGTGGCCAGCTCGCGCAGCGCCGCGTTGATGATCGTGGCGTTCTCCCGCTCGAGCAGCCCGATGCGGCCGATCTCCGACGACAGCGAGATCGCCACCTCGCGGCCCAGCTCCTCGGCCAGGACCGCCGCGGCACGGTGCTCGAACTCGGTGTTGACCGGGGAGAACACCGAGGAGATGGCCACGCTGCGCACGCCGGAGGCGGCCATGTCCGCGGCGTGCCGGCGCAGCTCGTCCTCGTCGATCTCGGAGATGTGCCGCCCGTCGAACTCGTGCCCGCCGTGGGCCAGGTAGGACCGGCCCTTGACCGCGTCCACGAGCCGCTGCGGCCAGTCGACCATCGGGGGCAGCGAGGCGGTGGCCGGCAGGCCGAGCCGCAGCGCCGCGGTCGGCGCCAGCCTGCGGCCCTCCACCAGCGCGTTGATGAAGTGGGTGGTGCCGATCATCACCGCCCGGACGTCGGCCGGGTCGAACGCCCGCTGGCCCTGCAGCCCGTCGAGCGCGCCGACGATGCCGCTGGTCACGTCGTCACTGGTCGGCGCCTTGACCGCCGCGAGGACGGTGGACCCGTCCATGAGGACCGCGTCGGTGTTGGTGCCGCCGACGTCGATGCCGATGCGCACTGTGGTTCTCCTCCTGGTGCCGGCTCAGCCGGCCGTCGACGACTCGGGGGTGGCGGTGTGCACGCGCGGGCCCGCCAGGTCGCGGGTGTAGGAGACCCCGACCCCGCGGACGAGCCCCAGCTTGCCCGCGACCACGTACAGGACCATCGCGACCACCAGCGAGTTGATCGACGGCAGGCCCCAGGTCACGAACTTCCCGACCAGCGCGCTGACCAGCCAGATGACGAGGGTCGCGGGCACCCACGTGGGGGCCTCGTCGGGCACCGCGCCGCGGGCCCGGGACTCCTCGAGCGCGCCGCGCCACTGCCGCACGACGAAGTACTCGGCGACCATGATCCCGGCGATCGGCGGGAAGGCGACGCCGAGCAGGGTGAGGAAGTCGGTGAAGCGCTGCAGGATGCCGCCGGCGGCCAGCAGGCTGCCGACGACGCCCACGGCGAGGGTGACCGCGGCGCGGTTGACGTGCCGGCCGAAGACCGCGCCGACGAAGTTCACGATGCCCAGGCCGGAGCTGTAGAGGTTCCAGTCGTTGATCTTCAGCGTGCCCAGGATGATCACGAGGGTGCCGACCCAGCCCACCGACGAGGTGACGATCGTGATGATGTCCGCGGACTGCACGGCGTGGGCGAGCAGCACGCCGGACAGGCCGATGACGTACTCGCCGAGGGTGATGCCCACGACGGTCTGCTTGACGACGTCGGCGGTCGACCGGTTGAAGCGGGTCATGTCCGGGGTGATGACGGCGCCGACGATGAACGCGCCCGCGACCAGCGTCGTGCCCTGCAGCAGGGACAGCTCGGGGCCGGGGGGCGGGGAGGTGACCAGCGCGCCGATCTCGACGTCGAGCAGCGCGGAGACGATCGACCAGCCGACGAGGACCACGAACGCCGGCACGGTGATGTAGGCGACCCACTGCATCGAGCCGAAGCCCCAGAGCACCACGAGGGTGACGGCCAGGCCGAAGACCAGCGACCACGCCCACACCGGCAGGACGCCGACCAGGGACACCAGCCCCTCGGCCGACACCGCCGACTGGATGCCGAACCAGCCGATCAGGCTGATCCCGATCGCCAGGCCGACGAGCGACGAGCCGCCGTGGCCGAAGCCCGACCAGCGGGCCAGCAGCGAGGTCTGCATCCCCTCGCGGGCGCCCATCACGCCGACGAAGATGGCGACCACCTCGAGGATGACCGCGCCGAGGGTCAGTGCCCAGAAGGCCTCCCAGAACCCCATGCCGAAGCCGAGCGTCGAGCCGAGGAGGAACTGGCTCAGGGCCGAGATCTGCCCGAAGCGCTGCACCGCGACCGAGCGCCAGGAGTAGCGCGCTTCCTGGGGGACGCGGCCGAGGGCGTAGTCGTCCGTGCCAACAGCAACCATGGGGGCCTCCGGGTGGGCGTGGAAGGCCCGCAGGCTATGGACGCGTCCCGCTCCCGGTCACTGTGCGGACTGCCTGGTCGCCGGTCGACCGCTGTTCAGGGTGCACAGCCGGGCCGCGGGGCCGGGAGCGGCTCCCGGTGGCGCCCTCAGTCGCTCCGGTCCTCGTTCTGGTCGACGATCGTCTGGCGGCGCGGGGTGACCCAGAGGATGACCCGCTCGGACTTGATGGCGTCCTCCGAGTAGTCCCGGCCGGTGTACTTGCGCGCGAGTTCGTCGATGTGTGCGCGCGCCTCCGGCCCGGTCGTCGTGCGGGTCACCTCACCGCGCACCTCGGCGTACCGGTAGGGGTCGTCCTCGTCCCGGACCAGGACGGTGATCCGCGGGTCGCGCTGCAGGTTCTGGTACCTCTTCCGGTGGGTCTCGGTGTTCAGCACCACCGATCCGTCACGGACGCCCACCCACAGGACCTGCGTCTGGAACAGCCCGCTCGGCAGCAGGGTGGTCACCGCGGCGAAGTTCCTGCCGGAGGCGAGTTCCTCGGTGACCGGGTGGAGCTCGGGCGCGTTCGTCGTCTCGGCCATGGCCCCATCGTTGCCGGGGTCGGCCTCCGCCGCGCTCCGGGAGCGGGGTGGAGCCGCAGTGCTCAGCCGGCGGGGACCCGGGGCAGGGGCCGGACGTCGCGGGCGCCGGAGAGCTCGTGCCCGGCCTCGCAGACCAGGGCCAGGTGCACCGGCTCGCCGCACTCGCGGTGTCGGAGCTCCAGCGGCGCGCCCCCCTCCTCGGCCAGGTACCGGTCCCCCCACTCCATCAGCGCGACCAGCGCCGGGTGGAGGTCGATCCCCTTCTGCGTGAGCCGGTACTCGTGCCGCTGCCGCTCCCCCTGCGCCTGGTAGGGCACCCGGCGCAGGATGCCCTGGTCGACCAGGGTGGCGAGCCGGTCGGTGAGCACCGCCCGCGGCACGCCGAGCACCCGCTGGAAGTCGGCGAACCGGCGCACGCCGAGGAACGCCTCGCGCAGCACGAGCAGGCTCCACTTCTCGCCGACGACGGCGAGCGTGCCCGCGACCGAGCACCGCGACCGGTCCCACACGGCTCCGCTCACGAGGCCAGTCTATCCGGCTGGGTTCACTTGACGAACTCGCCGGACCAGAGCAGGGTTCGGTTCCTGAACTCAGGGGGCGGGATGGACATCGGAGTGACCACCAGGCCGGTGCGGGAGGACGACGGGCCGCGGTTCTGCCGGCTGTGGGGCCGGCTGTCGCGCGAGACGATCTACCGCCGCTTCCACGCGCCGCTGCACCGCCCGCCGGCGGACGCGCTCCCCCGGCTGGTGGCGGTGGACCACGACCTGCGGGAGGCGCTGGTCGCCGACATGGGCGGCGAGGTGGTCGGGGTGGCCCGCTACGACCGCTCCCCCGCCGACCCGGCCACGGCCGAGGTCGCCGTCCTCGTCGAGGACGGGTGGCAGGGGGTCGGCGTCGGCCGCCAGCTGCTGCGCGAGCTGGTCGAACTGGCGGCACGCCGCGGCGTCGCCACCCTCACCGCCGACGTCCAGGTCGACAACGACCGCGTCGTCGGGCTGGTCCGCCGGCTGCTGCCTGGCTCGTCCCTGAGCGCCGCGGACGGCGTCTACGCCGTCTCCGCCCCCGTGCCCCGCGTGCCGGCCCCCGCCGGCGCCTGAGCCCCGGAGGGACCGCCGGGTCCCGGGCAGCCCGCCGCTGACCGGAGCTCCCGGTACAGCCGGGCCAGGTCGGGCAGCTGGTAGTGGGCGTTGAGGCCGCTGGGATTCGGCACCACCCAGGTGGACGCCCCGCCGATCCGCTCGTCCTGCCGGCCCAGGACCGCCCGCGGCCGGCCGAAGCCGGTCCGGTAGGCACCGACCCCGAGGACGGCGACCACCCGCGGCCGGTACCGCCCGACCAGGTCGGTCAGCGCGGCAGCGCCCGCGCGCAGCTCGTCGGGGGTCAGCTCGGCCGCCGTCCGGGTGGGCCGGTCCACCAGGTTGGTCACGCCGAGGCCGTACCGGGGCAGCTCGCCGTCCTCGTCGGGCGTCATCCGCCGCGGGGTGAGGCCGGCCAGGTGCAGCGCCGGCCAGAAGCGGTTGCCCGGCCGGGCGAAGTGGTGACCGCGCGCCGCCGACAGCAGCGAGGGGTTGATGCCGCAGAAGAGGACGTCGAGGTCGGGCGCGACGACGTCCCGCAGCGGCTTGCCGGGCACCAGGGGAGGCTAGCCCCGAGCCGCGGTCGCGAGGTCGGGACCTCCGGCCGCTCGCGGACGACGGGTCGCCGGGCCAGGGTCGGTCCATGACCGTCGACGACCGGCTGCGCGAGCTCGGCATCGAGCTGCCCGAGCCGATGAGCCCCCGCGCCAACTACGCGCCGGCCACGTGGGCCGGGGACCTGCTGTTCCTCTCCGGCACCGGACCGGTGCGGCCGGACGGGAGCCTGCTCACCGGCAAGGTCGGCGAGCGGGGGCTGGACCTGGACACCGGGCGCGAGGCGGCCCGGCTCGCCGGTCTGCAGATCCTCGGCCGGCTGCGGGCCGAGCTGGGCGACCTGGACCGCGTCCGGCAGGTGGTCAAGCTCTTCGGGATGGTGAACTGCGCGCCCGGGTTCACCCAGATCCCGGCCGTGGTCGACGGCTGCTCCGACCTGCTCACCGACGTCCTCGGCGACGCCGGCCGAGCGGCCCGCTCCGCGGTGGGGATGGCCGAGCTGCCCTTCGACATCGCCGTGGAGGTCGAGGCCGTCGTCCTCGCCGCGCCGGGGTAGTTGGACTGGTCCGCGTCAATGCGAGCTGAAGTCGTCGATGAACATTAGCCGGTTCAGCTCGGCAGCCTTGCGAGGGTCGCCGCGGACCTCCTCGAGCCATCGCTCGACCGCTTGGCACAACTCTTCGCAGAATTGGTCCACCTGCAGCATCAGCACGGAGTCGACCTGGTTGCGGTGGACGACCCAGCCGCCCGCCGTTGGCTGGACGAAGTGGAATCGCTCCACCACCTCGCGGGCCCGGTGGGCCGTCACGTCGTCGAGGCCCTGGTGAAGAAGCGCGCACCGGAGTGCGTAGCAGTCGCCACCGGTCATGAACACGTGCTCTTGAGCCTCAGCTCCAACCGGGTGCCGGTAGAGGGCGCCGACGTGCTTGTCCCACCAGCCGGTGTAGCGGCGCCTGCTGCCGTCGTCGCCGGGCTCGATGCTGCCGCAGATGTCCGGCAGCGTGAGCGCCAGCGCGAGCGCGGCGTACAAGTTGCGCTGGGCTACCGCGGCTCGCACCGCTTGGACCAGGTGCTCCACAGAGGCCAGCGTGCCATCGACGCGCACTGCCGTTCGGCGTAACTGGGCGCTGCGATGTGCGAGAGGCACTTCAGCCAGGATGATCAGGAGTCACCGTCGCCTCCAGGGGAGAGCGCGACAGGTGCGGTCTTCTCGCAGGTAGTGCACTACCCCGCGGGGTGCGAAGGCGTCCTCGCCCACCCGCACCAGCTCACCGCGGGCCGGCTGGCCGAGGAGGCCGGCGATGCTCCACGCCGAGGCGTACAGGTCGCCGTCCTCGAGCAGCAGCCCGGTCGGCATGGTCACCTGCGCGCGGAGGTCCGCTCCTCGCCGTCCACGCGGGTGAGCCGGCCCACGGTGGCCGGGTCGAAGTCCGGGCCCGGCTCCCCCTCCGGGAGGCCCTCCAGCAGGTCGGAGGGGGAGCCGGTCCCCGCGCGGCCGACCTCGACGCCGGTCAGCGAGGTGGAGTCCTCGTGGACCTCGACCTCCTCGCCGTCCGCGCTGAGCACGTACACCCGGGCCGCCCCCGGCACCTCGGCGCCCAGCGTGCTCACGTGGATGCGGCCGTCCGGGCCGCGGGCCAGCCCCGTGGGAACGGAGTCGCAGCCCACCGACCCGCTCGGGATCATGGACCCCGGCGTCCTGTGACGGCGCCGTCTCCCCGGCCCGTCCGGGAGCTGCCGGGGCCGGGCCGCGCCGGCCGCCGCAGACTGGAGCGGTGAGCGACGTCGAGGAGGCGTTCGGCCGGTTCGTGGCCGCGGAGCGGCCGGCGCTGCTGGCCGAGGCGCTGCGGCTGACCGGCGACCCCACCCGGGCCGAGGACGCGGTGCAGGCGGCGCTGTCCCGGGTGCACCGCCGCTGGGGGCGCGCGGGCACCGACCCGCGCGCCGCCGCCATCGCCGCGCTGGCCGACACCGCCGGCCGGGTGCGCGGCAGCGGGCAGGTGCTCGAGTCCCTCGACGCCGCACCGCCTCCTCCGGTCGTGCCGGGGAGGTGGCGGCTGGGCACCGCAGAGGCGGTCGCCGATGCCGTCTCCCGCAGCCGCCGGTCCCGCCGGCTGCGCGCCGCGGCGGGGACGGCGGTGGTGGCGGTGGCCGCGGTTGCCGGACCGCTCGCGCTGCGCGGCCCGGAGGCCCCGGCCCCGGCACCGGCCGCCGCGGCGCCCTCCGACACCGCCGTCCTGGCCGAGCCGACCCGGGGCACGCTCGCAGGCGACCGCGCGTACGTCGACGCCCTCCGGCGGCTGGACTGGGGACCGCTGGTGCCACCGCCGGAGGACGAGCGGCAGGTCGTCCTGGCCACCGACACGCCCGCGGGCCGGGTGGCCCTGGTCGCAGGGACGGTGGACGAGGACCTCCGAGGGGTGTGGCTCACCGGGCCGGTCGGCGCCGCGGCCGGTGAGCTGGTCGCCCACGTGCCGCAGCACCTGGGCCCGGGCCGGCCGGCGTCGCTGCTGGTCGGTGACCCGGGTGCGACCACGCTGGTCGTCGTCGCCGGGCGGGACGACGCCGTCGAGGTGTCCCCGCGACTGCAGGTCGGCCCCCGCGGGACGGTCGGCCGCACCTACCGGCCGGTGGACGACGTCGACGGCGTGGCGGTCGTCCCGGTGGCGACCGCGGCGGTCGGCGCCGCGCTCAGCGTCCGGGTGGTGCGGGACGGGCGGCCGGTGCACCGCTCCGAGGTCGACGTCTCCACGGTCCCCGAGCCCGCCCCTGCCCCACCGGGCCCGCTCGAGCCCCTGCGCCCGTCGCCGGTCCGGCCGGCGGCCGCCGCCGTCGCGGCCGCGCTCGCGGAGGTGGCGGTCCCCCTGGGCGCCGAGCCGGCGGCGCTGGAGCCGCAGCTGCTCTGGTCGGGCCCGGTGCCCCTGGAGGGCGTGCCCGGCACGGCCGCCGTGGTCGTCGCGCGCAGCCCCGGCGGCGGGCTGGTCGTCACGACCTGGGCGGCACAGGTCGGCCCGAGCGGCACCGGGCGGGTGGTCCCGTGCGGGGTCTCCACCCCGCCCGGCAGCGCCGAGGTGGCGGGCCTGGTGGTCGCCCGGGTCTGCGACCTGTCGGTGCCGGAGACCGAACCCTCGGACGACGGCCGCTGGCTGGTGGTCACCGCTCCCGCGTCGGCCGCCGACGCCGCCGTCCTCGACGACCGCGGCGCCGTGCTGGGCACGGTGGCCCTGCAGGACGGCAGCGCGGTCGCGCTCCTGCCCGACGGCGGGCGCACGGTCCGCATCCGCGACGCCACCGGCCGGGCGGTCACCGACGTCCCGGTCGCCGCGGCACCGGTGAGCCCCTTCGGCGACTACGGCGGCGGCCCGGTGCGCTGAGCCGCCGGCCGGCTCAGGCCCGGCGCCGCGGCACCGTGACGGTCTGCAGGTCCCGCGCGACGACGAGGTCGCCGTCGAAGACCGCGGCCGCCTCGTCGCGGAACGCGTCGGGCTCGGGGTACCGCTGGGAGAAGTGGGTGAGCACCAGCCGGCGCACGCCGCACCCCGCCGCGACGGTGGCCGCCTGACGGGCGGTGAGGTGGCCGTAGGCGGCGGCGAGCGCGGCGTCCTCCTCCAGGAAGGTCGACTCGACGACCAGCAGGTCGGCGTCCTCGGCCAGGGCGAAGACCGCGTCGCACAGCCGCGTGTCCATGACGAAGGCCACCCGCTGCCCCGGCCGCGGCGCGCTCACCTCCTCCAGCCGGACGACCCGGCCGCCGACCTCCAGGGACCCCTCGCGCTGCAGCCGCCCCACGTCCGGGCCGGCCACGCCGGCGCGGGCCAGCTCGTCGGGGAGCATCCGCCGCCCGTCGGGCTCGACCAGCCGGTAGCCGAAGGCCTCCACCAGGTGGTCGAGGCGGCGGGCCTCCAGCGTCCACGACGGTCCCGAGGCCACCGGCCCGTCGGCGTTCAGCGGCACCTCCCGCAGGTCGAGGACGTCGTGGAAGACCGACGCCGCCCGCAGCCGGGCGAAGTACTCCCGGCCCGACGCCGGGAAGTGCGCGTGCACCGGGTGCGGGACCCGGTCCAGCGACATCCGCTGGACCACGCCGGGCACGCCGAGGCAGTGGTCGCCGTGGAAGTGGGTCAGGCAGATCCGGGTGACCGCGCTGCTGGGCACGCCGGCCAGCAGCAGCTGCCGCTGGGTGCCCTCCCCGGGGTCGAACAGCAGGCCCTCGCCGTCCCAGCGCAGCAGGTAGCCGTTGTGGTTGCGGGTCCGGGTCGGCGCCTGGCTGGCCGTGCCCAGGACGACGAGCTCGCGGACCGTCACGCCGGGGCGGGCCCGCTCGCCGACCGGGCGCGGTACCGCTGCACCAGGGCCGGGACGACCTCGGCCCCCGCGGTGCCGGCGGCGGCCCAGCCCAGCACGACCCCCCACGACAGCGGGTCCAGCGGGGTGCAGCCGAAGAACCGGCTGACGCCCGGCGTCGAGACCACCGCGACCAGCACCGCCAGCGACCCGGCGGCGGTCGCGAGCACCAGCGGGCTGCGCCGCCCGGCCCACGCGGTCTGGCCCAGCTGGGTGGTGATCAGCGCGGCCAGGCCCATCGTCCCCGCCCGCCCGGCGGGCCCGGTGAGCCGGCCGGCCGCCCACGCCCCGGTGGCGCCGGCCGCGGTGGCCGCGCCGCGCACCAGCACCATGCGGCGGACCGCCCCGGAGAAGCCGCGCTGCGGACCGGCGCGCAGCACCGCCTCCTGCGGGTGCCCGGCCAGCGGGCCCTCCGACTGCTCCAGGACGGCGGCGCGCGGGGAGGACACGGCGACGGCGAGCGCCGGGAACATGTCCGTGAGCAGGTTGACCAGCAGCAGCTGACGGGTGCCCAGCGGGGCGCGCCCGCCGAAGGCGGTGCCGAGGACGGTGAAGGCGACCTCGCCGGCGTTGCCGCCGACGAGGATGGACACGGCGTCGCGCACCCGCAGCCACATGGCCCGGCCCTCGCCGATCGCGTCGACCAGGCGGGTCAGGTCCAGGTCGGTGAGCACCAGGTCCGCAGCGGCCCGCGCGGCCGGGGACTCGGCACCGGAGACGCCGATGCCGACGTCGGCCAGCCGGATGGCGGCGGCGTCGTTCACGCCGTCGCCGGTCATCGCCAGCGTGGCGCCGGCGCGGCGCAGCGCGCTCACCAGCGACACCTTCTGCTCCGGGGACAGCCGCGCGAACACCGCCCCCTCCCGCACCATCTGCGCGCGCTCGGTGTCGGAGGCCCGGGCGAACTGCGCCCCGGTGACCACCCGGTCGGCACCGGGCACGCCGGCCTGCGCCGCGATCGCCCCGGCGGTCTCCGGGTGGTCCCCGGTCGCCAGCACCACCCGGACCCCGGCGGCGCGCAGCTGCTCGATCGCGGCCACGGACGACTTCCGGAGCGTGTCGGAGAGCCCGACCAGCCCGCGCAACCGCAGGTCGGTCGCCGCGGCGTCGAGGTCGTCGGGCACCTCGTCGAGGTCCCGGTCGGCGACGGCGAGTACCCGCAGTCCGTCGGCCGCCAGTTCCTGCACGGCCGACCGCACGTCCGGCGCCCCGGAGCAGCGCGCGACGACGACCTCCGGCGCGCCCTTCACCAGCAGCCGGCCGTCCCGGACCGCCGCGGAGAACCCGCGCTCGGCGGCGAAGGGCACGCAGGCCTGCGCCTCGCCGTCCGGGGTGAGGTCCCGCTCCCGGGCGGCCTCGACCACGGCGCGGTCGGTCTCGTGCGCCTCGGCGTCGCCGTTGGCCACCCCCGCCGCGGCCAGCCGCAGCACGTCGTCCTCGTCGGCGCCGTCGTCGAGCGGGAGCAGCCGGGACACGCTCAGCCGGTTCTCCGTCAGCGTCCCGGTCTTGTCGAAACAGACGGTGTCGACGCGGCCGAGCGCCTCCAGCACGCGCGCGCTGCGCACGACCGCGCCGCGGCGGGACAGCCGGCGGGCGGCGGCCTGCTGCGCCACCGTCGCGACCAGCGGCAGCCCCTCGGGGACGGCGGCCACAGCGACCGCGACGCCCGCGGCGACCGCCTCGCGCAACGGACGGCGCCACAGCACCCCGAGAGCGGTCACCGCCGCACCGCCGGCGAGGGTCAGCGGGAGCACCGCCCGGGTCAGCTCGGCCAGCCGGGCCTGCACGCCGGCCGGCGGCGCGGCCCCACCGGCGGCACGCGCGGCACGCCCGGCCTGGGTGGCCGAGCCGACGGCGACGACGACGGCCCGGCCGCTGCCGGCGACCACGGTGGTGCCGTCGTGGAGCATGCAGGTGCGGTCGGCGACGTCGGCGCCCGGTGTGGCCGGCACCGACTTGCCCACGGGCAGGGACTCGCCGGTCAGGTTGGACTCGTCGACCTCGAGGTCGGTCGCCCCGAGCAGCCGGGCGTCCGCGGCGACCACGTCCCCGGCGGCCACGCAGACGACGTCGCCGACCCGCAGCGCGCTGGCGGGGACCTCCTCGCACCGGCCGTCGACCTCCCGCCGGACGGTGACGTCCTGCTCGAGCAGCAACGCCTCCAGCGCGGTCTCCGCCCTCAGCCGCTGCAGCCCGCTCACCAGCGCGTTCATCACCGTGACGCCGCCGACCAGCAGCGCGTCGGTGTTCTCGCCGAGCGCCGCGGTCGCCCCCGCGCCGGTGGCCAGCACCGGCGTGAGCGGGTCGGCGAGCTCGGCGGCGACGGTCCGCGCGAAGCGGGCGGGCACCCGCACGACCGGGAGCTCCCGCACCGCGCGGGCGGCTCCGGACAGCCGGCCGGCCCGGCCGTCGGACTGCTCGGGGAGGTCGGCGAGCCGGCCGAGGACGTCGTCGGGCTCCAGGGCGTGCCACGGGGTGTGCACCGACGGCGGCGGCACGGGCCGCCGGGCGGCGCGGAGCGCCGTCCAGGCGCCGTCGACCAGCGTGGCGGTGCTGGCCGTCTTGCCCGGTGCGGTCGCCTTCGCCTGCCCGTACCGGGGGCTGCCGACCGCGGCCAGCAGCCCGCCCAGCACGTTCCCGGTCACCGCGGTGGTCACCGACCGGCGGCTGACCGCACGGGCCGGGACCGTGGCGGCGACGACCGCACAGGCGTCGACCAGGCCCGGGCCGGTGACCAGGTCGGCGCCCCAGGCGGGCGCGTGCCCGGGCACGACGGGGGCGACGGCGACGTCCGCGGCCATCAGCGCGGGGCCGTCCGCGGCGGAGACGAGCAGCACGGCGTGCCCGTCGCCCTGCAGCCGCCGCACCGTCTCCACCAGCGGCTCGCCGGCGGGGGCGACCTCGTCGGCGGCGGCGCCCACCTCCCGCGTGCCCACGTGCCGGGTCAGCACGACGCGGTGGCCGGCGTCGGCGGCAGCGGCCATGAGGGCCTCGGCGTACGGGTCCAGCTCGGGGGCGACGGTGACGACGCCGACCCGGCGGCGCCCGCGCAGCAGACTGCGCACCTCCCCGCCCGCGGCGTCCGCGGCGGCGCGCGCCGGCCCCAGCCGCAGGTGCGGCTCGCCGTCCGCCGCGCCGGCGCCGGGGGTGTCGTGGTCGCCGAGCAGCCGCACGGCGGCGGTCCACACGGCGGCGTCGTCCTCCCCCTCGGCGGTGGCGGTCGCCTCGATGACGACGGGTGGGCCGGTGCAGAGGGTGGCGGAGTCGAGGACGACGGTGTCGACGCGGTCGAGCCGGCGGTAGGCCGCGCCGTCGAGGGGCAGCACCCCGCGCCGGCACATCAGCAGGTCCAGCGTCGCGGCGAAGGACTCCCGCCCGAGGCCCGCGGCCTTGGGGTTCTGCGACTTGAGCATGTCGGCCGAGCGCCCGGGGCTGCCGGTCAGCGGCAGCATCCCGAGCGAGGCGGCGAGCGCGACGGGCTCGAGGCGGCTGCGGTAGGTCTCGACCGGCCCCGGCGGCAGCGGCACCGGCCGCGGGCCCGGGGGGACCAGCGGCTGCGCCTCGTCCTCCGGCTCGGGGCCGCACAGCTCGCCCTCGCGGCGCTGCCACACCTGGCGGCGGGCGCGCATCTCGACCACCTGCTGCAGGGCCGCGGCGGCGTTGAGCGCGGGGATGACCGGGCTCTGTGTGAGCGCGTGCAGCAGCGCGCTGGTGCCGTTGAACAGCAGGTCGGTGCCGATGACGCCGATCCGGGCCTCCAGCCCCGACCGGACCCAGCGCTGGCTGTCGAGCAGGGCGATGGCCAGCGTGGCGTGCCGGGACAGCGCCGGGATCGGCAGCGCCTTGCCCATGTAGGCGACGCCGACCGAGACGGTGTCGATGGCCGCGGCGACCGCGGCGGCCAGCAGCGGCTCGAGGTCGGCGGGGTGCTCCACCGTCTCGGGGAACACCTGGGCACCGCCCCGCGCCTGCTCGATGGCGGTCACCGCGCCGACGACGTCCTCGATGCCCACCCGGTGCTCGTCGAAGGCGACGAACACCCGGCCGACGACGTCGTTGACCGTGGCCCACTGGACGCCCTCGAGCCGTTCCAGCTGGCGGCGCAGCGCCCGGCGCACCTCCGGCTGCTCCTCGATCGAGGGGGCGCAGACCTCCATCTGGACGTGCCCGTGGTCGGCCCAGACCCGGCGGGTGTGGCGGTGCCGGGGCGGCTCGACCATGCCGCGGGCGGCGTCGACGAGCGAGTGCAGGTGGCCGTCGGGGACGGGGTCGGCGCCGGTGAGCAGGGTGCCCACCGCGCGGGTGCCGGTGACCGCCGCGCTGTGGGCCAGGTGCCGGGTGGCGCCGGCCACCGCGGAGCCGACCTCGGACGCGGTCCGGACGGTCGCCCGCGCCGGCCCGCCGAGCAGGCCGGCGGTGACCAGCGCCGGGGCGGCGGCCAGGCCCAGTCCGAGGCGCGCGGCCGTGCCCGCCGCGCTGCGCGCGGCGTCGATGCGGCGGAACCGGCCCATGGCGCCCCTCGAACGGTGGTGCGCGGAAACCTACGCCGCCGGAACGGGATCGGCCTCCCCAACGGCCGCGCCCGGGACTCCCGGCGGAGCTGTGATCCACGTTACGTTCTGGCCCACCGCCGGACCCCAGGAGGACCCATGGACAGGCTGCGCTTCGGCACCTTCCTCGCCCCGTTCCACCCCGCCGGGGAGAACCCGACGCTCGCCCTGCAGCGCGACATGGAACTGGTCGAGCACCTCGACCGCCTGGGGTACGACGAGGCGTGGATCGGCGAGCACCACTCGGCCGGGACCGAGATCATCGCCTCGCCGGAGATCTTCATCGCCGCGGCGGCCGAGCGGACCCGCCACATCAAGCTCGGCACCGGCGTGACCTCGATCGCCTACCACAACCCGCTGTGGGTGGCCGAGCGCATGGTGCTGCTGGACCACCTCACGCGCGGCCGGGCGATGCTGGGGTGCGGGCCGGGCTCGCTGCCCACCGACTCGATGATGCTGGGGCTCAACCCGACCGACACCCGCGAGCTGCTGGAGGTCGACCTCGACATCATCATGCGGCTGCTGCGCGGCGAGACGGTCACGCAGAAGACCCGCACGCACGAGCTGGTGAACGCCCGCCTGCACCTGCGGCCCTACACCGAGCCGCGGTTCGAGGTCGCCGTCGCGGCCGTCGCCTCCCCCACCGGGCCCCGGATGGCCGGCACGCACGGCATCGGGCTGCTCTCCATCGGCGCCACGCTGACCAAGGAGGGCTTCGACGCGCTGGCCCACCACTGGAACGTCGTCCAGGAGCGGGCCGACCACGTCGGCCAGACGGTGTCGCGGCGGGACTGGCGGCTGGTCGGGCTGATGCACATCGCCGAGACCCGCGAGCAGGCCTACGCCGACGTCCAGTACGGGATCGAGACCTGGTTCCGGTACTTCCAGAAGACCGCGGCGTTCCCGCAGATGGCGGTCGAGGGCGGCGACGCCAAGGAGATGATCGACTTCATCAACGAGGCCGGGATCGGCGCGATCGGCACGGTCGAGGACGCCCGCGCCCAGGTGCAGCGGCTGTGGGACCAGTCCGGCGGGTTCGGCTGCATGCTGCTGCTCGGTCACGAGTGGGCCAACCCGCAGGCCACGAAGCGGTCGTGGGAGCTCATCGCCCAGCACGTGATGCCGCACTTCCAGGGCGGCGAGGTGAGCCACGCCCAGCAGACGCTGGACTGGAAGGCCTACGCCGGCGGCAAGCGCGAGGACTACGCCGCCCAGCAGATGCAGGCGGTGGCGACGATGACCGAGCGCTACGAGCAGGAGAAGGCCGGGGGGAACTGAGCCGCAGCCGCCGGCGACGCCGTCCTCGGCCGGGCAGCACGGGCCGAGGACGGCGCGGGGCCGTCAGCCGCCGGTGGGGCCGCCGTCGGGGTGGGCGTCGGCCTTCGCGCGGCGGGTGGACCAGGTCAGCTCGATCTCCAGCTCGACCTCGTCGCCGTCCACCTCGATCTCGGCCTCGGCGCGCACCTGGTGGGGCACCTCGAGCTCCACCGTGCTGCGGGCCAGGGAGAAGGTCACCGGCCCGTCGCCGGCCAGCCCCTCGGCCAGCTCGCGGAGCCAGCGCGCGGCGTCCTGCCGGGTCATGGTGACCTTGTGCTCGACCTTCACGTCGGACATGGGCCCGTCCTCTCGCTGTCTCCGTCGTGCTCCGTCGCCGTCGGCGGGCCGTTCCGGGACCCGCGGCCCGTACCGCCGATCATGGGTCAGGACGGGCCGGCGTGGGTCACGACGGGCGACGGCACCCGGCCGGCGACGCGGCAAGCCGGACCGGTCAGGCGGGGCCGCGTGCCCCCGGCGGCCCGGGCTCCCCGGCCCGCTCCGCCGACGCGGCCTGCGGCGGCGGGCCGAGGCCGTTGTCCGGACCGGCCTCCTCGGGGACCAGCTCGTAGCGGCGGCCGTAGGTCTCGACGACCGCCTGGACCGCGGCGACGACGGGGATGGAGACCAGCGCGCCCATCGGCCCGAACAGCGCCGCGCCGACGACGACCGACCCGAAGGCCACCGCGGGGTGGATGGCCACGGTGGCGGCGGTGATCCGCGGGCCCAGCAGGTAGTTCTCGACCTGCTGGTAGACCGCGCCGAACACGACCACCCACAGCGCGTCGAGCGGCTGGCCGGCCAGCGCGATGAGGGCCGGGACCCCGATGGCCAGGTAGGTGCCGATCGTGGGGATGAACTGGGAGACCACCCCGGTCCACAGCGCGAGCGGCAGCCAGAACGGCACGCCGAGCAGCCACAGGACGACCCCGGTGGCCAGGGCGCTGATCGTGGCCAGCACCAGCCGGGAGACCACGTAGCCGCCGGTCTTCTCCGCCGCGATCGCCCACACCGTGGAGATCACCCGCTGCTGGCGCGGCGGGAACCGCCGGGCGACCGTCGCCCGCAGCGCGGGGCCCTGCGCGGACATGTAGAAGGCGAACAGCAGGAACGTCAGGCCCTGGAAGAGCAGCCCGACCAGCGCGGTCAGGATGCCGACGACCCCGGGCGTGAGGTCGGACAGGATGCCCTGCACCCGCTCGGGCGTGAGGTCGAGGGAGTCGACGATGTCGCTGGGCCGGAACGAGGTGTCGAAGGTGCGGTTGACCCACACGACGACCTCGCGGACCACGTCGGGCAGCGCCCGGAACAGCGAGGTGAGCTGGTCGACCAGCAGGGTGCCGAACGCGGTGAGGAACCCGACCACCAGCACGGTGAGCCCGAACAGGACCAGCCCGGTGGCCGCTCCGCGCCGCATCCCGGTCCGGGCCAGCCGCGCGACCACCGGTTCGACGCTGATGGAGAACAGCCAGGCGAGGAAGAGCAGCCCCAGGAAGCCGCGGAGGCTGGCGAAGGCCCACACCGCGACCTGGAAGACGGCGATCGCGACGAGCGCGAACACCACTCCGCGGCGCAGCCAGGTCGGGGCCTGCCGGAACCAGCCGGCCTCGTCGGCGGGACGCCGGACATCCTGCTCCGCGAGGCGGGGAGCTGCGCGTTCGTCGCCGTCCACGCGCGGACGCTAGACCCTCCCGGCCGGCGGCGGCACCGGTCTGCCGACGGGTCCGGGGTGCGTGCCGGCGCCGCCGCCCACCAGGATGGGCGCATGGCCGACACCAGCGACGACGTGCAGGCGGTGCTCGACGCGGAGGACCGCCGCTACCGGGCGATGGTGGAGGGCGACCTGACCGCGCTGGACGCGCTGCTGGCCCCCGGGATGACCTACACCCACTCCAGCGGCCGGCGCGACACCAAGGACGAGTACCTGGACAAGCTCCGGTCGCGCTACTACGTCTACCGGAGCGCGGAGCACCCGGTCGAGCGGGTCGAGGTGTCCGGGGACGCCGCGGTCGTGGTCGGCCGGATGACCGCGGACGTCGACGTCGACGGCGTCCCCAAGGAGCTCGACAACCTCGCCACCGCCGTCTGGACCCGCGCCGACGGGGACTGGCGGCTGCTCGCCTACGCGTCGAGCCCGCCGCCCCGCTGAGCCCCGCCGCCCACGCCTCCGCTCAGCCGACCCGGAAGAAGTCGAAGACGACGGCGGTGGGGTGGCGCACGCCCGACCCGACGAAGACGTGCGAGGTCAGCGTGGCCAGCCGGGGGACGTCGGTCTCGAAGCGGGGCGTGGACCGGAAGTAGATGCGCGCCGGGTCGACCGGGAGGTCCTGGCGGAGCCGGGCGACGTCCTCGGCCGAGCCGGTGCGCAGGCCGAGGTTCTCCACGTACACCCGCTCGCCGTCGTCGCTCTCCAGGACGTAGCGGGCCTCGGCCACCGTCTCGGTCTGGGTGCGGATGACCTGGAAGTCCGCGCCCCCGGGGAGCACCCGCCCGGTCATCAGCGGCCCGGACACGGTGCCGCCGGTGATCGGGATGACCCGCCGGTGCCCACCCGGCGTCGTCCCGATCTCGATCGGCCGGTCGACGGTCACCTCCAGGTGCAGCACGTGCTCGAGCGGCGGCGGGACGACGGCCACGGTTCTCCTCCGGGGTGGGGGGTGCAGGTCGCCGCGATCCTGCCCGACGGGACACAGCGGCCCTCCCTCACGGCCGTTCGGACGGTCCTCCTGGCCGGCGCGGGGTGCCCGCGGCAACCCTCCCCGGGACCCGCTGGACAGGAGGAACCCGCCCCCATGTGTGACGAGATGGGCCGCGTCGCCGCGGACCCGGCACTGCCGGAGTCCAACCGCCGCCAGTTCCTGGAGGTGCTGGCCACGACCGCGGCCGCGCGCGGCCTCGTCGCCGCCGGGGCCGGCTCCGCCTCCGCGGCTCCGGGCCGGCCGGCCGGACGGGGCGGTGCGCGCAGCCGCCTGGTGCTGCTGGGCACCGCCGGTGGCCCCGGCATCCTCGACGGCAGCCGCTAGGGCATCTCGACCGCGGTCCTCTACGGGGACCGGGTGTACGTCGTGGACCTGGGGCTGGGCGCCGTGCTCCGGTTGCGGCAGAGCGCCGCCGCGGGCGGGGCGGGGCTGGCCTCGACGTGGACGAGGGTCCGCGGGGTGTTCTCCACGCACGTGCACAGCGACCACGACGTCGACCTGACGACGTCAGACCTGCCGCAGGTGGTCGGTCAGCAGGTCGGCGACCGCGCGCATCCCGGCCGCGTTCGGGTGGTAGGGCACCACCCCGCCGGCCGCGATGTCGCCGAACCCCCACCCGGTGACCCACGGCTCCGCGGAGCAGACCGAGTGCTCCCGGCCGGCCGCCGACGCCCGTACGAGGTCCGCCCCGGTCTCCCGGGCGGCGGTCGCGGTGGCCACCTCCAACTGCTCGGCGATGCCGCGGCAGTACGCGAGGTCGTCGTCGGCCATGGGCAGCGCCGCGCACCCGCCGGACTGCGGCAGGACGGTGAGGTAGTCGACGAGCACCACCCGGGCCCGCGGTGCGCGCCCCCGCACGGCGGTGACCAGCCCAGCCAGCCCCATCGGCAGCCCCGCGAGCCCGCGCTCGACCGCCGCGCGGTCCACCGGCAGCCCGAGTAGTGCCCGGACGGAGGCCGGAGCCGTTCCCGGCGCCACGCGGTACGAGCAGCGCAGCATGGTCAGCAGGTACTCGACGTCGTTCCCACCGACCGTGACCGTGACCAGGTCCGCCCGGTCGTCGACCGCGTCGACCTGCGGCGGCACGGTGCCCCCGCCGAGCAGCACCTGCGGGGTCCGCAGGACGGCGTCGAGCGTGGCGCCGCCGCAGGAGACGTCCACCAGGTCGAGGCCGAGCCGCTCGGCCACCAGGCGCGGGTAGTTCGCGCCGGAGCGCCCGCAGCCGGGGTCGAGCACCGGCTCGACCCCCGGCCCGGCCGCGAACGAGCTGCCGAGGGCCACGTAGGACACGTCAGCCCACCCGCGAGCGTCGGGCCGCAGCGGCCGGCGGGGTCGTCACCGGCCCAGCATGCCCGGCCCGCCGCCGACGGTCACCGCTCGGCCGACGGCCGGACGGTCATGGCCGTGGGGGCGCCCAGCCCGCGGGACACCGCGCGGGCCGCGGCCCGGACGGCCGGCTCGAGGGTCTTCGGGGACGTGCCGCCCGCGGGCACGACGATCGAGAGCGCGGCGAGCACCCGGTCCCCCTCGCCACGCACCGGCGCGGCCACCGAGACGACCGCGGCAGGCCGGCGCCGGTTGATCACGGCCACGCCCGACCGGCGCACCTCCGCGAGGGTGCGCCGCAGCGCCGCGGGGGTGGGCGCGGGGTCGGCCGCGTTCCCCGGGACCTCCCCGGCGAGGGCGCGCTCCTGCAGCTCGTGCGGGGCGTGGGCGAGCAGCACCAGGCCCACGCCCGTCATCGGCAGGGGCAGCCGGCCGCCGACCCGGTACTCCACGGGCACCGCCGCCCGCCCCGACCGGCGCTCGACCAGGAGCGCCTGGTCCCCCTCCAGGACGGCGAGCAGCACGTGGTGCCGGGTGGCCTCGTAGAGGTCCTCCATGTAGGGCATCGCGACCTCGCGCAGGCCGTGACCGCGCGGCGCCAGCGAGGCCACCTCCCACAGCCGCAGGCCGACGACGTAGTCGCCGTCCGCCCCGCGCTCGAGGGCGCCCCAGGCGACGAGCCGCTCGGCCAGCCGCCGGCCGGTGCTCAGCGGGACGCCGCCGCGCCGGCTGAGGTCGGACAGGGTCAGCCGGCGGTGCGCGGGGTCGAAGGCGGCCAGCAGTCCCAGGGCGCGGTCGACCACCGGGTCCCCCTGCGGTGGCCGCTTGCCGCGGGCGACCGGCCGCGGACCGGCGTCGTCGGCGGTCACGCCGCCATGGTGGCAGACCGCACCGCGAGTGGTCTGCCACCCAATGGCAGCCCAGTGGGCTGCGGTGGCACCGGTCACCCATGCTCGGACGGTCCACCGCCGACCCGGCCCGGGAGCACGCATGAGCTTCGAGTACCTGATCGACCCCGCGAAGGGCCCGCAGTGGAAGGGCCTGCTCCCCGGCAGGCCGGAGCCCTACGTGCTCCGCCGCGGCGAGGGCGAGCACGCGATGCTCTTCACCGACCTGTTCACCGTGCTGGTGTCCGGGGACGAGACCGAGGGCCAGTTCGGCGTGATCGTGAGCGAGTCGCCGGCCGGGGACGTCATCCCCACGCACTCGCACAACGCCACCCACGAGACGTTCTACGTGCTCGAGGGCAAGGTCCGGCTGTTCTTCGAGGACGCCGAGGGCACCAAGACCACCAAGCTGCTCACCGCCGGCGACTTCGGCTACGTGCCGGCCGGGGTCGCGCACGCCTACCAGATCGAGGAGGCCGCCCGGATGATGGGCGTCCTCACCGGCGGCTTCGAGCGCTTCTTCCAGCACATGGGCACCCCGACCGACTCCCCCACGGCCGACCAGGTGCCGTTCGTCCCGGACTTCCCCCGCATGCGGGCCGCCGCGCAGCAGCACGACATGCAGTTCATGCCGGACTTCCGGTGGGACGACGCCCGGCGCGACGACTCCTGAGGGGCGCCGTGCCCACCTCGGCCCTGCCCCTCCCGCCGCCGGCGCACGAGGCGCCCCTCCCGCGCCCGGCGCCCGGCCCCGGCGGCACCCGCGTCCTGCCCGGCGTCCCGTACGCGGCGCTCCCCGGGATCCGGCCACTCGAGCTGGACCTGTACCTCCCGGCCGGGGAGGGCCCGGCTCCGGCCGTCGTCTTCCTGCACGGCGGCGGTTGGCGGCTGGGCAGCCGGCGGTCGGCCGGCCCGGCGTTCCCCGGCCCGTCGCTGTTCGAGCAGGTGGCGCAGGCCGGCATCGCCGTCGCCAGCGTCGACTACCGGCTCTCCGGTGAGGCGGTGTGGCCGGCGCAGCTGCACGACGCGAAGGCCGCCGTCCGCTGGCTGCGGGCCCGCGCCGGCGAACTGGGCGTCGACGGCGACCGCGTCGCCGCCTGGGGCGAGTCGGCCGGCGGCCACCTCGCCGCGCTGCTCGGCCTGACGGGGGACGACCCGGCCCTGGCGGGGGACGTCGGGCTGACCGGCCCGTCGTCGGCGGTCGTCGCCGTCGCCGCCTGGTACCCGCCCACCGACCTGACCGGGTTCGCCGCCGACGCCGGTGCCGACCCTGGGGACGCCACCACCCGCGAGGCCCAGCTCCTGGGCGCCCCGCCGGCCGCGGCCCCGGACGCCGCCGCGCAGGCCAGCCCCGTCACGCACGTCTCCCCCGGCGCCCCGCCGTTCCTCCTGCTGCACGGGCAGGCCGACCGGTTCGTCCCGGCGGTGCAGAGCGAGCGGCTGGCCGACGCGCTGCGCGCCGCCGGGGCCGGCGTCGAGCTGTCCACCTACCCCGGCGCGGACCACATGTGGCTCGGCGCCCCCGACGTCGCCCGCGACGCGCTCGCCCGGACGACGGCCTTCCTCCGGGACCGGCTCGGCAGCTGAGCCGAACCGCAGGCTCGTCTGCCATTGGGTGGCACGGCCCTCGGACGACGTGACCGGCGTCACCGAGGGTGGGAGCAGGCCCAGCACGCGCCCCGGGGCTCCTCCCGGACCGGCGCGAGGCCCCAGCCCTGAGCCCGATCCCCTCAGATCCGGAGACCTCCATGGACGATCTCGCCCCCGCGCGCCCCGCACGCCGCGCCGCGGTCCTCGTGCCGCTGCTGTGCTGGCTCGCGCTCATCGCCGACGGGTACGACCTGTTCTCCTACGGCGCGACGGTGCCCGGCCTGCTCGCCGAGCCGGGCTGGGGCGTGACGCCCGGGGGAGCCGGGGCCGTGGCGAGCCTGGCCCTCGTCGGGGTGCTGTGCGGCTCCCTCGTGGCCGGCACGCTCACCGACCTGCTGGGCCGGCGCCGGCTGTTCGTCACGTCGATCGCCGTCTTCTCCCTGGCCATGCTCGCCTGCGCGCTGGCCCCGTCGTTCGGCACCTTCGCGGTCTGCCGGTTCGTCGCCGGCCTGGGCATCGGCGGCCTGCTGCCGACCGCGGTGGCGCTGACCAGCGAGTTCGCCGCGCCCGGCCGGCGCTCCCGGATCATCGGCGCGGTCCTCACCGGGCCGCCGCTGGGCGGCCTGCTGGCCTCGGGGGTCGCCGTGGCCACCGTGGCCGACGGCGGGTTCCGCTGGGTCTACGGGCTGGGCGTGCTGCCCCTCGTGCTCGTCCCCGTCGCGCTGTGGCTGCTGCCCGAGTCCCCGGCCTTCCTGCGCGCCCGCGGCCGGACCGACGACGCCGACCGCATCGCCGCGCGGTTCGGGCTGCCCGCCCCGGCCGCGGGCCCAGCGGGTCGCCGCTCCCCGGTCGGTGCCCTGTTCGCCGACGGCCGCGGCCCGGTGACGGTCGGGATCTGGCTGGTCAACGTGTGCAGCCTGCTCACCGTCTTCGGCGTGAGCACCTGGCTGCCGCAGATCATGCGCAGCGCCGGCTACGGCGTGAGCTCGGCGATCGGCTTCCTGCTGCTCTACAGCGCCGGCGCCGTGGTGGGCACCCTGATCGCCGCCGCGCTGGCCGAGCGGGTCGGGGCCAAGGCGATGGTGCTCACCGGCTTCGCCGCCGCGGCGCTCGCCCTGCTGGCCATCGCGACCACGCCGCCCACCGGCGTCGCGCTGGTCCTGGTGGCGCTGGCCGGCTTCGGTGGCCTGGGCACGCAGAACATGCTCAACGACCACGTCGCCGGCTACTACCCCGCCGCCGCCCGCGCGACCGGGCTGGGCTGGGCGCTGGGCATCGGCCGGCTCGGGGCGATCGCCGGCCCGACGTACGGCGCCGCCTTCGTGGGGGCCGGGAGCGCCGTGGTGGCCGGCTGCCTGGCCTTCGCCGGTCCCGCCCTCCTGGGCGCCCTCGCCATGGCGCCGCTCCCCCGCCGCGACCGCGCCGCCACCCCCGGCGGCGCGCCGGTCGCCGCCCGCCCCGCGCAGATGGAAGGTGCCGCATGACCGTCCCCCAGACCCCCCGCGAGCCGGGGACCGTCGAGCACGTCCCCGTCGTCGTGGTCGGCGGCGGCCCGGCCGGCCTGGCCGCGGCCCTGGAGCTCGACGGCCACGGGGTCGCGAGCCTCGTCGTCGAGCCCCGCGTCACGGTCGACCCGCTGCGCCCCCGGGCGAAGACGACCAACGCCCGGACCATGACCCACCTGCGCCGGTGGGGGTTGGCCGACCGGCTGCGGGCCGCCGCCCCGCTCCCCGTGGACTGGGCCCAGGACGTCGTCTTCTGCTCCACGCTGCTGGGCCGCGAGGTGCGCCGCTTCGAACACGCCTTCCAGCTCCACAGCGAGCCGCAGGAGTGGTCCCCCGAGGTGGGCCAGCAGGTGCCCCAGCCGGTGATCGAGGAGGTGCTGCGCGAGGCGCTGACCGGCTCGGCGCACGCCCGGCTGGAGACCGGCTCCCGGGTCACCGGCGTCCGACAGGACGACGACGGCGTCGAGGTCACCGTCGCCGGCGAGGACGGCGCCACCCGCACGGTCCGCGCCGACCTCGTCCTCGGCGCGGACGGCGGCGGCAGCGTGGTCCGCGGCGCGGTCGGCGCAGCCTACGAGGGCTCCTCCGGGGAGAAGCCCAACCTCAGCATCCTGTTCCGCGCGCCGGGCCTGGCCGAGCGGGTGCCCCACCGGAACGCCGTCCACTCCTGGGTGATGGCCCGCGGTGCGGCCGGCATCGTCGGCCGGCTGGACCTCGGTGACACCTGGTGGGCCATCGTCCAGGGGGTCGACGTCCGCACCGCGGGCGACGTCGACCCGGTGGCGCTCGTGCACGCCCTGGTCGGCGAGCCGGTCGACGTCGAGGTCATCGCCACCGACCCGTGGGTGGCCCGGATGCTGCTGGCCGACTCCTACGGGACCGGCCGCGTCCTGCTCGTGGGCGACGCCGCGCACCTGAACCCGCCGTGGGGCGGGCACGGCTTCAACACCTGCGTCGGTGACGCCGTCAACGCCGGGTGGAAGGCCGCCGCCGTCCTGCAGGGCTGGGGCGGGCCGGGCCTGCTCCCGAGCTACGAGGCCGAGCGCCGGCCGGTCGCCGCGCGCACCATCGCCGACGCCGGCGCCAACGACCGCGCGCTCGCGCACCACTTCGCCGACCCCCGGCTGGGCGCGGACGGCGCCGAGGCCGACCTGCTGCGCAAGGAGACCGCGGAGGCGCTGCAGGTCAAGGAGAGCGAGTTCTCGTCGCTGGGCCTGGTGCTGGGGTACCAGTACTCGGACTCGCCGCTGGTCTCCGACGACGGCAGCCCACCGCCGGTCGACGACCCGGTGCACTACACGCCGTCGGCACGCCCCGGCTGCCTGCTGCCCCACCGGTGGCTGACCGGCGACCGCTCGGTGTACGACCTGCTCGGCCGGGGCTTCACCGTGCTCGCCCTGGCGGACACCGACGTCGGGCCGGTGCGGCGTGCCGCCACCGACCGGGGCATCCCGCTGACCGTCGTCCGGCTCGGGGACGACGACGTCCCGCCCGGCACGGTCCCGCTGCGGGACACCTGGGGCGCGCCGCTGCTCCTGGTGCGCCCCGACCAGCACGTCGCGTGGCGCGGCGGGGACCCGGCTGCCGCCGCTGCGGCCCTGGTGCGAGCCTGCGGGTGGCACGAGGACGCGCAGGCAGCGTCCCCAGAGGAACGAGGAGAGGACGACGCATGAGGATCGTGGGCATCCGGCGGCCGGACGGCGCCGGTGTGGAGGTGGCGTCGCTGTCGGAGGACGGCGGGTCGGTGACCGTCGTCGCGCCGCTGGAGGCGTTCTGGGCCGACGCCGCCGCCCACCTGAGCCGCGAGCCGGGCGGCCCGACGCTGCCGGTCGGCGACGTGGAGCGGGTGCCACCCGTGCTGCCCGGCGCCCGGGTGGTGTGCATCGGGCTGAACTACCTCAAGCACGTCGCGGAGGGCTCGTTCGCCGGCCAGGAGCTGCCCCCGTACCCGACGCTGTTCGCCCGCTGGACGCAGTCGCTGACCGTGGACGGCGCCGAGGTGCCGGTGCCCGCCGACGAGGACGGACTGGACTGGGAGGGCGAGGTCGTGGCCTACGTGGGCTCGACCCTGGTCGACGCGACCCCGGAGGAGGCGCTGGCCGCCGTCGTCGGCTACTCGACCTTCAACGACCTCACCTCGCGTCGGGCACAGAAGTTGACCAGCCAGTGGATCCTCGGCAAGAACGGCGACAACTCCGGCCCGCTGGGCCCGCTGGTGCCCGCGGCCGAGGTCGGCGACCTGCGCGAGGGCCTGCGGGTGCAGACCCGGGTCAACGGCGAGACCGTCCAGGACGGCCGCACCGACGAGATGGTCTACACCGTCGGTGACACCCTCGCGCACATCTCGCGGACCTTCACCCTGCGGCCGGGTGACCTGCTGGCCACCGGCACCCCATCGGGCGTCGGGTACGCCCGCACGCCCCCGTGGCTGCTGCAGCCCGGTGACGTCGTCGAGGTCGAGGTCGAGCGGCTCGGCGTCCTGCACAACACCGTCGTCGGCAACGACACCCGGCACGCCGGGCACGACCTCGGGTCTGCACCCGCCGCGTCGACTGATCTGGATGCCCGACCCGTCGCGAGGGAGGCCTGAACCGTGTCCGGTGAGTTCCGCCAGTACCTGTTCCCGCACGACCACCCGCGGCTGGCCGAGGTCCGCGGCATGGACCCCTACACCTACCGCGAGCACGCCCGGACGCCCGGCACGTTCACCGGCGGGCTGGTCGAGGGCTGGACGCCGCTGTACCGCAACCAGTTCCGCGGCGTCACCGAGGACGGCACCCTCCGAGAGGGGCTGTACCGGCTGGAGCCCGCGCGGCCGGGCGAGGAGGCGCCGGTCGAGGCGATGGTGGCCTCCGCCCGCGACCTGCTGGCCGCCCTGGACGACGAGGGCCGCGAGCGCATCTCCTTCGCCGTGGACGCCGTCGAGTGGCAGACCTGGGCCAACCCGGAGTTCATGCAGTTCGACACCGGCCTGCGGCTGGAGTTCCAGCCGCCGGAGGTGCGGGAGGCCGCACTGGCCCTGGTGCGCGCCTCGCTCTCGCCGGAGGGCTTCGAGCTGGCCCACGCGATGATGCTCATCAACGGCTTCCTCGGCGACGTCGTCGACCTCCCGACGGTGCTGGGCGAGTGGAGCTACAACATCGCCCTCTACGGCGAGCCGGACCTGCGGGCCCCCTGGGGCTGGCAGCTCTACGGCCACCACTGCGCGGTCAACTGCCTGGTGGTCGAGGGCCGGATGGTGCTCTCGCCGGTGTTCCTGGGCGCCGAGCCCGACGAGATCGACGAGGGCCCGCACGCCGGCCTCAGCGGCCCGTTCGCCGAGCGGATCGACCTGGGCACCGCGCTCATGGCGGCCCTGGACCCCGACCAGCGGCGCGCGGCGACGGTCTACCAGCAGATGGTCGACCCGGCCATGCCGCCCGGCCGGGTGCACCCCGGCGACGAGCGGCACCTGGCCGGCGCCTTCCAGGACAACCGGGTCATCCCGCCCGAGGGGGTCCGGGTCGCAGAGATGCCCGAGGAGGCCCGACGCCTGGCGCTGCGGATCGCCGAGACCTTCGTCCGGGTGCTGCCCGAGGGCCCCCGCGCCGCACGGCTGCGCGAGGTCGAGGAGCACCTGGACCGGACCTGGTTCTCCTGGATCGGCGGGCACGCCCCCGGCGACGTCTTCTACTACCGCCTCCAGTCGCCGGTGTTGATCGCCGAGCTCGACCACCACTGCGGGGTCTTCCTGGACTACGACTCCCCGAAGACCTTCCACATCCACACGGTCCTGCGCACGCCGCACGGCAACGACTACGGCCGGGCCTGGGTCCGGCAGTGGCAGGCGCGGCAGACCTGACGGCGCGACCGCCCCGGCCGCCGCGCCTCAGCCGCGGCCGGGGCGCAGCGCGCGGTCGAGGAAGCGCTCGATCGTCTCCACGGTCGGCCGGGTGCCCGTGCGGCCGTGCCAGGCGTCCGTCGTGCGCACCCGCGCCTCCGGGAGGTCCGGCGAGACGATCGTCGGGCTGTGCCCGGCCTCCGGCACGGAGTAGAGCACCGCCGGGACGCCGGCCCGGTCGAGCGCCGTGAACAGCAGCTCGCTCTGGCCGTGCGGCACGAGGGCGTCGGCCAGGCCGTGGGCGATGAGGACCGGCGGGTCACCGCGGTCGGCGTAGGCCGCCGGGTCGGCCGCGCGGACGGCGTCCGGGCAGCTCTGGATCGGGCACCCCACGAGCAGCGACTCCGGCGACCGCGGGTCGTCGTGGCAGTCCGTGAGGCCGAACTGCTCGTTGAAGGCGTCGCAGGCGCCGGGCAGCATCTGCGCGTCCATCTGCAGGAAGGCGGTGGGCCCGTAGAGGTCGACGACCGCCTGCACCGCGCTCGACGGACCGGTGACGCCGACGTCCCCCTCCAGCTCGGGCACGTACCCGGTCACCCCGGCCATCGTCGCGGTCCAACCGCCGGACGAGTCCCCGAGGACGGCGATCCGGTCGGGGTCGATGCCGTACTGCTCCGCGTGCGCCCGCAGCCACCGGACGGCGGCCTTCACGTCGTGCACCTGGGCGGGGAACCGCGCCTGCAGGCTCGACCGGGTGGAGACGCCCGCGACGACGTACCCGGCGTCGGTGAAGTGCGGCGCGAACTGCGGAGCGAGGTACTTCCCGTCGTCGCCCAGCCAGCCGCTGCCGCCCATGACGACCAGCAGCGGCCGGGGGCCGCCCCCAGGACCGTCCGGCACGTAGAGGTCGAGCAGGTGGCCCCGGCTCTCCGGCGGGTCGGCCGGCGCGTAGGCGATGTCGGTGTGGACCTCGACGGCACGGGCCGTTGGCGTGGCTGCGGCCGGGATCGCGCCGCCGAGAGTGGTGACCGCGCCCAGCAGGCACGCGGACAGCAGTCGAGGGAACCGGCTCACGGGGGCCTCCGCGGAGAGAGACGGGCGGGTCCCCCGATCCTCGCCCCGGGGGCGCCGTCCGGCAGCGTGGACCCCTTCCGCACGATGCCGCCGCGTGGGCGGGTCAGTCCGCGGCTGCTGCCCGGTGCCGCCGGCGGTAGACCCGCGGCGGGACGCCGTGCGCCGCCCGGAACACCCGGCTGAAGTGCGCCGGGTCGGGGAAGCCGACCGCCACGGCGACGTCGGCGACGCCGAGGTGGTCTCGACGCGGGTCCAGCAGCAGGTCGCGGGCCCGCGCCATCCGCTCACCGCGGACGTAGGCGGCCACCGGGCCGATCTCGGCGGAGAAGGCGGTGTAGAGGCGCCGCCGCGAGACCCCGAGGACCGCCGCGACCAGCTCCGGGCCGAGGTCGGGGTCCTCGAGGTGCCGGGCGACCACCTCGCGGCCGCGGGCCACCAGGTCCGCGTCGCCGGTCCCCGCGCCGGCCCGGGAGCGGGGGGTCTCCCGGACCGCCCGGTCGAACTCGCCGGGCAGCCCGCCGTCCGCGGCCCCGCCCAGCAGGCGGGTGGCCAGCCGCTCGGCTGCGGCACCGGCCATGACGGTCGCCGAGACCGCGGCCACCCGGTCCCGCGAGACGGTGACCAGCTCGGAGGGCAGCAGGGCGATGAGGACGCCGAAGGGCAGCTCGCTGCCCACCTCGTAGGGCTCCGAGGTGTCGTAGACCGCCACCTGCCCGGGCGCGAGCCGGCAGCGCCGTCCGTGCTGGCCGACCGACACGCTGCCGGCCAGGGCGACCGCGGCCTTGTAGTGGCCGGCCCCCGCTCCACCGGCGAGCTCCCCGGTGCGGACGCCGGTGTGCCCGGTCGCCTGCAGGCGACACAGCCGCACGCCGCCGGATCGGCGCATCCGCATCCGGCCGTGGATGTTCGCCGCGGTGCTGCGCATCCGCAGCGGCACCAGCATCCGCGAGGCGGCCGCCGTCCAGCCGGCGACCGTCTCCAGGCCGCCCGCGGGCCCGGACTCGAAGCGGTCCTCGTCGGGGGGTGGGGTCACGGGCCGTCCAGGGAGGTCAGGAGCGGGTGCGCGGTGTGGCCGGGGACGACAGACCGTACGCCGTGCGCTCGCGGGCACCCGTGCACGGATGTCCAAGGACGCAGGCCGCGTGCTCCCTACCGTCCGCGCCATGACCTCCTCACCCTCCTCCGTCCGCGTGGCCGCCGTCCACGGCGCCGCTCCGTTCCTCGACCTCGACGCCGGCGTCGCCCGCGCGGCCGAGCTGATCGTCGAGGCCGGGCGCAACGGCGCCCAGCTGGTCGCCTTCCCCGAGACCTACCTGCCCGGCTACCCGAGCTGGATCTGGTCGCACACCGCCAAGTACGCCGCGCCGCTGTTCGCCGAGCTGTTCGCCGCCTCGGTCGAGCTCCCCGGGCGCGCCTCGGACACCCTCGCCGCCGCCGCGAAGGAGGCCGGCACCTGGGTGGTCATGGGCATGGACGAGCGCGACGGCGGCACGCTCTACAACACCCAGGCCTACTACTCCCCCGAGGGCCGCCTCGTGGCGCGGCACCGCAAGCTGGTCCCCACGAACGCGGAGCGGACGGTGTGGGGCCGGGGCGACGGCCGTGACGTCTTCGTGGTCGACACCGGCTTCGCGAAGGTCGGCGGGCTCATCTGCTTCGAGCACAGCATGGACCTGAACAAGTACGCCCTCGCCACGCTCGGCGAGCAGATCCACGTCGCCGCGTGGCCGGCCATCAGCGCCACCCACGCCGACCCCAACGCCGGCAACTTCGACCACTACTCGCAGACCCTCGCCGCCGCCCACGCCATCTGCGCACAGACCTACGTGGTCGTCGTCCAGGGGCGCCTGTCCGAGGAGATCGTGGACCGGCTCGGTGTGCCCGAGGGCCCGGACGCCCCCACCGTGGGTGGCGGGATGACCGGCTTCATGGGACCCGACGGCCGGTGGCTGTCCGAGCCGCACCGGCACGACGAGGCCGTCCTCTACGCCGACCTGGACCTGGGGGTCATCCCCTTCGCCCGGTTCTTCGCCGACTCGGCCGGCCACTACGCCCGTCCCGACGTCTTCCGCTTCGGCGTCGACCGCACCCCGCAGACCGTCCTCGGGGCCCAGCAGGTGGCGCCGGTCCCGGTCGCCGCCGTGGGCGGCGTCGAGCCGCGGGACGGCGAGCCGGCGGCGAGCTACCGGGTGCTGTCGGCCGTCGACGCCTGAGGCCCGGAGGGCGCCCGACGGGGCGATGGACCAGTCCGGCACGGTTCCCGGACCGGTCCGTCGCGTCGTGCGAAACCGCCTGGCCGGCGATGTGAAACCGCGGCGCTTTCGTTTCCTTTTCGTGTCTTGACGTTGCTTTTCGTCCGGCTCTACCTTGTCGCGCGCCGAGTGACCCCGGTCACAGCAGCGGACGCGAGGAGGTGGCGGTGCCATCGCTGGACGAGCACGCCCGCTCCCAGGCGATCCTGTCCGCACTCGGGGCCACCGGCCGCGTGGAGGTCAACGACCTCGCGCAGCGGCTCGAGGTCTCCCCCGTCACGATCCGCAAGGACCTCGACGCTCTCGAGCAGCGCGCCGCGCTGCGCCGGGTCCGCGGCGGCGCGGTCGCCGCACCGCTGGTCGACGAGGGGTCCTTCGAGACGCGGCTGCGCGCGCGGCGGGCGGAGAAGGCCGCCATCGCCCGGGCCGTCGCCCCGCTCGTGCAGGACGGCGACGTCATCGCGCTGGACTCCTCGACCAGCTGCCACTACCTCGCGCACGAGCTGCTGCACCGCCGGTCCCTGGTGGTGATCACCAACAGCATGCCGACCGCGACGCTGTTCTCGGAGCGGTCGGAGGCCACGGTGCTGGTCACCGGCGGCATCGTGCGCCGGTCGGCGCGGTCGGTCGTCGGGCTGATCAGCGACGTCCTCGCCGGGCGCGGGCGCATCGACAAGGGCTTCATCGGCGCCCACGCCGTCTCCGCCGAGCGGGGCGTGCTGGACATGGCGCTCGAGGAGGCGCAGGCCAAGCAGTACTTCGCCGCCCACTGCAGCCAGCTGTTCGGGCTGGCCGACTCCAGCAAGTTCGGCAGCTTCTCGCTGCACACGGCGACGCCGTTGTCGGAGGTCACCGCCCTCTACACCGACGCCGCGGCCGACCCCGCCGTCGTGGCCGCGATCGAGCGGGCCGGCACCCGGGTCCACCGGGTCGAGGTCCCCGAGGAGCACCGGTGAGCGCCCGCCGTCCGGCCGTCACCGTGGCCGCCGTCGACCTCGGCGCCGGGAGGGGCCGGGTCGGGCTCGTGGCCCTCGGCGAGCCGGCCGGCATCGCCGACATCCGCACGGTCGTCGCCCGGACGGCCGACCTCCGAACTTGGTCCCCGCGCCCCGATCCGCGCCGGGAGCAGGCCGCAGCCCTGCTGCGGGAGCGAACCCAGGACGACGACGGCGAGCGGGGGCTGATCCCGACCTGACCGGCGGACGTTCCTGGGGACCACCGGCTCGCCGAGCCCGGTGACACCGCGGGGGGCGACCCCCCACTCCGAGAGGTGACCGATGAGCAGAATCCGAACGACGAGGTTGGCCGTCGCCCTCGGCCTGGCCGCCACCCTGACCCTCGCCGCCTGCGGGGAGGGCAGCGGCGGCTCGGCCTCCGGCGGTGGGGGCGGCGGCGGCGGTGGTGGTGAGGGCGGCTCCGAGGGCGGCGGCGGCGTGACCGTGGCCTTCGTGCCGAAGCTGCAGGGCATCCCGTACTTCGAGGCGATGAACACCGGCGGGCAGGCCGCCTGCGAGGAGATCGGCTGCACCTGGCTCTACCAGGGCCCGGTCGAGGCCGACCCGGCCGCGCAGGCCGACATCGTCCGGTCCTACATCCAGCAGGGCGTCGACGCGCTGATCGTCGCCCCCAACGACCCCGACTCGATGGCACCGCTGCTGCAGCAGGCCGCCGACGCCGGCATCTCCGTGGCCACCTCGGACACCGACGCACCGAACTCGGTGCGCGAGGTGTTCGTCAGCCAGGCCTCGACCGAGGGCATCGGCCAGGCGCTCACCGACGCGCTGATGGAGGCGATGGGCGGGTCGGGCAAGTACGCGATCGTCTCCTGCGGGCAGACGGCCGAGAACCTGAACTCCTGGATCGAGGTGCAGAAGGCCTACACCGCCGAGAAGTACCCCGAGGCCGAGATCGTCGACATCGTCTACGCCGGTGAGGACCAGGCGCAGGCCACCCAGATGGCGACCGACCTCATGAACGCCCACCCGGACCTCACCGGGCTGGTCGGCGAGTGCACCTCGTCGGCGCCGGGCGTGGCGCAGGCCGTCCGGGACGCCGGGAAGACCGGCCAGGTCTTCACCGTCGGCCTGGGGACGCCGCAGTCGATGCTGCCCTACCTCGAGGACGGCTCGTCCAGCGCCAGCATCCTCTGGGACGTCGAGAACCTGGGCTACCTGACCGCGTGGGCCGGCGTCCAGCTGGCCAACGGCGAGCAGCTGCAGGCGACCAACAACGTCAACGCGGACATGCCCGAGGTGACCTTCGACGAGAGCACCAAGGTGCTGCTGCTCGGCCCGCCGCTGCGCATCACCAAGGACAACGCCGGACAGTACGACTACTGACCGTTCCCCCGGGGGGGGGGGGGGGGGGGGGGGGGGGGGGCGGCGGCGGGGGGGGGGGGGGGGGGGGGGGGGGGGGGGGGGGGGGGGGGGGGGGGGGGGGGGGGGGGGGGGGGGGGGGGGGGGGGGGGGGGGGGGGGGGGGGGGGGGGGGGGGGGG
>NZ_JBJGYV010000039.1:0-42100 GCF_054050175.1 Geodermatophilus sp. SYSU D00697
CGGACATGACGATCACCCTGCCGCTGATCGAGGTCTTCGGCCGCGGCGGGGCGCTGAAGTCGAGCTGGTACGGCGACTGCCTGCCCAGCCGGGACTTCCCGATGCTGGTCGACCTGTACCTGCAGGGTCGCTTCCCGCTCGACGACTTCGTCACCGAGGCCATGGGCCTGGACGACGTCGAGGAGGCGTTCGACGACCTGCGCCGGGGTGAGGTGCTGCGCTCGGTGGTGGTGATGGACAAGTGAGCGTCCGGACGACGAGCGAGGAGCGCGACGAGTGGGGAGGCGAGCCATGAGGACCGCACGGATCGACAAGGCCGTCGTCAGCGGCAGGTGCAGCCTCGACGGACGGCACCACGAGGTCGACAACAACGTCTGGCTGGTCGGGGACGACGACGAGGTGCTCGTCATCGACGCCCCGCACGACGCCGCACCGATCCTGGAGGTGGTCGGCGGGCGCACGGTGACGGCGATCGTGCTCACCCACGGGCACCACGACCACATCGCCGCCGCCGTCGCGCTGCGCGAGGCGACCGGCGCGCCGATCTGGATGGACCCCGCCGACCTCCCGCTCTGGCGGAGCGTCCACCCGGATGCGCTGCCCGATCGACCCGTCGGCCACGGCACGCCCTTCTCCGTGGCGGGGACACTGCTGGTCTCGATGCACTCCCCCGGCGGCACCTCGCTGTACGCCCGCGACCTCGACACCGTCTTCGCCGGGGCCCCCCTGTCGCGGGGCGCACCCGGCGGGAGCGGGCACCCCTCCAGCGACGAGCCGACCGTCCTCAGGTCTCTCCGCTCGGGCCTGCTGACCCTGCCCGCGGACACGGTCGTCAAGACCTGCCACGGCGAGGACACGACGATCGCCGCGGAGGCGGGCCGTGTCCGTTGAGGTCCCCGGCGGGCCCGGGGTGCGCGGCAGGGCGGTCCTCCCGGCCACCGTCGAGAGCCGGCCGGGGCCTCGACCGGCCGGGGGTCCGCTTGAGCGGGCACTGCGGGGTGCGAGCTGCGAGATCCTGCCGCTGCGGGGAGCCGAGGAGTCGGTCCTCGAGCACGTCCCGCGCACGGTGCCCCTCACCGTGACGGTGACCGAGGCCAAGGGCCTGACGCCCACGCTGGAGCTGGCGGAGCGTCTGTCCGGCTCCGGGTTCGCCGTCAGACCCCACCTGGCGGCCCGGCTGGTCCGGGACCGGGCGGACCTGGCCGACGTCGTGGCACGCCTCCACGCCGCCGACGTGGACGGCGTGTTCGTCGTCGGGGGCGACGCCGCCGAGCCGGCGGGCTCCTTCCCGGACGCCCTCACCCTGCTCGAGGAGCTGGAGACCGCCGGCCACTCCTTCCGCCACGTGGGGATCGGCGGCTACCCGGAGGGGCACGGGCACATCAGCGCGGAGCTGATCGAGCGCGCTCTCGAGCGGAAGGCCCCGCACGCGACCCACGTCATCACGCAGCTGTGCTTCCGAGCCGCGACCACCGTGGCGTGGGCACGGCAGGCCGCGCAACGGGGCGTGGACCTGCCGATCCGGGTCGGGCTGCCCGGCGCGGTGACGCGCCAGAAGCTGGTGCGCATCTCGGCCGGGCTCGGCCTCGGGCAGTCGGCCCGCTTCCTGACCAGGCAGCACAGCGTGTTCTGGCGCTTCTTCCTCCCCCACGGCTACCGGCCCGACCGGCTGGTCGAACACCTCTCGCCGGCCCTCGAGGACCCCGAGCACGGCCTGTCGGGCTTCCACCTCTTCACGTTCAACGAGGTGGCGCGGACCGAGGCGTGGCGGCAGGAGTGGCTGGCCCGCCTGTCGGACGCCGGTGGGACGACCGGTGGGAACCCCGCGGTCTGACGTCCCCGTGCGGAGGGGGGGGGGGGGGGGGGGGGGCGGGGGGGCCCCCGCCGGGCGGGGGGGGGGGGGGGCCGGGAGGACGACGTCCTCCCGGCCCCGCGGTCCGTGCGTGCGGCTCAGCCCGACAGACGGTGGGTCAGCCACTCGTGGAAGGCGCCGATGTGGTGCTCGGAGGGCACGAGGACGCCGCCGTTGGCGTAGGCGCGGGAGGACATGGCCGGCTGGGTCCGCTCGCAGGCGGCGAAGTCCTGCTCGTTGACCCGGTGGAACAGTTCCACCGACCGCGTGACGTCCCGGCCGGACTCGACCACCTCGTGGGAGTACAGCCAGTCGCACTCCACGATCGTCCGGTCGGCCGCGATCGGGAACATGCGGTGGAAGATGACGTGGTCGGGCACCAGGTTGACGAAGACCGTCGGCCGGACCGTGATGGCGTAGTAGCGGCGGTCCTGCTCCTCCTCGACGCCGGGCAGCCGGTCGAAGCCCTCGCTGCCGTCGACGGTGAAGCCCTTGACGTCGTCCCCGAACTCCGCGCCGTGCCCGACGAAGAACTGCGCCGCGTAGCCGTCGGCGAACTCGGGGAGCACCTCGGTCAGCTCGGGGTGGATCGTCGCGCAGTGGTAGCACTCCATGAAGTTCTCGATGATGAGCTTCCAGTTCGCCTGCACGTCGTAGGTGATGCGGCGCCCCACGGACAGCGAGTCGAGCTGGTAGTGGTCGATCGACTCCACGTCGCCGAGGCGCTCGACGACGTCGGCCACGACCTCGTCCTCGAACGACGGGGGCTCCTTGGCCAGGCACACCCACGCGTAGCCGAGCCACTCGCGCAGGGCCACCGGCACCAGGCCGTACTCCACCCGGTCGATGTCGGGCATCTTCGTCAGGTTCGGGGCCGCGATGAGCTTGCCCTCGAGGTCGTAGGTCCAGGCGTGGTACGGGCACTGGAAGGCCCGCTTGACCGCGCCGGAGTCCTCCGTGCAGATCTGCGCGCCCCGGTGCCGGCAGATGTTGAGGAAGGCCCGCAGCCGGCCGTCCCGGCTGCGGACGACGAGCACGCTCTCCCTCCCCACCTGGACCTTCTTGAAGGAGCCGGGAGTCGGCAGGTCGCTCGAGCGCACCGCGCAGAACCACATGTCCTCGAACACCCGGGACTGCTCCAGCGCGAAGACGGCGGGGTCGGTGTAGTAGGAGCCCGGCAGCGTGGAGATGAGGCTCGCGGGCTGGTCGGTGGTGGTCATACGGCACCTCGGGGTTCCGTCGGGCGAGGGAGGACTTCGCCGGAGGTCGGACTACGCGGGGTCTTGACAGGCCACGGCCGCCGCCCACCAGAGAGCTCAAGGCGACCGTTGTGTTGCACATTACTCAGCGCGTCGCGCAGGGCGCAACAGTCAACGCGCGCAGCTGTGCCTGATACAGCCCCGCGACACCGGCCCCGCGACGGCCCCGCCCGGGTCAGCGCGGCTGACCGAAGAAGCCCAGCCTCCGGCTCAGCTCGTCGGCGCCCGCCAGCACCCGCCGGGCGAGCCGCGGGTGGTCCTCCGGGTCCATCCGGAAGGAGGGCCCGGAGACGCTGAGGGCCGCGACCACGTCCCCGTCCGCACCCCGGACGGGCGCCGCGACGGCGTTGAGACCCACCTCGTACTCCTCGGCCGTGGCACCCCACCCCTGCTCGACGATCCGGTCGAGGTCCTGCCGCAGCGCCTCGGGGTCGGTGACCGTGGCGGGGGTGAAGCGCGGCAGGTCCCGGGAGAGCACGTCCTTGCGGACGGCGTCGGGAGCGTGGGCCAGGAGCACCTTGCCGCTCGACGTCGCGTGCAGCGGGGTGCCCTGCCCCACCCAGTTGTGCGTGCTCAGCGCCGCCGGCCCACGGGCCTGGCTCACGTTCACGGCACGGTCGCCGTCCAGGATGGCGATGTTGACCGTCTCCTCGAGGTCGGCGGCCAGCGCCTGGCAGATCGGCCGCCCCTCCCGGGCGATGTCCAGCTGCGCCGCCGCGGCACCGGCCAGGCGCACGACACCGAAGCCCAGCCGGTACTTGCCGCGGTCGGCCAGCTGCTCGACGAAGCCCCGGCTCTCCAGCGCCGCGACCAGCCGGAAGGCCGTGGACTTGTGCACGCCGAGCTCGGCGGCCACCTCGGTGACGCCGGCCTCCCCCTGCGCCGCCAGGATCTCCAGGACGCTCAGCGCGCGGTCGACGGACTGGACGACCGCGACCGAGCCGCGGTCTGTGTTGTCTACCTGCGGCGCACTCATGACCTCAGGGTAGGTGGCCGGGCGCACGCTCCGGCCCGCCTCTTGACGGCGTAGAGCCCGGCGGCCATGCTGTTGCGCTATCGGCACAGAGTTGCGTTAACCGCAACAGTAGCGAGCCTGGAGCGCCCATGATCCCGGTCTGCCCGACGACCGCGCTGCCGCCCGGAGAAGCGACCCGAGTCGAGGCCGACGAGCCCATCGCGGTCTTCAACGTCGACGGCGACTTCTACGCGATCGACGACACGTGCACCCACCAGGACGCCTCGCTGGCCGACGGCTGGCTGGACGGGTGCGCCGTCGAGTGCCCCCTGCACGCCTCCTGCTTCGACCTGCGCACCGGGGAGGTGTCCGGCCCGCCGGCCAAGACCCCGGTCCGCACCCACCGGGTCGTCGTCCGGGACGGCATGGTCTACGTGCAGCCGGGGGCCGCCGCGGAGGGTGCCGCGTGAGCCCGACGGTCGCCGTCGTCGGGGCCTCCCTGGCCGGCCTGTCGGCTGCGCGGGCGCTCCGCGAGCAGTCCTACGAGGGCCGCATCGTGGTCATCGGCGACGAGGTGCACGCCCCCTACGACCGCCCGCCCCTGTCGAAGGAGTTCCTGGCCGGCACGGCCACGCTGGACGACATCGCCCTCGGCGTGCCGGACGACGACACCCTCGGCCTCGAGTGGCGGCTGGGCACCACCGCGGTCGGCCTGGACCCCGGGACCCGCTCGGTGCTGCTGGGCGACGGCGGCGAGGTGCGAGCCGATGGCGTCGTCCTCGCCACGGGGGCCCGCGCCCGGCGACTGCCCGGCAGCGAGGGGCTCGACGGCGTGCACGTGCTGCGCTCCCTCGACGACGCCGTGGCCCTGCGGGAGGACCTGGCCGCCGGCGGACGGCTCGTCGTGATCGGCGCCGGCTTCATCGGCGCGGAGGTCGCCTCGACCGCCCGCACGCTCGGGCTGGAGGTCACCGTCGTCGAGACCCAGCCCGTCCCGCTCGCCGGACCGCTCGGCGCCGACATGGGCGCGGTCTGCGCCGGGTTGCACGCCGACCACGGCACCCGCCTGCTGGTCGGCACCGGGGTCGCGGGACTGGTCGGCACCGGCCGGGTCGAGGCCGTGGAACTGACCGACGGCACGCGCCTGCCCGCCGACGTGGTGGTCGTGGGCATCGGTGCCATCCCGAACACCGAGTGGCTCGCGGGCTCGGGCGTGGCCCTCGGCAACGGCGTCCTCACCGACCCCCGCGGCGCCACCAGCACCCCCGGCGTCGTCGCGGTCGGCGACTGCGCCGCGACGTGGTCGACCTCCACGGAGCGGCACGTCCGCATCGAGCACTGGACCAACGCCCTCGAGCAGCCGGCCACCGCGGCTGCCACCCTGCTCGGTGTCGGGACACCGGCGCGGACGCCGGTGCCCTACTTCTGGTCCGACCAGTACGGCACCCGCATCCAGTTCGCCGGGTCGCGCCGCGAGGGCGACGTCGCCCGCGTGGTCGAGGGCAGCTGCGCCGACCGCAGCTTCCTGGTGGTCTACGAGCGCGACGGGAACCCGGTGGCCGTCCTCGGGATGAACCAGCCCCGACTGTTCACCCGCTGGCGCCGCCAGTTGCGCTCGGCGGTGCCCGCCGCGTCCTGACCTCCGCCGGCGGTCGGCACCGCCGGCGGCCACCCGTGCCCCAGGTCAGCCCTGACGGCGTCCGCGGGGAGCGGCGACCGCGGCTGCCGACAGCAGCGCCGCGGCGGCGCCCAGGGTGGCCGGCGTGCCGGCGGCGTCGACGAGCAGGCCGAGCAGTGCGGCGCCGGCGGCCTGGCCGGCGGTCAGGGCGATGAACAACAGGGCCGTGGCCTGCGCGGCCGCACCTGGGGCCAGCCTGCTGCCCCAGGCGATGAGCACGCCGCTCAGCGCCACGAAGCCGCAGCCGAACAGCGCCAGCGCGCTCGCGGCGGCCGGCACGGATCCGGGCCGCCAGGCGAGCAGCACCGTCCCCGCGACGGCGAGCCCCGTCGAGGTCACCCAGGCGGTGGTGAGCCCGGCTCTGCGCACGAGGCTCCCGCTCAGGCCGCCCACGAGGGCGGCGCCACCCAGGAGACACCACAGCAGCCCGGTGACCTCGGTGGACAGCCCGCTCGCGGTCGTCGCGTCCGGACCGAACGTCCACACCCCGGCCCCGCCGGCCCCGGCGAGCAGGCCGGCGGTCAGCGCGCGCCCGAGGCGCTGCGGCCGCAGGCCCGACTGCGACCGATCGGGGTCGGGCGAGGGTGGGCTCCAGCAGGCGGACCGGTCGGCCCACCAGGTCACGACCAGCGCACCGCCGGCGAAGCCGAGCCATGCCCAGCGCCACTCCCCGGGCCAGGCCAGCACCATCAGGCCGCCGGCGAGCACCCCCGCCCCGGTGCCGCTGTTCACCACCCCCTGGGACCGGGGCTCGGCGCGTGGCGACACCGTGGCGACCACGGCGGCCACGAGTGCCGGGCTGGCGGCTCCGGCGCCGCTGCCGGCGACGAGGGCCCCGATCGCCAGGACGGGTGTCGAGCCCGCGGAAGCGACCACCAGCGACCCCGCGGCCGCACTGACGCCGGCCGACCACAGGGCTCGGCGCGCCCGACCGCGGTCGACCAGGCGCAGGGCCAGGACGGCCGCGACGCAGTAGGCGAGGTAGCTGCCCGCGGCGATCCCGCCCGCGACCCCGGACGTCAGCCCCAGGTCCGATCGGAACTGCGGCAGGTAGAGGCCGAAGCCGTACCGGGACAGGCCGTAGGTCACCGCGACCACCAGCAGTCCGCTGGCCACCAGCTCGTACGGGGCCCACCGAGCGGGCGAGCCGGGGACCGGCTGTAACGATCGTTTCAGCATAACGAGCGTTATGCTAGGACCGTGTCCTCCGTCGCCGCGAGGCGGCCGGCCCGGGAGCGACTGCTCGACGCCGCCGGCGAGCTGTTCTACGAGTCCGGGATCGCCGCGACCGGGGTGGACGCCGTCCTGGCCCGCGCCGGGGTGTCCCCCGCGACCCTGTACGCACACTTCTCCGGCAAGGACGGCCTGGTGGCGGCCTACCTCGAGCACCGCTTCCGGCGCTGGCAGCAGATCTGGGACGACGTCCTCGAGGAGCAGGCCGACCCGGTCGACCGACTGCTGTCGGTCTTCGACGCGGTCGCCCGGTACCGCGGAGCGGAGGGCGGCCGCCGCGGGTGCGCGTTCCTCGCCGCGGCCACCGAGCTGCCCCCCGGCCATCCCGGCCACCGATGGCTGGCCGCCGACTCACGGCTGCTGACCGGGCGCCTCCGCGAGCTGGCCGGGTCGGCCGGTGCCGACGACCCCACCGAGATCGCCGACGGCCTGCTGTCCTTCTACGACGGCGCCCTGGCCCGCCTCGCCCGCCAGGCGACCACGTCCGGCCTGGACACCGGCGACCCGGTGCGCCGCGCCCGGCAGATGGCGGCGGACTGGCTGGCGGGCCGACTGCGCCCGGCCCACGGCTCTGCCTGAGCCGGGCGCGCCTGCCCTCCCTGCCAGCCCTCTCAGTCGCGGGGATCGAGGGGCCGGCCGATGGCCTCGGCCGCGTGCTGACCCTGCGCCGGCACCGACGAGCCCTCCACCGGGGCCACGAAGTTGCCGCTGTGGCTCACCTGCCGCCGGCCACCCGGCTCCGGGCCGGTCGCGGACGGCTCCGCCGCCACGCTGTCACCGCCGGGGGCGTCGGCACTCCGGGACGGCTCGACCACCAGGACGAAGTCGTCGCCGTGCCGGCTGATGCCGTCGACGACGGCCTGCTCGATCGCGAGGCTGGCGTAGTTGCCCCGGAGCACGATGGGGTCACGCCGGAGGTCCTTGACCAGGCTCACCGCCATCGCCGCCATCACCAGGGCGAAGGGCAGCGCCACGATGATCGTCAGGTTCTGCAGCCCGGTGAGCGCAGCGCCGTCCTCGCCGAGGAGCAACATGATCGCCGCGACCGAGCCCATCACCACGCCCCAGAAGACGACGACCCAGCGGCTCGGCTCCAGGGTGCCGCGCTGGGAGAGCGACCCCATGACGATCGAGGCGGCGTCGGCACCGGACACGAAGAAGATCGCCACGAGGACCATCACGAGCACCGTCGCGGCGGTGGCCAGGGGGTACTGGTCGAGGACGGCGAACAGCTGCCCCTCGGTGGTGCCCTGACCGGCGACGTCCAGGCCGTCGCGCTGGGCGGCGATGCCGGCGCCGCCGAAGACGGCGAACCACAGCAGGCTGACCAGGCTGGGCACCAGCAGCACGCCGGTGACGAACTGCCGGATGGTGCGGCCGCGGCTGATCCGGGCGATGAAAAGTCCGACGAACGGCGTCCAGCTGATCCACCAGGCCCAGTAGAAGACCGTCCAGCCACGCAGCCAGGCGGCCATCGGGTCCCCGCCGGTGGCCTCGGTGCGCGCGGCCATCTCGCCGAGGTCGGAGAAGTAGCTGCCGATCGCGTCGGGGATGAGGTTGAGGATGAAGATCGTCGGCCCGAGGACGAAGACGAACAGCGCGAGCAGCAGGGCCAGCACCATGTTGGTGTTGGAGAGCCACTGGATGCCCTTGGCGATGCCGGAGACCGCCGACGCGACGAACGCCGCGGTCAGCACGGCGATGATCGCGACGAGGACGCCGTTGCCGACGTCCCCGGCCCAGCCGAGGATCTCCACGCCGCTGCCGATCTGCAGCGCGCCGAGCCCCAGCGAGGCCGCCGAGCCGAACAGCGTCGCGAAGATGGCCAGGACGTCGATCGTCCGTCCGGCCGGACCGGCGGCCCGGCGCTCGCCGAGCAGCGGGATGAAGGCGGAGCTGATCAGCTGCCGGCGGCCCCGCCGGAACGTGCCGTAGGCGATCGCCAACCCGACGACGGCGTACATCGCCCAGGGGTGCAGCGTCCAGTGGAACAGCGTGGTGGCCATCGCCGTCTGGATGGCCTCGGAGGTCTGGGCCTCGGTCGTGAGCGGTGGCGGGGCGACGTAGTGCGAGAGCGGCTCGGCGACCCCGAAGAACATCAGCCCGATACCCATGCCGGCGCTGAACATCATCGCGATCCACGAGATGGTGCGGAACTCCGGCCGCTCGTCGTCGCGCCCCAGCGGGATCCGCCCGTACTTGCTGGCCGCCAGCCAGATCACGTAGACCACGAACGCCGACGCCAACAGCACGAACAGCCAGCCCAGCCGACCGGTGACCCAGCCGAGGACCGACCCGCTCACGGTGCCCAGCCCCGTGGGGGTGGCGAAGCCCCAGGCGACGAAGGCCAGCGCCATGACCGCGGCGATGGCGAACAGCACCCGGTCGACGGCCCAGTGCCGGTCGGCGACGCAGGGTGGCGGCTCCGCGATGGCCGGATGGATCCCGGTCACGGTCACGTCCGCGGCCCGGGCGGCTGCGCGCGCCTCCCGCACCCCGCCGTCGGCTCCACCGGCCGCGGGCTCCCCGGCCGCCGACCGGCCGGGTGGGCGAGGGGACGCGGGTTGTTCGCTGCGCGGTTGCTCCATGACACTCCCCTATCCTGTTGCGTCATTTGAGACCGACTTCGCATGAGGGAACCAGAGGCGGTAGTGCGGAACAAGAGTCCACGGTGATTCTCCGCACAGCCCCGCCGTGGCCGGTCCCGCATCGCACCGCTGCGACCCGAGACGTCCGACCGACGACGACGGCCGTCGCGGAGGCCGAGCCGGGCGACGACACGCCCGCGACCTTGACGCCACCAGGGCGATGTGACTGACTCCGGGCGCCCTCTGTCTGTGACACAGACCACATCCTGCTCGCGCGCCCCGCGGTCCCGCCGTCCGACGCGGTTCCTGAGCCGCCGGGTCGCCACACGAACGGAGCACCATGCACGAGGACTCCCCGACCCCCGGCTCCGACGTCCGAGCCGGGGGTCTGTCGCGCCGGGCCTTCGTCGGCCTGCTCGGAGCCACGACGGCCGGCGCGGTGGTCGCGCCGGCCGGCTCCGCCGCCGCGGACGAGCGACCCTTCACGCCCACCGCCCGTCCGGACGGCGGGGAGCGACCCAACATCCTGATCGTCATCGCCGACGACCTGGGCTGGGCCGACCTGTCCAGCTACGGGGCGCCGCACATCTCCACGCCCCACCTCGACCGGCTGGCGAGCGAGGGCGTCCGCTTCACCGACGGCTACGCGGGGTCGGCCACGTGCTCGCCGACGCGGATCAGCCTGTACACCGGGCGCTACCCGGGGCGGCTGTACGCCGGCCTGTCCGAACCGATCTCCGGGCCGGATGCCACCGATCCGCGGCGGGGCATCCCTCCCGAGCACCCCACTCTGGCGTCCCTGCTGCGCGGCGCCGGGTACGCGACGGCGATGTTCGGCAAGTGGCACTGCGGACACCTGCCCTGGTACAGCCCGCTGAGGTCGGGCTGGGACGAGTGGTTGGGCAACCTCGGCGGCGGCCTCGACTACTTCTCCAAGGTCGCCCTCAGCGGCGCCCACGACCTCTACGAGAACGAGGTGCCCCACGAGGACCTGCGGTACTACACCGACATCCTCACCGAGCGCACCGTCGAGTACCTGCACCGCGACCACGAGAGGCCGTGGCTGGTCAACCTCAACTACACGACGCCGCACTGGCCCTGGGAGGGCCCCGGGGACAAGTCCGTCAGCGACGAGCTCACCGCCCGCGCGACGTCCGGCGATCGGCTCGCCCTGTTCCACTACGACGGCGGCTCGGTGGCCAAGTACGTGGAGATGGTCCAGGACATGGACGCGTCCATCGGGGAGGTGCTGCAGGCGCTCCGGGACACGGGGCAGGACCGGAACACCATCGTGTTGTTCAAGAGCGACAACGGCGGCGAGCGGTTCTCCTACCAGTGGCCGCTGCGGGGAGGGAAGATCGACGCCCTGGAGGGCGGCATCCGCATCCCCACCATCCTGCGGTGGCCGGCGGGGGTGCCCGCCGGACAGGTCTCCGACCTCCCGGTGGTCACCATGGACTGGACCCGCACGCTGCTCGCCGTCGCGGACGTGGCGCCGGACCCCGGCTACCCGATGGACGGCCGCGACCTGAGCGAGTACCTGTGGGGCTCGGGGCAACCACCGGCGGAGGACCTGTTCTGGCGGGTCGTCGACCAGGGTGCGTTGCGACGCGGGAAGTGGAAGTACTGGGTCTCCCACGACGTGGACCGCAACGTCGTGGAGGAGGGGTTGTTCGACCTCTCCGTCGACCAGCGGGAGGAAGCGGACCTGGCCTCGCGGGAGCCGGCCGCGCTGGCCGAGCTGCGTGACGCGTGGAACCGGATCGAGGAGACCCTGCTCGACTACCCGCCGGGGGCCGTCCGCGGGCGGTGACCGCCGCCTGCAGCTGGGTGCTGGTACCCCGCGGCCCGAGCAGTCCCACCGCCGTGGGGACCAGCCGGCGGTCGCTGTCCCGCATCAGGCCAGGGGTGGGTCCGCCAGCAGGCGGCGGATCGGCGCCAGGGCCGCCCTCAGCGGCAGGACCCGTGCCACCGCGTCGCGCACCGCGGCGGCGGGCGGGGAGGTCCGGAACAGCAGCCTGGCCAGAGCGCGGGAGTCGTCCTGCGCGGACTCCACCCGGTGACGTTGCCGGGCCTCGAAGCGGTCAGCGCGCTGGGCACCGACCCGGGGGTGGCTGCGCCCAGCGACTCCGCCAGGACGGCGGCGCCGACCACGAGGACGCGCAACGCGTCGTCCCGGACCGCGGCCAGGTGGTCGGGCAGGGGAACCGGTCGGAGCATGCGCGCCGTCTCCCCTCGGGGTCGCTCGCCCGTGGCCGACCCGTGCGGCCCGGGGTCACCGACGGCCGCGACCGGCAGGTGGCGCGGCCCCGATCGGCTCAGGACGCCCGGGTCGGCCGCGGGAGGACCGAGCCGGCTCCGGTCGTGGTCGGCGCCGGGGGCAGCCGCCGTCCACACCGGAGACAGAACCGGCTCGGCCGCGATCCAGCGCCCGCTCCGGGACAGCCCATCCGCCTGCTCCTCCCGACGCGGTCGACCTGACGCCGTGGACGGTGTCACCGACACCTGCCGGGGTCGGGCAGGCCCACCAGCGTGTGACGAGACCACAACGGACCGTCATGCAGCGGACGCCGCATTGAGTTCCGGTGACGATCGCGCGGACCTGGCGGGCTGTGCCACCACGGCCCCCCTGCCTGTCCCAGCCTCGTCGGCATGGATGCGATCTGGGTCCAGTCCCTGCACAACCTGCACTGTCCGCACTGCGACAACCGGCTCGTCCAGCGGGCGAGCCGCCATCTCCACCCCGAGCTGGTGGCATCGGTCTACGTCGGTGAGGTGGGCACGCTCAGCTGCCCGCACGGGCACCCGCTCCCCAGCCGCCGGGAGCTGTACGACCACCGCGCGCGGCAGGGACACGCGCCGAGCGCACCGGTCGCGGAGGTCCTCCCGCCCACGGCTGGGCGTCGTGCCGGGCACGACACGGCTCAGTGGCGCGACCGCGGAGCCCCGTCGGGGGTCACGGACAACCGGTCCTGGTCGGCGACCACGTGGTCGCCGGACGTCGACAGCGTGAGGTCCTCGACCCGGTAGTGGATGGTCTGGGCGGTGATCCAGCCGTCCTCGATGAGGTAGGAGTCGACCCCGCACCGGACGCGGAAGCGGTCGTCACCGCCCCGCCACTCGAGCAGGCACAGCCGGTCGTCGGCGAGGACGTGGCTGTAGGTGTACGAGCCGGAGGAGCCGATCGCGGCCCAGAGCCGGTGCGCCGACCTCCTGACGCCGTCGTGGCCGCGGAACACCGCGCGGGCGGTGAGGACGACGACGTGCGGCGAGTAGTTCTCCCACAGGTCCTGTTCGAGGTCCCCCGCCTTCCGCAGCCGCAGGTGTGCGGCGAGCACGTCCCGGCTGCTCCGGTGACGGAGAGCGGGCTCCCGCGTCATGCCTTCCACGTGGTCCTCCCGATCAGCCTGCGTAGGGGGTCTCCGGGCCGCGCGGCCGGGCGTCAGGGCTGGGCTTGCGTCCCCGTTCGAAGGTCACGTCGTCGAAGACGGCGTCGACGGCCGCCTCGAACCGCCTGCCGTTGACCGGGTCGTGGCGCATCCAGGTCGGTGGCTCGATCTCCACGAGGACCGTGTACGGCCCCTCCCCCGGCACGCGGGCGTTGACGCCGTAGTGGTGGAGGAACGGGTGCCAGAGGAACGGAGCCCGCTGGCTCAGGAGCTCGCGTTCCCCGTCCAGGACGGTCACCGTGACGTCGAGTCCGGGCACGAACCGCCCGTCGGCTCCGTCGGCGACGGCGACCTCGATGTGGGTGTTCGCCTCCTCCGGCGCCTCTCGCCACACGAGGCGTCCGGAGTCGTCGGGGGCGTACATGCCTTCCGCCTGCTCCGTGACCAGCGCGACGAGGTAGTGACCGGCGCGCGTGACGGCCGCGCCGTCCTCCTCCGCCATCGCCTGCAGCGCCCGGCCGTAGGCATCCCCCTGCTGCCGTGCCGTGTCGAGCTGCTCCGGCTGCGCCTCGTTGCTCCCGCTCGTCGGCGGGCGGACCGCCGGGGTCGACCGATCGTTGACGACGCGCCGTGCCGACACAGCCTCGCTCCCCTCGTCGCGCCTGCCGTGCTCTCCGGCTGCCCGTGCCACCGGCCGGGAAACGACGGCCGGCCCTCTGTCACAGAACCGACATGGGTGGTGCGACCGCACCCGACCCGGGGTCACCGGATCGCCCTCATGACGACGGCCACGGCCAGCCGGCCTCGTGGACGAGTTGCCGCAGGCGACGCCGACGGTCGGCCTCGACGACCAGCCGCTCCCCGAGGACGGCTCCCGGCCGCAGCGGGATGCCGGCGCGGAGCAGCGGTTCCACCGACGGCGGCGGAGGGGGGGCGTCGTCGGAGCGAGGTGCCGACGTGGTGCCGACCGTCCGGATGTAGCGGTCGACGGCGCGACGGGCGGACGTGGTGGCCGTCCGGTCCGGTGCCACGGCCGGGTCGACGGCGGCGGTCAGCAGGAGCAGGGCGTCGTCGAGGACGGCGATCGCCATGGGCGCGGACTCCTCCGGGGACCGGCTGCGGAAGTAGTGCAGCACCGGGTAGGCGAAGTGCTGCTGGACCACGGTCGCGAGCGGGGCGACCAGGCCCACCAGGTGCTGGGTGAACGCCGGGCTGAACGACCCGCCCGACCACCCGGCGGCCACGACCTCCGCCCCGGTGGAGCCCAGCGCGGTGATCTGCGTGGCGAGCGCGCGGCGGGTGACCACGGCGGACACGACCGACAGCAGGTACGTGATCGCCAGCGTGACGAGCGCCAGCCCGCCGAAGCTCGCGACGGAGGTCATGACCCGCCAGAGCGGGGAGTCGGCGACGAAGTCCCCGACGCCGAGGGTGGAGACGGCGAAGCCGGCGAAGTAGGCGACATCCCACGCGGAGGCGGGGACCCCGGCGTCCGCGGACTCGATCGAACCGCTGCCCAGGAAGACCAGCCACCAGCCCGCCCACGTCGCCGCGACCCAGGTGAGCGCCGTCAGCACGAGCAGCGCCGGTCCGGCGTTGGACAGCACCCGGGACCGGCTCCCTCTGGGCCGCACCCGCAACACCCCGCGCCAGAGCCAGCCCAGGACCCGCCGGGTCAGAGGCCCGGCGCCCTGCCCGAAGGTGAGCGTGGTGGTCAGGACGTCGAAGAGGACGGCGACGACCACGACCGCGCCGACGGCGATGGGGACCGCGTCGGCCACCTCACTCGCCCAGCGCGGTCACGAGGGTCAGCAGGGCGGCATAGAGGGCCAGGCCGACGACGAACCACCGGTAGTCCGAGCGCCCGGTGGACGGCAGTTCCTCCTTGAAGACGTTGAGCAGGATCGAACCGCCCAGCAGGGCCGTGAGGAGCGCGACGACGACGGTGCTCGTCGGCGCGAACAGCGCGTCCAGGCCCCATCCCGCCAGGAGCGCCACGGCCAGCAGGACCCGTCCGCTGCGGGGGAAACGGCGGGGGTAGTGCTCCTCGAGGGACCGGTCGGTCAGCACGAAGTGCAGGGCCATCGCGACGGCGAAGAGGACGGCGAAGGCGAGGCCGGTCCGCAGGCGCAGGGCCATCGTGTAGGTGATCAGGCCGTTGTAGACCATGAACGAGCCGAGGTGGAGCCAGTAGACCCCGGCCGGTTCCTGCCCGCCGGGCCCGGTGGCCGCCCGTCGGCGGGCCAGCCGTTCCAGACCGTAGAAGGCGGCGAAGCCGGTGAGCGCGACCAGGAAGACGCTGAGGTCGAGCAACGGCGTCGGCTCCACGACGTCACTGAGCGCCTCCCCGATCGCCTCGTTGCCCTCCGCGAGCTCGGGCAGCAGGTGGAGGAAGACGTAGGCCACCGCGAGCCCGCCGGCGAAGGAGCCCGTCACGGACTCCGGGACGAGGGGCAGCCGCCGGATGCGGGGAGCCGCCACGTGCAGGGCGGCCAGGAGCACGGTGATGACCAGAGCGCCGAGGACCGACTGCGTCGCCGTCACCTGTGCCTCCACGGGGAGTCCCCTGTCGTCGTGTCCACCGAGGACGTGCCCTTCCCCCGACGGCGCCGGGCACTCCGGGCGGGGTGTGACGAGCTCGTGACGTTCTCCGCCATCCGGTGGCCGAGGGCCCGGCCGAGGTAGGGAGCAGGCATGCGACACCCTCCCGGCCGCGGTCGGCTCGGGCGCTCGGCTGCGTGGATCTGGGCCCGGGTGCGCAGCTCGCTGTGGCCGCTCCCGGTCCTGGCCATCGTCGTGGCCATCGGCCTGGGCACCGCGGTCCCGGCACTGGACCAGGTCCTGCAGCGGCCCGGGGGGCAGCACCCGCTGACCCTCGTCTTCGGCGGTGGACCGTCGGCGGCCCGGGACGTGCTGGCCGCGATCGCCGGCTCACTGATCTCCGTGACGGGGTTGACGTTCTCGTTCACCGTGGTGGCGCTGCAGCTGGCCAGCAGCCAGCACTCACCGCGGTTCCTCCAGACCTTCGTGGCCGACCGCGTCGTCCAGACCACCCTGGCCCTGCTGGTCGGCACGTTCGTCTACGCGCTCACGGTGCTGCGCACGGTGCGGACCGAGGAGTCGGCCGGGCCGGCGTTCGTCCCGCGGCTGTCGGTCTCCGTCGGCTTCGTCCTCACCCTGGCCAGCGTCGTGGGCCTGGTCCTCTTCCTCGGCCACCTGGCCCGGTCCCTGCGCGTGGAGACGATGCTGCGGGACGTCTCCGAGGAGGCGCGCGCCACCTACGCGCGAGAGCTGCCGCGCCAGGACGACGACTCCCCCGTCGACCTGCCCCTGCTCCCCGGCCCGGCCACGCCGGTGTGCGCGCGGGAGAGCGGCTTCGTCACCGACGTCGACGGCGAGCGCATCGCCGCGGCGGCGGCCGCTGCCGGCGTGACGGTGGTCCTCGAGCCGCGGATCGGTGACTCGGTCGTCGCGGGCACGCCGCTCGCACACGTCCGGCCCTGCTCCGCGGGCACGGCCACGGAGCTCGAGGAGGTCGAACGCGCGCTGCACGAGGGCGTGCACCTGGGCTTCGAGCGCCGTCCCGACCGGGACGTCGCCTACAGCCTCCGCAAGGTCGTCGACATCGCCGTCCGCGCCCTCTCCCCCGGGACGAACGACCCGACGACGGCCGTGCACGCGCTGTCCCACGTCTCGGCGCTGCTCGGCGAGCTGGTGACGCACTCCCTGCGTCCGAGCCAGGTCCAGGACGCCGACGGTGTCCTCCGGCTGGTCCTGCCGCAGTGGGACGCCCCCGCGCTGCTGAGGCTGGGCCTCGAGGAGCCGATCCACTTCGCCGAGGGACAGCCCGCCGTCCTCCGCCGTCTGGCCCGGCTCCTGCGGGAACTCGCCTGGCGGGCACCGCGCGGCGTCCTCGACGGACAGCTGTGCGGGTACCTGGAGCGGGTCGTGCGGCGCGCGGAGGACTCCACCGACGTGGACCCGGCGGAGACGGGGCGCTGGCGACGTCAGCTCAGGGACGCCCTGGCCGGCCGCTGGGCTCCGCCGCTGTGACCGCCACCGAGTGGTGGGGTCACCCGTCCACCCCTCGCACTCCGCGCAGGCTCGACCTGTTCCCGGCCTCCGAGTCCGGGATGACGCTCAGGGAGCCGTCGCTCTCCAGGACCACTGCCGCGATCGAGGACAGGTCCCCGGATCCCGACGCCCGCACGGCCTGCCGGATCTCGTCCATCGTCACCCGCTCGTCCCGCAGGGCGGTCGGCACCGGACGGCCGTCGCGCAGCAGCAGGGTGGGCCGAGCCGTGACCACCCGGCGCAGCCCGGGGCGACGCACCGTCGCCCAGGCGACCACCGACTGCAGCAGTGCCAGCACCAGCAACGCGACGGCGCCCTCGGCCCAGGACACATCACTGCTGAGCAGGATGGTGGCGAGCGTCGAGCCCAGCGCGACGGTGACCACGAGGTCGAAGGCGTTGAGCTTGGCCAGCGTCCGCTTGCCGGTCAGCCGCAGGAGCAGCACCACCGTGACGTAGGCGCTGGCCCCGACCGCCGCGACCCGCACCAGGTCGGACCAGGAGTCGAACCACATGCGGGCAGGACCTCTCTCAGTGAGCGGAGCTGTCGATGGACGCCGCGCGGGTGCGCCGGCAGAGCACCCGGCCGGGCGAGGACGTGATGCCGTGGACGACCGTGCTCCCCGCCACCACGAGGCTGCCCGCAGCGAGGACCACCGGGTCCACGGACAGGCGCTCGGCCTCCATCGCCAGGTAGAACAGCGCCGAGACGCCGATCGGACCGAACCAACCGAGGAACACCGCATCCGCCCGCCGCAACCCCAGCGGCCGGCGCAGCACCCACACGACCGGCAGACGGCGCCAGAGCAGGACCGCCAGCACGAACACGGGTCCGCTCCATCCCAGGTCCGCCCACGCCGACCACGGCAGGACGACGCCGAGGGCCACGAACAGCGGGAGCACCAGGAAGCGGTTGACCGCCTCGTCGATCGGGACGTCGTCGGTGCGCTCGGGTCCGGTGGCCACGGCGTTGAACGCCAGCCCGGCGACGAACACCGCGAGGATCCCGTCGACGTGCACGAGGCCCGCCGTCCCCAGGACCGCGAAGGCGAGGACCGCGGTGAACAGCAACCGGGGACCGGCGTCGGTGGACCCGTGCTCCTCCCCCGCCCGCAGCGCGCGGGCGCCGAGCCAGCCGAGGAGGACCCCCAGGAGGACCGCCCCGGCCACCTGCCACAGCGACTCGGCGAGAGCCGCCCCGACGCTGTCGGCGCCGGCGATGGCGACGGCGATCAGGACCAGCGGCAGCGCGAGGCCGTCGTTGGCGCCGGACTCCAGGGAGAGGATCTGCCGGTCCCGGGCCGGGAGGTCCTCCTCGGCAGGGTCGCCGGTGACCACGCTGGAGGCCAGGACCGGGTCCGTGGGGCAGAGGGCCGCGCCGATCAGCGCGGCGGCCCCCAACCCGACGCCGAGCACCGCGGCCGCCAGCCCTGCGGTGACGACCGCCATGACCGGCATCGCGACCGCGAGGAGCAGCAGCACCGGGCGCAGCCGGGCCCGAGCGTCGCGCACGGGGTAGCGCAGGGCCACGGCCATGACCGAGATCGCCAGCAGCAGCCGGGTGGCGGTGTGCAGCCAGGTGGAGTCCTCGGTCAGGGGCGGCACGGTGAGGAGTCCGAGCACCTCCGGCCCGATGAGCACCCCCAGGGCGAGGGCCAGGACCGGCTCGGACACCGGCCACCGCCGCAGGCGTCCCGACAGCGCGGCCACCACCAGTCCCAGCGCGCCCGCCGAGGCGAGGACGACGTCGATCAGCACCGGTCCCACCTGCCCGGTCCGGCGGTCACGGCTGCCGGCCCTCGCCGCCGGGTCGTCGGAGGGCGATCCGGTGGACCCGGGTCATCCGTGCTCCCTCCGCGCATCGGCACGTCCGTCCTGGGCCCCTGGCCTACCCGCACCGACGCCGCCGGCGCAGCCGTGCACGTGACAGTTCCGTGACACGGCCCCGGCCGCGTGACCGGTGCGGCCAGGAGGTCGGGTCACCCCCCCCCCCCCCCGCCACAGGGGGCGACGGACGGGCGTCACCGCCAGGCGTTCGACGCCCACGGCCTGGTCGAGCCGGCCCGACGAGCCTGCGCTGTGTCGCGGAGGTCGAGGATCACGTCCGCGGGTGGATCGTGGTCCCCAGCACCGTGCCGACGACCAGCGACAGGGTGAGGGCGGCGACGCCCACCCAGACCCAGCCCTCGATCACCGCGCCGATGGCCACGGCTCCCAGACAGGCGATCACGAGGAGCAGGACGGGCCCACGCGCCGTCCCCTTCCCTGGACGCGACGCGGTCGCCTGGGGAGCCGTCACTGCGTCCTCCCGCCTGGCCAGTTCAGCAGGGTCATCCGACCGCCCGCGTCCGCGACCTCCGCCTCCAGGGACCGGACGGCGTGCAGGCCGGCGTCATCGACGGCCTGCACGCCGCCCAGATCGAGGAGGACGCTCGTGCAGCCACCGCGGCGCAGGCCGGCGATCGTGCCGCTCAGCATGTCGGCGGCGCGAGTGTCGAGGCGTCCGCTCGCGCGGATGGAACCGGTGCGGGGATCGACGGTCTCGGTGAAGGACGAGCCCTCGACCGCGGTGGTCCCCGCCGGCTCCCCGCCTCCGCGCTGCCCCCCGGCGTGCCCGTCCGGGTGCCCGGTGCTTGCCATCTCGAGCCCTTCCCTCACTGAGTACGTCCGGCCGCTGCTCCGCAGCAGTGCCCGGTCCCACGGTCGCCGTCCCGGAGGTCGGTGCCAACGGCTCCGCGCGAAGCGTCATGGATCTGTCTCTCGCGAGGGGCCCGCGCGACGACACCGGCGCGCCCTCCTCGACCGGTCCTCGCAGCCGTGTGGCGCGTTGACCGCGGCCGGTGTCCCGACGCCCGGCGCGGCGGTCGCGGTCGTCCCACGCCGGGACGAGCGCCCGTGCTGAGCCGCCGTTCCGTCGACCGCGCCGTTCCCCGGGTTCCTTGTCGAGTCGGTGACGAACGCCGGCCCCTCGGATGAGGACGGCGATCGGGGGCACGCAGACGGGACGATGAGATCGGACCTCGCCGCCCGGAGCCCGGCCGCCGACACCACCGGCATGGGCCGCTTCGGGCTGCGTTCGCTGCTGGGATGGGCAGCCGTCGTCGTCGGCGTGGTCCCGTTCCTGCTGCTGTGGCTGCTGGTCCGGCTCTCGTGGTCGCCCCTGGCGGCGGTGGACGCCGGGGTCGCGGCGGGGCTGAACGAGTGGGTCAGCCGTTCCCCCCTCCTGGTGGCGGTGCTGTCCGCGGTCACCGACCTCGGCGGCACGGGCGTGGCCGTCCTCGTCCTCACCCTGATGACGGTGTTCCTGCTCATCCGCCGGCACCGGCGACTGGCGGCCTTCGTCGCCACGACGGGTGTGGGCTTGGCGGTGCTCGGTCCGGTGACCAAGGCGGTGGTGGACCGGACCCGGCCCGTGGTGGAGTCCCCGGTCGTCGAGACGCCGTCCAACGCCAGCTTCCCGAGCGGGCACGCCATGACGGCGCTGGTGACCTGGGGCGTCGTGCTGCTCGTGGCCCTCCCGTCGGTGCGCCGTCGGACCCGGCCGTGGCTGGTCGCCGCCACGGCGGTCCTGGTGGTCGTCGTCGGCCTCACCCGCCTGGCCCTGGGAGTGCACTTCGTCTCGGACGTGCTCGCCGGGTGGGCGCTCGGGGCGGGCTGGCTGGCGGCGACGACCGCGGCGTTCCGGGGGTGGCAGCACGAGCGCGGAGTGCGGCCCGACGAAGCCCTCGACCCCCTCGACGTCCCGCCGGAGGAGGGCGCCCACCTGGCGACCGCACCGGCGCCGCCCACGCGCGGGGCCGCGCAGACCGCCCTCCGGCTGCTGTCCGTGGCAGCGGCCGTCGTGGCCACCCTGACCGCCCTGGGACTGCTCGTGACCGGGGCCCTGGCCGACACCTGGGTGGACCGGTGGGACCGCACGGTCGTCGCCTGGTTCGTCGAGGTGCGCAGCCCGGACCTGACCGCCGTCATGGACGCGGTGGGAGCCCTCGCCGGCGCGCGGACGGTCGTGGCCGTCGGGCTCGCGCTGGCGGTCACGGCCCTGGCGGTCACGGGCAGCTGGCGCCCCGTCGTCTTCGTCGGCGTCACGCTGCTCGGAGAGGTCGTCCTGTACTGGCTGACCGCGGAGGCCGTCGAGCGGGTGCGTCCGCCGGTCGCGGACCTGACCTCGGGGCTCCCGCGGGCGGCGAGTTGGCCCTCGGGGCACGTCGCTGCGGCGGTGGCCCTCTACGGGGCGATGGCCGTCCTGGCCCTCGCCCACGGCCGCGGTCGAGGGCGCTGGACGGTGCTCGTGCTGCCCGTGCTCGTCCCGGCCGCGGTCGGGGTCAGCCGGGTGTACGCCGCCGCCCACCACCCGACGGACGTGCTCGCCGGTCTCCTGCTCGGCGCGGTCTGGATCTGCGCCTGCGCGCGTCTCCTGCCGCGGGCCGGCCACGCCGTCCGGGGCCGCACCCACGAACGGAGCGCGACATGACCCACCGGCTCGGACGGATCGCAGCCGTGCTCGGCGTCCTGCTGGCGCTCCTGCTGGTCTACGGCGTCCTGGTGGAACCGCGGCTGGTCCTCGACGAGGAGCGCGCCGAGGTCCCCATGCCGCGCCTCGGTGAGCGCCTGGCCGGCACCGAGGTCGCGGTCGTGTCCGACTTCCAGCTCGGCATGTGGCTGGCCAACACCGGCATGGTCGAGCGGGCGATCGGGACCGTCGTGGCCGCCGAGCCGGACGTCGCCCTGCTGGGCGGCGACTTCCTCTACAGCACCGATCCGAGCGCTGCCGACCAGATCGACACGCTGCTCGAGCTGCTGGACCCGCTGCTCGCGTCGGGCATCCCCACCGTCGCCGTCCTCGGCAACCACGACCACGCCGTCGGTGCGGCCGACGAGCTCACCGGTGCCCTCGAGGACGCCGGGGTGCCCGTGCTGCGCAACGAAGCGGTACCGGTGCCCGGCCTGGGCGACCGGCCCGAGGACACGCTGCACGTGGTGGGGGTCGGCGCGGACCTCCCGGGCCTGGCCGACGTGGACCGGGCCCTCGCCGACGTCCCGGACGAGGCGCCCCGGGTGGTGCTCATGCACAACCCGACCGTGTTCCCCGAGCTCCCGCCCGGCAGTGCCCCGCTGACCCTGGCCGGGCACACCCACTGCGGCCAGGTGGCGCTGCCCGGCACGCCGCACTGGGGCTACCTCGCGCTGACCAGCGAGGAACGCATCGTCGCCGACGGATGGGCGCCGGAGGACCACGGCGCCGAGGGCAACCGGCTGTTCGTCACCTGCGGCATCGGCTTCAGCGTCGTGCCCATCCGGGTCAACGCCCCGCCGCAGGTCGCCTTCTTCGAGCTGCGCCCCGCACGCTGACCCTGGCCGTCACCTGCCGGTCACAGCCCCCCGCCCGGTCAGGCGGGCGACATGACGATCGCGCGACATCCCGGCCATCACCGTGTCCGGGACCGATGACCTCCCGCGACCATCCGGACGCACCTCGGGCGGTGCTGTCGGCGTCGCCCTGAGGCTGGTGGACGGAGGGACGAGTGAGCACACTCACCGACGTGCCCCGATCGGTGCTCATCGTCGAGGACGACCCACGGGTCCGCCGGGTCGTCGCGATGACCCTGCAGCGTGAGGGTCTCGAGGTCGTCGAGGCCGACAGCGGCGAGGCAGGCCTGGAGCACCTGGCCCAGCGGGACTTCGACGTGGTCCTGCTGGACCTCATGCTGCCGGGCAAGGACGGCTTCGAGGTCTGTCGGGAGATCCGTCGCACGTCCAACGTCCCGATCATCATGGTCACGGCCCGGGGGGACAGCCACGACGTGGTGGCAGGCCTGGAGGCCGGCGCCGACGACTACGTGTCCAAGCCGTTCGTGGCCAAGGAGCTGTCGGCGCGGATCCGCGCGCTGAGCCGCCGCACCCGCGCCCCGGAACCACGCGTGCGGATCGAGGTCGGCGACCTGGAGATCGCCCCGCAGGACGGCACGGTGACCCGCGACGGCGAGCCGGTCAACCTCACCCGGACCGAGTTCAAGCTGCTGTGCGAGCTGGCCACCGAGCCGGGCCGCGTGCTCAGCCGGGAGCAACTGCTGGAGCGGGTCTGGGGGTACGACTACTTCGGCGACTCGCGACTGGTCGACGTGCACGTCCGGCGGTTGCGCAAGAAGGTCGAGGAGGACCCCAGCAACCCCACCGTGGTGACCACCGTGCGCGGCATGGGATACCGCGTCCCGGGGTGACCGCCACCCGGTCCCGCCCCGCCCCGGCGGCAGCGGGCGATGCCGACGCCCCGCCCGGGGCAACGGCGCCGGGACGTCGACGACAGGTACCGCGACCACGGAGCCTCCGGGGTCGGGCCACCCTCGCGTTCACCACGGTGACCCTGGTGCTCGCCGCCGTCCTCGCGGTGGCCGTCTGGATCGCGGTCTCGCAGTACCTGCTGTTGCAGCGCGAACGGGCCACGCTGATCCAGGCCACCGACAACGCCGCGCAGGTGCAGCGAGCGCTCGGGACCGAGGGACTGGCGGTCCCCCAGTTGCTGGCCCAGCTCCCGCGGGAGAGCGGGTCGGTCTCCCTGTACGTCGACGACGGTGAGTGGGTGACGACGTCGCTGCTGGTCGGGCGCGACGACATCCCGGTCGCGCTCGCCGACAGAGTCGTGGGGGGTGCCCCGGCACGCCAGCGGATCGCCGTGCAGGACACGACCATGCTGGCGGTGGGGCTGCCGTTGGCCGGGCTGGACCAGGCGTACTTCGAGGTGTTCCCGCTCGACGAGCTGGACCGCACCTACCGGGTCCTCGCCGCGGTGCTGACCGTGGCGGTCGTGGCACTGGTGCCCCCGGCGCTCGCGGTCGGCTGGTGGGTCACCGGCCCCACCCTGCGACCCTTGCAGCGCATCGCCACGGCAGCGGAGGCGATCGCCGAGGGGGACCTGTCGGCCCGCATCGATCCGCGCGGGGACCCCTCCCTCACCCCCATCGCCTCCTCCTTCAACCGGACGGTGGCCGACCTGGAGGCACGGGTCCGCGCCGACGCCCGCTTCGCCGCCGACGTGAGCCACGAACTGCGCACCCCGCTGACCGCGATGCTCGGCGCGGTCGACCTGGTGGAGGCCACCGCTGACCGGTTGCCGCCCGACGGGCAGGAGGGGCTGGCCCTGCTCCGCGCGGAGGTGCTCCGGTTCGAACGCCTCGTGGCCGACCTGCTCGAGATCTCGCGCGCGGACGCGGGCAGCACGGACCTCGTGGTCGAGGAGGTCCGCCTCGCCGCGCTGGTCGAGGAGGCACTGGTCCGGAGGAGGCTCGCGGGTCGCCCGACCGCCCGCCTCGAGGTCCGTGCCGACGCCGAGGACGTGCTCATCCACGCCGACAAGCGGCGACTCGAGCGGGTGCTGGGCAACCTCATGGACAACGCCGACAAGCACGGCGGCGGGCTGACCGGGATCACCGTGGCGCGCGGCGAGGACACCGCGTGCGTCCTGGTGGACGACGGTGGCCCCGGCATCCCGGAGAGCGAGCGCAACCGCGTCTTCGACCGCTTCGCACGTGGCAGCGGCACCATCCGCAGCCGCAGCGAGGGGGCTGGGCTCGGCCTGGCCCTCGTGGCCCGGCACGTCCACGCGATGGGAGGCACCGTGAGGGTGGGCGACAGCCCCGACGGGGGCGCTCGGTTCGTCGTCGAGCTGCCGGCGCGCCCGCAGCCGTGAGACCCGTCAGCGGCACACTGCCGCGGTCGCTGGGGCTCCTGGTCGCCGCCGTGCTGCTGGCCGGGTGCGGCGTCCGCCCCCAGGACCAGCCCGAGCAGGTCACCACGGCGGCCCCACCGTCGGTCGAGGTCGGTGCCGACAGTCGTCCCGTGGGACCACGGCTCACGGTCTTCTTCGTCCGTGGAGCCGACCTCGCCCCGGTGCAGCGGACCACCGACGCGGGGACGACGGCCGCGGCGCTGGACCTGCTCGTCGAGGGGCCCACCCGGACGGAGGTGGGCACGGGCATCCGGACCGCACTGGCGCCCGAGCTGGTCGGGGTCGAGCAGCCGTTGCCCGACCCCGTGGCCACGGTCGCGGTGACCCGTGGCTTCACCGGGCTGACCGGCGGCAACCAACTCCTCGCGGTCGCCCAGGTCGTCTGGACACTGACCGACCTGCCCACGGTCACCGCGGTCCGCTTCACCGTGGACGGAGCGCCCGTCGAGGTGCCGACCGACGACGGCCTGACCGACCTGCCGGTCGATCGCGACGACTACCGGTCGGTCGCCCCGGCCGAGTCGGTCCCCTCCGGCACGCCGGGCGAGGACGACGCCACCCCCACCGGCAGCTCCACGCCGCGTTGAACCGGCACCTGCCGGGCTGCACCGGTGCGGGTTCGGTGACGAGTGCGTGACATCTGGCCGACGCGGGTGAGGACCGCCTGCCGAACGAGCACGTCCCGTGTGGACGAGGACGTGCTCGCCCCAGGACGGAGCAACGCATGGCAACCAGCGCCCCGCAGGTCTCGTCGCCGGTCCTCCAGCTCCTGCGCAGCACGCTCCGTGTCCTGCGCCGGACCGGCCTGGTCCTCCTGGGATCGGTCGCGGCGCTCGGCGCGGTGACCAGCCCGCAGACGTCCCTCCTCCTCGGCGCGGGGTGTGCCGTCCTGGCGTGGGTGCCGGTACGCCTGCTGAGCCGGTGCACGGACGCCGACCTGCCACCTCTGCCCCATCCCGCGGTGCCGGCGACCCGGATGGCGGTGCTGCCGGCGGCCGTGGCCGGGACGGCGCCCCTCGGCCTCGGTGCCCTGGGGCTCGTCGGCGCCGTCCTGGGGGTGGCGGTCGTCCTCGGCTGCTGGGCGGCCTCCTGCGCCGTCGCGGACCCACCCCCGACCGGGCACGACGCGGCTCCGGAGCCCGACGACGGCTCGCTGCGGGTCCTCCTGCGCACGCTGCCGGTCGAGGTCCTGTTCCAGGAGTGGCGGGACACCGCCGGTCAGGCGGTCCCCGGCGGCGAGGACGCCGAGGACCGCATCCGGCTGCGCGGCCTGCTGATCGACGAGCTCCGCCGGCGCGACCCGGTCGGAGTCGGCCGCTGGCTGGCCGAGGCTCCCGAGGACCCGCCGGAGGGCTACGTCCGGGAGAGCCGGGACCGGACCTCGTGACCTCATCGGGGGCGCGGCGTACCGGACCCGGTCAGCCGAGCGAGGCCGTCAGGGTGACGGTGTCCTCGGTGACCGTCGAGCAGGCGAGGGTCAGCGGACCGGCCGAGACGCTCTCGCCCTGACCGCAGGAGAGGTCCTGGTCCCCGACGCGGACCGTCGCCCGGCCGTCCTCGACGCCGCCGAGCACGACCCGGGTACCGAGGACGTCGGCCTCGGCGCCGTCCCCCGACAGGGTCACCGAGCAGGAGTTGCCGGAGCAGTCCACGTCGGCGTCCGTTCCGTCGGTCTGGTCGGTCGTGCCGTCGGTCCCTCCCGGCTCCGGGGTGGCCGCGGTGTCCTCCGGGACCGTGACGTCGGCCCCGCCGTCCGTCTCCTCGGGGGCCGCGGTCTCCGTGGCGGTGACGTCGGGTGTCGCGTCGACCTCCGCGGGCTCCGTCGAGTCCCCGCAGGCGGCGATCGGCATCAGCAGCAGGGCACCGGCGAGCACTCCCGAGGAGATCCGCCCGTGTCGCGTCGTCCTGGTCTCCATGGTCCGACGGTAGGAGCGGGAACGGGTCGATCTCGCCGGATCGCGGAAGCGTCATCGCTCTGCAAGCCACGGGGCCCGGGATGACCCGCCCGCGTCACGAACCGAGACGGACGGCCGTGCCCGAGGTGCGGATCGCCACGCCTCCCGGTTGCACCCGGACCTCCTCCACGACCTGCCCCAACGGCAGTGGGTCCAGGGGCACCCGCACGGTGAACCGCTGGCTGACCAGGAGCTCCGAGAGGCCGTCCAGCGGCTCGGCGGCCTCCAGCCGGGTGGGCCGCAGGACGAGCGCGGCGTCCTCGGTGCCGACACCGACCAGCGCGGACACCGTGCGGACCTCGCCGAGCACGTCGACCGTCCCGCTCACCCGCAGCCGTCCGCCGTCCGCCGCCTCGACGTCGAGGTCGCGGCCGGCGAAGCGCAGGTAGCGGTCGAGGTCGTCGTAGGTCAGGAAGGCCGCCTCGGCTGCCCGCTCGACGTGGACGTGGGCGGTGTTGCCGTCGAGGAGGTCGTGGAAGGAGAGGTACACGCCCTCGAGGTCGGCCGTGTAGTCCTCCACCCGCAGCGGACCGGACGACAGGGAGTCGACGTCGACCGCGACGGCGTCGTAGCGCCCCCGCAGCGCCTGCAACAGCACCGGTCCGCCGCCCTCCAGCGTGACGGTCGGCCGCTCGAGGACACCGGTCTGCTCCTGCACGGCGCGAGCCAGCACCGACTCCGCTCCCCAGCGCGCCAGCCGGTCGCCGCTCCACAGGAGCAGGACCGTGCCCAGCACGACGGTGAGCGCCAGTGCTGCGGTCCGTCGGCGACCTCCGGCGTCCGGGGACGGCGGTGTGGCGGTCGCCGGCGCGTCCCGCAGGTCGCCGCTCACCCCGACCGCCCGCGGGACGCCACCGGCGCCGCGGCCGCGTCGGCGCGCCGCCGCTCGGCCTCCTCCTCCAGGAGCCCGGACTGCTCACCCGCGTGCGTACGACCGGCCGTGGTCCGGATGCGCCGGCTCGGCCATCCCGCGGTGCGGCCGAGGAGCGTCAGCACGGCGGGGGTGAGCACCGGCCGGATGACGAAGGTGTCGATGAGCAGCCCCACCGCCATCGTGAACGCCACCTGGCGGAAGGTGCTCAACGGGATGATCGCGACCATCGCGAACGTCGCGGCGAGGATCATCCCCGCGGCGCTGATCGCCCGCGCCGACGCCGGCATGGCGACCGCGATCGCCTGGGCGAGGGGCCGGCGGGCGGCCTGGTCCCAGATGGCCCCCACGGCGAAGACGTTGTAGTCCGAGCCCAGGGCCAGCAGCAGGACGGCGGTGGCGAAGGGGACGTAGAAGGTGAGCCCCGGCTGGCCGAGCACGCCCTGGAAGACCAGGACCGTCAGTCCGAGCGCGGCCGCGACCCCCAGCACGCTGAGCGCCAGGAGCGCCACCGGCGCGACGAGCGAACGCAGGAACAGCGCCAGGACCAGCAGCTCCACGAGCAGGACCGCGATCAACGTGCGCTGCAGGTTGTCGCGGGTCACGGCCGCCAGCTCTCCGGCGATCGCGGTCTGGCCGGTGACCCCGACGGTGACGCCCTCGACGCCGGCCTCGGCGAGCATGAGGTCCACCCGGTCCTGCAGCCTGCCCAGGTCGGCGATGGCGGTGGCCGAGAGGGGGTCGCTGTCGAAGAACACGACGAAGCGGGCGGCGGTGCCGTCCTGCGAGAACACGATCCCGTACTCCTCGGACAGCGGGTTCTGGGCAGGGCCGAGGACCTCGGCAACGCCCGGCTGGACGGCCAGCTCCTCCTGGAACCGGACGAGTGCCTCCCGCTGCCCGGCGACGCCCTCGCCTTCCAGGAGCACCTCCGTCGGTGCCACCACGCCCCGGACCCCGGACTCGTCGAGCACCCGGGCCCCGCGCGCCACCGGGTCGTCACCGGGCAGGCCGCTGGTGAAGGAGACCCCCAGGCGCAGGTCGGAGACCGGCAGCGAAGCGGGGACGAGGACGGCGAGGCCCAGGACGAGCGCGACCACCGCCCCACGGCGGCCGGAGACCTGCCGGGCCAGCCACCGCGTACCCCGGCCGCCACTGTGCTCGAGCGCCCGACCCCCGCCGATCCGGGAGGGCGCGAACAGCCAGGTCCCGAGGACCGCCAGCACGGCCGGGACGAGGGTGAGGGACACGAGCAGCCCCACGACCACCGTGAGGGACAGCGCCGGGCCGAAGGCCCGGAACAGGTCGAAGTCGGCGGCCAGCAGGGCGGCCGTCCCGGCGGCGACGGTGACCCCGGCGACCGCCACGATGGGGCCCTCGGTGAGGACGACGCGACGGGCCGCCTCGTGCCGGTGCAGTCCCCGGTCCAGGTGCCGGCGGAAGCCCGAGAAGAACAGCACGCAGTAGTCGGTGACCACCCCGATGAGCAGCGCCGCGGTCAGCGGTCGCAGCTGGTCGGGCAGCGCGAAGCCGAACGCCCCGGCCGCCGCGGCCAGCACACGCACGGCGACGACGTAGGCCAGTCCGGCGACGACCAGGACCACCAGCGGCGCGACGACGGAACGGGAGGTCGCCCCGACGACCAGGGCGATGAGGACGAGGGTCGCCACCTCGAACACGTGCAGCCGGGCCTCGAGGTACTCGGCCTGCGCCACCCGCGCCGGCGTGATGCCGGTGACGTGGGTCTGCACCGACGCCTGGTTGTGGAAGTGGCTCGCGTACTGGCGCGCCAGCGAGGTCGCCTCCGACAGGGAGGTCCCGCCGGTCACGTACAGGTAGGTGACCGCGGTCCGGGGCGTGGAGGTCGGGATCGGCACCGCCGCGACGATCTGCTCCCCGGTCGGTGGTACGTCGCCGTCGAGGTAGGCCTGTGTGTGCGCCAGCGCCCAGAGGGCGACGTCGGCGCGGGTCAGCGGCCCGAGACCGCCGGGGTCGTGGACGACCACGGAGGTCTCGGAGAGGACCGGCACGCGGAAGTGCTCGAGGCTGCGCTCCTGGACGGCGACCGCATCACTGTTCGGCGGCAGCAGCGCCCCGACGTCGTCGCCGCCACCGCCGCCACCCGAGGACGGCAGCGCGACGGCCGCCACCGCGACGGCGGCCCAGCCCACGACCACGAGCCACCGCCCGGCCACCACGGCCGTCCGGCAGGCGCGGGCCACCGCCCGAGTGGCGCGACCCGGCCAGGAGAACGCGCGCGGCCACTGCCGTGAGGACACCGCGGCCTCCCACTCGGCGTGGGTCGTGCGTACCGCTGTGCGGGCAGGGTACGTCCGACCTCCCGGGACTGTCTGGTGGAGGGACTCCCATGGTCCAGGCCCCATCACCGGAGCGGCGGGCCGATCGGCCGGGCAGAGCCTGGTCGCGATGGCTGGCCGCCGGCACCTTCGTCGTCGGCCTCGTGGCCGGTGCACTCCTCGTCGGCCTGCTCGGCCAGGACCCGCCCGTCCCGCCGACGGCGCAGGAGCCCCGGCCGACGAGCGCGCCGGGGAGTCCACCGACGGAGCCCGCCGACGGGACGCCCGAGACCCGGGTGAACGCGGCGTGCCTGCGGGCCATCAACGCCGCGCAGGACATCGCCGCGGCCGTCGACGACCTGGGGGCGGCCGCGGCCGCGCTGGACGCCGCCCGGCTCGACGAGGAGGTCCGGCGGCTGCAGCCGTTGCAGCAGCGCCTGCGGGAGAACAGCGCCGGCTGCGAGGTGACCGGTCCCCCGCCCGGGAGGGGTCCGACGACCACGTCGCCCCCTGCGGCGCCGACGGACTGAGGGCCGACCATCGGCCGGCGCCGGCAGGAGACACCTCGCCCGGCCCACGTCCGGCGACTACGCCGCCCGGCGGCACTCGCCGTCCGCGGTCCCGCCGCTGTGGGCCGCCCCGCGGCCGGTGCCGACCAGGCGCAGGTGGCTCCTCCGGGCGACGGCAGGCGCGTCGTCCTCCGGCGGGACGCCGATCCTGCTCACCCCGACGGCGCCCGTACCGAGGACCCCGGCGATCCCGACGAGGGTCAGCCAGAACAGGCCGGTGACGACCGTCCCGACCACGGCGGCGCCGAGGGACACCACGAGGAGTGCGATCACTGTCGTGAGCATGCTGTGCTCCGGGAGATCGGTGGCCGCAGGCAGCCGGCGGGTCTGGTCCGTCGGCCACCGGCGGTCACGCTCGAGTGGGATGAGCCGCGAGAGCCCGCTGCGGTGCAGGAGGTCCTCGGTGCGCCGGTTGGCACCCCGGAGGACGACCCCGCCCCCGCGGGCCCGACAGGTGCGGTGCGCCTCCAGGAGGCAGGTCACGGCCGGGCTGGACAGGAGCCGGACCCGCGTCAGGTCGACGACGAGCCGCCGGGCCCCCGACGTCAGTGCGTCGTCCAGGAGCCTGCGCACGTCGGCGATCCCGTGGATCAGCACGCCGTCGTCGAGAGTGAGCACCACCTCGTCCCCCGTGGTCTCCAGCCCTGTCGTGACGTGGCTGACCGTGCCGGCCATGAGGATCTCCTCGGGGACTCCCAGCCGTTCCTGCGGACGACTCCGACGATCGGCCTCCGACGTTGCGAAGGACGCGCCGCTGCCTTGCGATGCGATGACACTCGCCGGGAACGCGCCCGTGCTCCGCAGGGGAGGTCCCAGCCCGGCCGGCCACGACGTCGTCACGTCCCCGTCGTCCGGGGTGCTCCGGCGATCGCCGGAGCCACAGCCGTCGCCGCGCGCGACCCGGCGTCCTCGGTGTGGCTGTCGGGCCGGTCGGACCCGGCACCGGGTCGACCCCCGCCGAGGGCGCGCAGCCGCTCGTCGAGCAGGTCGTCGATCCGCCGGGCACGCAGGTCGACGGCCACGACGAGGTCGCCCTCCCGGTGGACGAGCTCCCCCTGGCGGCGCCTCACCTCGGCGAGTTCGGCCTCCGCGGCCCTCCTGGTGGCGCCGAGCGCGCGCAGGTCGGCATCGATGGCCGCCACGGAACGCGACGAGGACCCAGGCATGGCGATCTCCTCCGGACCGGTGGGTCGGTGCGGGGCGCCGGCGAGGTCGGCCCCGTCCGTCGAGGCCCGCGCCCTCCCCCGCCCGCTACCCGGCCACCGTGCTGCCGACCGCGATGTCCTCCCGTCGACACCCGACTGCAAGACGGACGCCACACAGCGGGCACGGACGCCGCGGGGCCGGCCGCGGCGGGCATCGACGCGACAGCGACCGCGCCCACCCGACCAGCGGGACGTCATGGGATCGCCAGGCGGTGAGCCGCCGGACCGCAGAGTCGACCGACCAGCCTGCTGGTGACCGCACGAGGACCGGCACGAGGGAGGCCCGATGACCCACGCCAGCGCGACCCGGAGACCGCGGACGACGTCGAGGGACGACGTGGTGACGATCCGGCTCGACGACGCGTTGCTCGCCGATGGCCTGGCCGACGTCCGGTGGCTGCTGCACGACGCCCTGCTCGCCGGGGCCCGGCTGCTCGTGGTCGACCTGACGGCGGTGCACGACCTGTCCGCCTCTGCCGTGGCCAGCCTCCTCTCGGCGCACCGCACGTGCCGGGCCCGGGGCGGTGCGGTCGTGCTGCGCGACGCGAACCGTCGCGTCGAGACCCTGCTGTTCCGCACCGGGCTCTGGCGCGTGATCCGCATGGAGACCGTCGACGGCTGAGGAGGACCGGCCGGCGCACTGCGCCCCGGGGTGGAGGGAGACCGAGGGACCGGGCCGTGGGCGGGGAGCCGGGTGGTCCGGCCGGCTGCCCGCGTGCTCGCCCGTGCAGCCGGTCCGCCGCGACCCGGTGTCAGGGGGCGCCGGACCAGCCGGGTGTCGACGTCACCGCCGGGCCGGCCGGCGACTCGTCGCCCGTCCGGTCCTCACGAGGACCCCTGCCGGTCGTCCCCCAGGTACTGCTCGGGCGCGTCCTCGGCACCCTCGCTCAGCCAGTGGCCGACGCCCACCGGGTCGCGCCGGGCGAGCTCCTCGAGCAGGAGGGTGCGCATCAGGACGGCCTCGGCTCGACGGTCCGGGTCCGCGCCGGGCCGCAGGTGCTCAGCGGTCGCGCGCCACTCGTGGAGCAGCATGGAGGTCGGCAGCACGCGGAGGAGCTGCTGCAGCTGCGCGCCGTCCACCCGCTCGTCGCCCCCGTGCCCGCCGGGACCGGAACTGCGGACGACCCAGCCGCTCACCGCAGCAACGCTCAGCGTCATGAGCGCCAGTGCGGCGACGGTGCCGGCCGTGTCGAAGACGCCGAGGCCCGCGAAGCAGGGCACGAGCAGTGCGGCCCACATCCCCGAGAACAGCACCGCTCGGCGCGCCTCCCGGGTCCCCGGGAAGTCGGGGTCGAGCACCGCCACCACGCCGCCGATGAACAGGCCGAAGGTCGGCGCGACCACCAGGAGGACGTACGGCGGGGTGGTGAGGGCGCCGATGAGCGCGAAGGAGACCACGCCCACCGAGAACGCCGCACGACTGCAGCGCACGGTCATCGCCCAGGCGGACGAGCCGGGCCGGCGGTCCGGGGTGGCGGGCGGCTCGTGGGACACCGTGGACACGCCGCCGTCCTACGGCCGTCCGGGCCCGGAGCCCGCGAGCACCGAGCCGGTCCGCCGGTGGTCCCTCGCGAGCGACCCACCTCCTGGCAGCGGCGCCCCGGGGGCCGGGTGCACGTCCGGACGGCGCATGGCGCGAGGCTAGGAACCCCCTGCCCCCTCGCGCAGCGCCGTGGTGCGGACGTCTGTGGCCGGCAGGAACTGCCGGGGTCCGGCAACGGCGGGCGCGCTAGTCCCCGTGCAGTGGCCGGCGCGGCCAGTCGAGCAGCCGTGCACCGGTCACGGCGACGTGCAGCGTCAGCCGGTGCTCCGGGTTGCCGGCGTCGTGACCGGTGAGCTCCTGCACGCGCTGCAGCCGGTAGGTGACGGCACGGACGCTCAGGTGCAGCCGCCGGGCCGTCTCGGACGTGTTGCCCCCGCTCGCGAACCAGGCCTCGAGTGTGTCGAGGAGCGGGGCTGCACCCCCTCGCGCAGCCATGAGCGGCCCGAGCACGGCGTGGACCAGGTCGGCCATCGCGGCCTCGTCCCGCACGAGCACGCGGTACACCAGCAGGTCCCGGACGTGCACGACCCGCTGCGGGAGGCCCAGGCGCTCGGCCAGGTCCATCGCCTCCAGGGCCTCCCGGTACGAGTGCCGCACGCCTCCCGCTCCGGGGTGCGGCCGTCCGATGCCGACGCGCCAGTGCGATCGCCGGGTGAGCCGGGCGGCGGCCCGGCCGGCCAGCTCGGCCAGCTCCTCTACGCCGGGGACGGCATCGCCGCCGACGGTCGCGGGTGGTTGCGAGAGCACGCAGACCAGGCGCCCGTCCTTGGCGACGGCCAGGAACCCCCGCTCCCCGAACCGGGCACGGACGTCCTCCGCCAACGAACCGGCCACCTGCATGCCCGAGTCGATCGGCCGATCGGTGGCCGCGACGGTGACGACGTGCGCGGCGGTGAGCGTCAGCCCGAACGGCTCCGCCCGTTGCACGAGGGAGCCGACGTCGGGGTGGCCGCTGAGCAGGTCGTCGACGAACTCCCGCCGGAACGCCTCCTCGCGCCGGACGACCTCTCGCTGGGCCTCGACGTAGCCCGCGGCCAGCGCGGCCAGCGCGGTGTCCGCCGCCCTCCACACCGCCTCCCCGAGGCCGACCAGCTCGGCAGGCCGCAACGGCCTGCCCCGCACCCCTGCCATGAGATCGGGCAGACGGGGCCACAGTCGCCGCGAGGCGGTCATGTACAGGTCCACGACGGAGGGCAGTGCCAGGCCCGCGGCCGCCGCCTCACCACCGAGCCGGCGGCAGGCCCGTTCCTCCTCGACGCTCAGCCGGCGGCCGGTGCGCGCCACCGTCCAGAGGGCCGTGAGATACCCGTCCAGCAGGGCGACCGGCATCCCGTGCTCACCGGCCGACGCCTCGGCGACCTCCCGGGCCACCCGGTCGACGGCGTCGGGACCTGTCTCACCGGGGCCGGACACGGCGGCCCACGCAGGCATGGCCGGTCCGGTGGATCGCCGTCCGAGGGCCGATCCACCGCCACACCCTCGGAATGACGTCGGCCACCGACGCCTGACCTACCAGACGCCGGCGGCCGGGACAAGCACACCCACGGCGCCGGGTCCTGGTCGACCGCCGGGGGTCGGGAGACGAGCGCCGGTCCGGCACCTGACAGCGGAGGGCCCGGGGGGCTACGGTCGGCCCGGGTGTGCCGGGAAGTCTGGTCGGCGGTCCGTTGTCGACCGCCGGAGGACCCCCATGACCGTGACCCGCACCTCCCCGCGGCCGGCGGACCGAGACCGCGAGGACGTCCCGTGTGGCGGGTGAGGGGTGCGGGCGACCCACCGACGGAGCACACGGGCGTCCGGCTCGCCCACGAGGAGACCTCGCCCATCCGACAGGTCGCCCGGCGCCTGGCGATCGCCGCTCTGGTGCTCCTCCTGACCGTGGTCCTGGTGTACGCGGACCGGCGGTCCTACCGCGACGCGATCGACGGCGGGGTGTCGCTGCTGGACGCCTTCTACTACGCGACCGTGACGCTCTCCACGACGGGGTACGGGGACATCACCCCGGTGACCGAGGGTGCGCGCCTGTTCAACGCGCTGGTCATCACGCCGCTGCGGGTCCTCTTCCTCATCGTGCTCATCGGGACGACGCTCGAGGCCCTGACCGCCCGCTCGCGTGAGGAGCTCCGCGTCCGGCGGTTCACCTCGCGGGTGCGGCGGCACGTCGTCGTCTGCGGCTACGGCACCAAGGGGCGCAACGCGGTCCGCGCCCTGCGGCAGACGGGTACGCCGCCGGACCAGGTCGTGGTCGTCGACGCCGACCCGCGGGCGATCGAGGAGGCCAACGCCGCGGGGTACACCGGCGTCGTCGGGGACGCCGGCCGGGGTGACGTGCTCGCGCGGGCATCCGTGCGACGGGCGCGCGCCGTCGTGGTGGCCGTGGACCGGGACGACGCCGCCGTCCTGATCACGCTCACCGCGCGTCGTCTCAACCCCGAGGGGCGGATCTCGACGAGCGTCCGCGAGGAGGCCAACGCCTCGCTGCTGCGACAGTCCGGGGCGGACACGGTGCTCACGACGTCGGCCACCTCGGGCAGGCTCCTCGGTCTGGCTCCCGACAACCCCCGCGTGGTGGCCGCGATGGAGGACCTGCTGGAGCACGGGGTGGGCCTGGACCTCCACGAACGTCCGCCCACTGCCGAGGAGGTGGGACAGGACCCCCGGCAGTCGCCGGACGTCGTCCTCTCGGTGGTGCGCGACGGCGGCCGGCTGCGGTTCGACGACCCCCAGCTCGGGACGGTCCGGCGCGGGGACCTCCTCGTCGTCGTCCGCTCGCACTGACCCGGGACGACGGCGGGACGCGCCGACGCAGCCCGCGCCTCCGCGGCTTCCCGCGCGTGTCCACCGGGTCTACTGTTCCCTCCGGTGCGCCGGGAAGCCTGGTCGGCAGTCGAGGTCCCGACTGCCAGGAGGGCTCCGTGTCCGCACCGTCATCGTCCACCCCCGCGCTGCGCATGGAGCGGCTGAGCAAGCGGTTCGGCAGCACCGACGCGGTGGTCGACCTGTCGCTGACCGTGCCACCGGGTGAGGTCTTCGGCTTCCTCGGCCCCAACGGCGCGGGCAAGTCCACCACCATCCGGCTGCTGCTCGGCCTGCTGCGGCCGACCGCCGGGGCGGCCTGGGTGTTCGACACCCCGGTCGGCGACGTCGAGCGGGCCCACCGGCAGGTGGCGTACGTGCCCGCCGACGTCGCGCTGTGGCCGTCGCTGACCGGCCGGGAGTGCCTGGACCTGCTGGCCGGCGTCGGACCCGGTACGGACACCCATCACCGGGCCGAGCTGCTGGAGCGGTTCGCCCTGGACCCGGACCGGCGGGCTCGCACCTACTCCACCGGCAACCGGCAGAAGGTGGCGCTCGTGGCCGCGTTCGCGACGCGGGCGCCGCTGCTCGTGCTCGACGAGCCGACCAGCGGGCTGGACCCGCTCATGGAACGCGAGTTCCGGAGCTGCATCGCCGAGGCCGCCGCACGCGGACAGACGGTGTTCCTCAGCTCCCACCAGCTGGCGGAGGTCGAGGCGACCTGCTCACGGGTGGGCATCCTGCGCAGCGGCCGGCTGGTCGAGGTCACCGGGCTGGCCGACCTGCGGCGCCTCCACCGCGCCGAGATCGTCGTCGACCTGGTGGCGCCCGCGCCCGGCCTGCAGCGCCTCGCCGACCTGCCCGGCGTCACCGATCTGCGCTGGCCCAGCGCGGTGCGGGTGGAGCTGGCGCTCACGGGTCCACCCGGGGACGTCCTGCGGGCCCTCGGCGAGGCGGACGTCGCCCACGTGGAGATGCGGGAACCCAGCCTCGAGGAGATCTTCCTCGACTACTACGGCGAGGTCCCGGCGTGACCACCCGGACCAGTCCCGACCGCGAGCTGGCGGCCTCGGCCCCTCTCCCACCCCTGCCATCGGCCCGCCAGGCGGCCACCCGGGCGGCTGCGCGGCAGGCCCGCCGCGGCACCGTGGTGGTCGCCGCCGTCTGCGGCGGCATGGTCGGCCTCGTGGCGGTGCAGTACCGGGGGCTGGACGGCGCACTCGGCACCGAGTCGCTGACCGCCCTCGCGGAGAACCCGGCCATCCGCACGCTGTTCGGCCCGCCGGTCGGGCTGGACACCGCCGGCGGCTTCACCGTGTGGCGGACCGGCACCGTGCTCGCCCTCCTGGTCGGCATCTGGGGCGCGCTGACCGCCACCCGGCTGACCCGCGGGGACGAGGAGGCCGGCCGGTGGGACCTGCTGCTGGCCGGGAGACTGCGACTGACCACCCTGGTCGTCCGGGTCCTGGCCGTGCTGCTGGCCGCCTCGGCCGTCGTCGGTGCCGCCGCTGGGCTCGGCCTGCTCCTCGCCGGGGCGGGGCCGCTGGGTTCGTCGCTGTTCGGTGCGGGGTTGGCCGGCACCGGCATGGTCGGCGCCGCGCTCGGTGTCCTCGCCGCACAGCTGTTCGCGGACCGGCGCTCGGCGTCCGGGCTGGCCGTCGCCGTCCTGCTGGGCGGCCTGCTGGCCCGCATGGTGGCCGACCAGGTCCCGGCGCTGGCCTGGCTGTCCTGGCTGACCCCGTTCGGGCTGCTCGGCTCCGCGGCGCCGTTCGCCGCCGACCGGTCGCTGCCGCTCCTGGTGCTCGCTCTCCTCGTCGGCGTGGTGGCCCTCTCCGCCGTCGGGCTCGCCGCCGGACGCGACGTCGGCCGTGGCCGGCTGGCCGGTCGTGAGCGGGCGGCGGCGCCCAGCCGGCTGCTGACCTCGCTGCCGGGCCTGGCGGTGCACCGCACCCGCGGCCCGCTGGCCGGCTGGTCCGCCGGGGCGGCGGCCTACTTCCTGCTCATCGGCCTGCTGGCGACGGCGATGACCGACTTCCTGCGGGACAACCCGTTCTTCGCCGATCTGGCCGCACAGGCCGGCTTCGCCCAGCTCGGGTCGGTGCAGGGGTACGTCGCCGCGCTGTACACCCTCCTGGCCGTCGCGATCGGGGCGTTCGCCGCAGGCCGGGTGGCCGCGACCGCGGCCGACGAGAGCGCCGGCCGCCTGGCCATGCTGTACTCCCGGCCCGTCGCCCGCGTCCGGTGGGCCGCCACGGAGGCGGCTGTGGTCACCCTCGCCGCCGTCGTCCTGGCCGCCACCGCGGGGCTGGCCGCGTGGGCGGGGGCAGCCTGGGTGGACGCCGGACTCGGGGTGGCCGACGCGCTGGCCGGCGCGCTGTCGGTCCTCCCCGTGGCGCTGCTGTGCCTCGGTGCCGCGCTCGCCGCCCTGGGCTGGATCCCGTCGGCGGTGCTCCCGCTCGGGGTCGCGCCGGCCGCCGGCGGCTACCTGCTGCTGGTGCTCGCCGACACCTTCGGCTGGCCGGGCGCGGTCCGCTGGTTCTCCCCGTTCGCCCACCTCGCCGACGTCCCCGCCGAACCGTGGGACCTCCCCGGTGCACTCGGGATGCTCGCCGTCGCAGCAGCACTCGCCATCGCCGGCCTGGTCGGCTACGGCCGCCGGGACCTGCGCGGCTGAACCGGACGACGGAGGGCCGGGCCGCCCCCCGACGGGCCGGCAGGCGCGGGTCAGCCGATCTCCGGTGCCCGTCGTCGCGGGGTCCTCGGACCACGAGGTGCCGCCCACCGGACCTACGACGTCAGTCGCGCCAGCGGTGGCACCACGGTGAAGAGGAGAGGGACCAGCGCCGCGGTCGTCACGGCATTGAGGGCCAGACCCAGCCCCGCGAAGGCGCCGGTGGTGGGATGCACCTGCATCGTGCGGGCGGTCCCGATCCCGTGCGCGACGACCCCGACAGCGAGCCCCCGGGCACGGCGATCGCGGACCCGGACCAGGTCGAGCACGACTCCGCCGAGCACCGCGCCGGTGATGCCGGTGAGGATCGTGAACACGGCGGTCAGGGAAGGAGCACCGCCCAGCTGTTCGGACACCCCCATCGCGACCGGAGCGGTCGCCGACTTCGGGGCCAGGGACAACAGCGTCTGGTCGTCGGCACCCAGCACCGCCGGGATGGCGACCGCGGTGGCGATCGCGGTCAGCGAACCGACGCCGACGGCGGCGAGCAGCGGCAGGGCCAACCGGCGGATCTGCGGCAGCTGCCGGTAGAGCGGCACGGCGAGCGCCACCGTGGCCGGGCCCAGCAGGAAGTGCACGAACTGCGCGCCCTCGAAGTACGTCCGGTAGTCGATCCCGGTGACCCCCAGCACGACGCTGGTGATGAGCACGGCCAGGAGCACGGGGTTGAGCACCGCCCGGGAGCCGCTGCGCCGGTGCAGCCAGGAGCCGGCGGTGTACGAGGCGAGCGTGAGCGTCAGGCCGAACAGCGGCGTCTCCGCGAGGTAGACCCAGATGCCGTGGAGGTCGGTCGTCATCGGTCGACGGGCTCCGGGTCGCGGCTCAGGGCGCGCATCACCAGCCCGGTGACCGCGATGGCCACCACCGCACCGCCGACCACGGAGGCGCTGACCGCGAGCCACTCGGAGGCCAGCAGGGGCAGGTACTGCACGACGCCGACACCGGCCGGGACGAAGAGCAGGCTCAGGTGGGCCAGCAGACCGTCGGCGGACTCCTCCAGGCGTGGAGCGGGGCGGCCGCGCAGCGCGAGACCGGCGAACAGCAGGACCAGCCCGAGGATGGGACCGGGCACCGGGAGACCGGTGACGCGAGCGAGCGCCTCACCGGCCAGTTGGCAGGCCAGCAACAGCGTGAGGAACGGCAACACGGGAACACCTCCTGAGGTGGCGCGCGAGGGAGCTGCACGGACCGGCGCAGCTCCACGTCTGGGAGCGGTCGGCACACGACGCCTCGGCGTCCCGGGGCTACAGCTCCTGACCCCTACGCATACTCGGTGCCGTAACCGCCGCCGCGCGCGGCGAACTCCCCCTGCGCCGCGCCGGGCGTCCACCGCCACCAGTCGTCCGGAGGGACCGGCCCGTCGCCGGGTCGGGACACCGGACCGTCCGAGGGACCGGGTCCACCACCTCGGCGCTCGGGACGTCGGACCGCGTCACCGGCACCGGCGACCGGGGACCTCGACGGGCGTTGACAGCGGTCCTCGGCCGTGTCGTCCTGGGTCATCGGCACCCTCGGGAGAAGGCCATGAGTGAGCTCCTGCTCTGCGGCGCGACCGGCGACCTGGGCGGCCGGATCGCCGCCCGGCTGGCCGAACGGCGGATCCCGTTCCGGGCGCTGGTGCGGCCGGGGAGCGACACCGCCGCTCTGCGGTCGTCGCCCGCCGAGCTCCGCGTCGGCGACCTCACCGACCCACCCAGTCTCGACCGGGCGCTGGTCGGGGTGCGGACGGTGGTCAGCACCGCCAACGGCATCGGCCGGAGGCTGGCAGGGGCGACGGACGTGTCCATCGACCGGGTCGACCGCGACGGCAACGCCGCGCTGGTCCGGGCAGCGGAGGCGGCCGGCGTCGACCGGTTCGTCTTCGTCTCCGCGCAGGGCATGACCGACGCCATGGTGTCCCTGGTGCCCTTCTTCGCCGCCAAGCGCGCAACGGAGCGGTTGCTGCAGGCATCACCCGTGCGGTCGGTCATCGTGCGGCCGGCCGCCTTCCAGGAGGTGTGGCTCGGGCCGCAGTCCGGCATCCGCCCGGACAAGCGGCTGGCCGTCATCTACGGTCGCGGCCACACGCCGGTGCCCTACGTCGCGGCCGACGACGTCGCCGAGGCGTGCGTCCGCCTGGCGACGATGGCCGACCCACCGGGGTCCCTGGACTTCGGTGGACCCGAGGCGCTGACCCGGCACCAGGTCGTCGATGCCCTCGAGCGCGCCCTCGGCGCGCAGCTCCGCCGCATCGTCGTCCCCCGCCCGGTGCTCAGCCTCGGCGCCCGGGCGCTGCGCCGACGCCGGCCGGAACTGGCCTCGGTCCTGGGCATCGCGCTGTCCATGGACATCGGCGAGGAGGCGGGCGACCGACCACTGCGGGCCCTCGGCATCGAGCCGCGGCCGGCATCGGCTCACATCGCCGCGTGGGCACGGGCGAGTTCCCACACCTGACGTCCGACCGGACCCGGGCAACGACCGGGAGAGGGCCCGTAGTGTGACGCGCCACACACCACATCGGCGAGGGGAGACGTCATGGGCAAGCTCGAGGGGAAGGTCGCCTTCGTCACCGGAGCGGCCCAGGGACAGGGGCGCAGCCACGCGGTCGAACTCGCCCGGGAGGGGGCCGACGTCATCGCCGTCGACATCTGCGAGCAGGTCCCGGGGATGCCCTACCCGACGGGCACCTGGGAGAAGCTGCAGGAGACCGTCCGCGAGGTCGAGGCGCTGGACCGCCGGATCGTGGCGGCGAAGGCCGACGTCCGGGACTACGACGCCCTCGCCGGCGCGGTCGACGACGGGGTGAGCCAACTCGGCCGGCTGGACATCGTGGCCGCCAACGCCGGGATCGGGTCACTGCCGCACGCCTCCCACGAGCTGCCGCTCGACGTCTGGCAGCAGATGATCGACGTCAACCTCACCGGTGTGTGGCAGACCTGCAAGGCCGCGATCCCGCACATCCTCGCGGGCGGCCAGGGCGGCGCCATCGTGCTGACCAGCTCCGCGGCCGGGCTGCAGGCCTACTCGCACATCTCGCACTACGTCTCGGCCAAGCACGGCGTGGTCGGCCTGATGCGCACCCTCGCCGTGGAGTACGGACCGGAACGGATCCGGGTGAACAGCATCCACCCGACCCAGGTCGAGACCGACATGATCATGAACGACGAGACGATGAAGGTCTTCGTCCCCGACATCCCCAACCCGACCCGGGCGGACTTCGAGCCGAGGTCGCAGGCCATGCACACCCTGCCGATCCCGTGGGTCCAGCCGATCGACATCAGCCGGGCGCTGGTGTTCCTGGCCTCCGACGACGCCCGGTACATCACGGGCGTGCCACTGCCGGTGGACGCCGGCGCCCTGGTCAAGTGACGTCCCGCGGCCGGCCCCGGCGCCCGGGGCCGGCC
>NZ_JBJGYV010000040.1:0-40291 GCF_054050175.1 Geodermatophilus sp. SYSU D00697
CCCCCGCCCCCCCCCCCCCCCCCCCCCCCCCCCCCCCCCCCCCCCCCCCCCCCCCCCCCCCCCCCCCCCCCCCCCCCCCGGGCCCGGTCAGGCGGGGGAGCCGCCCTGCCGGTTGAGCGCCAGGACCGACAGCAGTTCGTAGCCCACGTGCGCGGCGGCGATGCCGGTCAGCTCGGCGTGGTCGTAGGGCGGGGAGACCTCGACGATGTCGGCGCCGACGACGTCGATCCCGACCAGCCCGCGCAGGGTCTGCAGCAGCTCCCGGCTGGTCAGCCCGCCGGCCTCCGGCGTCCCGGTGCCCGGAGCGTGCGCCGGGTCCAGGACGTCGATGTCGACCGACACGTACACCGGGCCGCCGGCCAGCCGGCTGCGCATCCGCTCGACGATGCTCGCGACGCCGTCGACCTCGTAGTCGTCGGAGCGGATCACCTGGAAGCCGAGCACGGCGTCGTCCTCGAGGTCCTGCTTGCCGTAGAGGGGGCCGCGGATGCCCATGTGCAGCGAGCGCTCGAGGTCGATCAGGCCCTCCTCGCTGGCGCGGCGGAACGGCGTGCCGTGGGTGTAGGGGGCGCCGAAGTAGGTGTCCCAGGTGTCCAGGTGCGCGTCGAAGTGCAGGACGGCCACCGGTCCGGAGTCCCGGGCGATCGAGCGCAGGATCGGCAGCGCGATGGTGTGGTCCCCGCCGATGGTCAGCAGCTGCGCGCCGTCCGCGCGCAGGTCGGTCACCGACCGGTCGATGGTCGCGATCGCGTCGTCGAGGTCGAACGGGTTGACGCCGATGTCACCGGCGTCGGCCACCTGCTGGGTGCCGAACGGGGTGGCGTCCAGGGCCGGGTTGTAGGGGCGCAGCAGCTTGGAACTCGCCCGCACGTGCCCGGGGCCGAAGCGGGCCCCGGGCCGGTAGCTGACGCCGGAGTCGAACGGGACCCCGAGGACGGCGACGTCGGCGCGGGAGACCTCGTCGAGGCGGGGCAGCCGGGCGAACGTGGCCGGGCCGGCGTAGCGGGGGACCCGGGTGGCGTCCACGGGGCCGATGGGGTTCTGCTGTTCCACGGGGTCGACTCCAGGGGATGGGGGAGACGGTCAGCCGGCGGGGTCGGCGGCCGGGACGTCGTCGGGCACCCAGCTGACCGCCGTCCGGGGGCGCCGGTCCACGGTGAGCCGGAAGATGTCGGCCCGGCTGGAGTGGCCCGCGACGTCGAGGTCGTGCTTGAAGGCGGTCGTGAGCTCCAGGTCCAGCTCCGCGTGGACGGTACCGGCCCCGTCGAGAGGCTCGGCCACCCACGAGCCGTCCGGGCCCGCCACGGCGCTGCCCCCGGGGAACCACGTGCCCGTCGCGGGGGTGCCGGGGCCCACGCCCAGCCGGTAGGGCTCGCGCAGGTCCTCGGGGACGTCCTCGGCGCGCAGGTACTGGGCGGCGGAGACGACGAAGCAGCGGCCCTCGAAGGCGTAGGTGCGCACCGCGAGCGCGTGCACCTCGGTCATGTCCGGCCACAGCGCCAGGTGCACCTGCTCGTCCTGGGCGTGCAGCGCCTGGCGGATCAGCGGCTGCCAGTGCTCCCAGCACACCAGCCCCCCGACGCGGCCCACCGCCGTGGGGTGCACCTGCAGGCCCGACGCGTCCGGGGACGGCGCCCACACGATCCGCTCGGTGTGGGTCGGGACCAGCTTGCGGTGGACGCCGAGTGTGCCGCCGTCGCCGTCCAGGTACAGCAGTGAGTTGTACAGGGACCCGCCGGCGGTGCCGGTCCGCTCGTTGAGGCCCATCGCGACGAGCACCCCGTGCCGGCGGGCCGCCGCGCGGAGCGGGTCGAGCTCGGGTCCGTCCACGGCGGGGCACTGGGCGAGCAGCCGGCCGTACCAGCGCCGCGCCTCGGCGTCGTCCCACCCGGCCAGGCCGAACACCCACGCCGGGTAGCCGGTCAGCCAGGTCTCCGGGAAGACGACCAGCTGCGCGCCGTCGGCGGCGGCGGCCCCGACGGCCGTGACCGCGCGGGCGACCCCCGCCGCCAGGTCGAGCACGGCGGGCGGCTCCTGGACGACGGCCACCCGGGCGGGCGCTGGGCGCGGGCTCACGCCGGGGCGTCGAACTGGTCGGGCTGGGCCAGGCCCTGCCGGACGAGCTGCTCGAGCTCCTCGTCGCTGCGGGCACGGGCGCGCTCCTCGGCGGCGGTGTCGAGGGTGCGGCTCAGCAGCAGGTACAGGCCGCCGGCGACGACGAGCCCCACGACGAAGGAGACGTCCACGCCGCCGAGCGCCTCGGCCACCGGGCCGGTGTAGGCGGTCGTGACGACGAAGGGCACCATCGCGACCACCCCGGCCACGTAGGCGGTCAGCCCGCGGGCGGGCCAGGTCCCGTAGATGCCGCGCGGCTTGAAGATCTCGGTGATGGCGTAGTGGCCGCGGCGGACGAAGTAGAAGTCCACCAGGTTGACCGCCGTCCACGGGATGAGGAAGTAGAGCATCAGCAGCACGAAGGTGTTGAAGCTGCCGAGGTAGTCCTCGGGGAGCACCAGCGCGATGACCACGGCCAGCACCATCACGACGACGATGCCGGTGACGCGGGTCCGCACCCCGGGGGTGATCCGGCGGAAGCCGTCGACCGCGCTGGCGCTGGTCAGCATGGCGCCGTAGGCGTTGACCGACATGATCCCGATCAGGGCCGGGACGGAGACCAGCACCAGCGCCGTCCCGAAGTGGGGGAACAGCTCGTTGCCGACCGCCACCAGGCTGCCGATGGCGTCGGGGGCCTCGAGCCGGTCGGCCAGCAGCGCCCCGAGGCTCATGAGCCAGATCGCCGACCCGGCCGCGCCGAGGTAGGTCCAGCCGATGACCTTCCCGGCGGGGGTGTCGGTCGGCAGGTACCGGGAGTAGTCGGAGACGTAGACCGAGTAGCTGATCTGGTAGCCCGCGGCGAGGGAGAACATCGTGAGGAAGCCGGTGAGGGTCCAGCCGGTCTCCACCGGCCGCGGGGTGTCGCCGAGGTGGACGATCGCCCAGACGGTGAAGACGCCGAAGGCCACCAGCAGGACGTAGGTCAGCCAGCGCTGCACGAAGTGCAGCAGGTCGTGGCCGACGACGGCGATCGCGATGCTCACCAGGGCGAGCACGGGGTACCAGAACCCGGGGCCGCCGGGCAGCACCAGCTGCAGCGCCTGGGTGGCGAGGATCAGGTCGAACACGATGAAGCCGACGTAGACGAAGACCGTCGCGGCGAAGGGCAGCACCGCGCCGCGGGAGCCGAACTGCGCGCGCGACTGGATCATCTGCGGCAGGCCCATCCGCGGGCCCTGGTTGGCGTGGAAGGCCATGAAGAAGGTGCCGAACCCGACGCCGAGGACGATGGCCAGCAGCGTCCAGCCCAGCGACAGCCCCAGCGTCACGCCGATGAACCCGGTGACCATGGTGACCAGCACGAAGTTGCCGGCGAACCAGAACGGCCCCTGGTGCCAGACCTTGCCGTGGCGTTCGGCCCGGGGCACGTAGTCGATCGACCGCACCTCGATCCGGCTGCGCTCCGGGTTGCGCATCGCGTCGCTCATCGGGTCCTCCACTGCCGGCTCCGGCGGCGCGCCGGAGATCACCGTCCGCGAGGGTCGCAGATCACTCCTCCCTCCTGCGCTGGAGGAAGCTCCCGGACTTCTGCCTCCCCGTTGTAGGTTCCTCCGATGGTCAGTACCCTCCGCGATCTGCTCCACGCCCCCGGCCTCGACCTGGAGCTGGTCGTCGACGGCGACCTGGACCGCCCCATCCGGTGGGTGCACGTGACCGAGGTGGCCGACCCCTCGCCCTACCTGGCAGGGGAGGAACTGCTGCTCACCGCCGGGGTGTGGCGACGCCGGGGCGCCTCCTCCGGGGAGTTCGTGCGCGCCCTGGCCGGGCGCCGGGTGGCCGGTGTGGGCTACGGGCTGCTCGACCCCGACGAGCGGGTGCCGCAGGCCCTGGTGCGCGCCTGCCGCGAGCACGGCGTGCCGCTGCTGGTGGTGGGCGTGCAGACCCCCTTCCTGGCCATCTCGCAGTGGTTCGTCGACCGGCTGACCCGGGAGAGCGAGGCGGTGCTGCGCGGGACGCTGCGGCTGACCACCGACCTGCTCGCCGCCGCCGAGACCGAGCCGACCGGGCCGGCCCTCGGCGCGGTCGCCGCGGTCCTCGGCCGGGCGATCGGGCGGGAGGTGTGGATCACCGACGGGGAGGGGGCGCCGCTGGCCTGGAGCCGCACGCCCCCGGACGACGGGGCGCGCGCGGTCCTCGCCGCGGAGGCCGGCCGCGCTCCGGCGTCGGACGAGCCCCGGGACGTCGACGTCCCCGGGCGGGGCACCTGGCGCGTGCGGGCCGTCGTGACGGGCCGACGTCGCGCGGCGCTGCTCGCCGTCCCGGTCACCGGCGAGGACCTGCTGGTGCGCGCCCGCACCGACGCCGCCGTCCCCATCGTCGGCCTGGTGCTCGCCCGCGAGCGGGCGGTCCGGGAGGCCGAGCGCCGGCTGTCCGGTGAGGTGGTGTCGCTGGTCCTCGGCCACCAGGACGAGCTGGCCGCGGCCCGGCTGGCGACCTACCGGCTCGACCCCGAGCGCCCGCTGGTCGTGGTGGTGTGCCGGGTCCGCGACGGCGAGGCCGCGCTGGCGCTGGCGGAGAGGTGGCGGGAGGACGCCGGGATCGACGCCGTCCTCGCCCTCCGCGGGACCGAGCTGTTCGCCGTCCTGTCCGGCGCCGCGGTGCAGGAGGACGGCGGACCGCTCGCCGTCGGCACGGCGCTGGCCCGCCGGGTGCGCGCGGGAGGCGCGGGGGTGAGCTCGGCCGACGGCGTGGCCACCCTGCGGCGGGCGGCGATCCAGGCGCAGCAGTCCGCCGAGCTCGCCCACGGCAGCGGTGCGGTGCTCTCCGACGAGCTCCGCGGCCGGCACGCCTACCTGCTGGCCCTGCAGGACCGCGGCGACGTGGAGGACTTCCGGCAGACGGTGCTCGGTGGGCTGGAGGAGCACGACCGTCGGCACGAGGCGCACCTGCTGCCCACGCTGCGGGCCTTCTTGGAGACCGGTGGCCGGTGGCAGGAGACCGCCGACCGCCTGCACGTGCACGTCAACACGTTGCGCCACCGCCTGGCCCGGGTCGAGCAGCTCACCGGGCGGCGGCTGGACAGCACGCCCGACCGGGTCGACCTCTGGCTAGCGCTGCAGGCTCCACCGGTCCGGGCCGGGTAGCGCCGGCTGCCATGCTGGTGCCCGCAGGTCCCGGACCGGAGAGGAGTCCCGTGCGCATCGCGCTGTTCCAGGGCCCGGCGGAGACGCCGGACCCCGAGGCCGGCCTCGCCGCGCTCGCCGCCGCCGCCCGGCGCGCCGCCGCGGCCGGCGCGCGCGTGCTGGTCACGCCCGAGATGTCGGTGACCGGGTACGCGCTGGGCCCGGAACGCGTGGCGGCGCTGGCCGAGCCGGTGCCCGGTCCGCTGACCGCCCGGGTCGCGGAGATCGCCGCGGAGACGGGGCTGGCCATCGTCTACGGCCACCCCGAGCGCACCGGGGCCGGCGTCGCGAACAGCGTGCAGGTGGTCGACCGCGACGGCCGCCGGCTGGCCGGCTACCGCAAGGCGCACCTCTACGGCGAGCTGGACCGCAGCTGCTTCGTCCCGGGGGACGTCGGCGTCGTCCAGTTCCGCGTCGACGACGTCGTCCTGGGGCTGCTCATCTGCTACGACATCGAGTTCCCCGAGGCGGCCCGCGCGCACGCGCTCGCGGGCACCGAGCTGCTGCTGGTCCCCACCGGGCTCATGGACCCCTACGACCAGATCAGCACGGTGCTGGTCCCGGCCCGAGCCCTGGAGAGCCAGCTGTTCGTCGCCTACGTCAACCGGATCGGCCGCGAGGGCGACTACACCTACCTCGGCGCCAGCTGCCTGATCGCCCCGGACGGGACCGCGCTGGCGCGCGCCGGGCGGGGGGAGGAGCTGCTGGTCGCCGACGTCGACCCGGCGGCGCTGCACGCCTCCCGGGCGGTGAACACCTACCTCAGCGACCGCCGTCCGGAGCTGTACGCCGGGCCGGTGGCCTGACCCCTACCCGCCCTCGCGCATCTCCCAGGGGGAGCCGTAGGCGGTCAGCAGCTCCAGGAAGGGCACCGCGTCGAAGGCCTCCGGGCCGAGCACCCCGCGGCCCTGCCACCGTCCGGTCGCCAGCAGCTCGAGGGCGACGACGGGGTTGACCGCGGTCTGCCACACCACGGCCTGCGACCCGTACTCGGCCATCGACCAGGCGTTGTCCACGACGTGGTACAGGTACACCTGGCGCGGACGGCCGTCGGTGCCGGTGCCGCTCACCCACAGCCCCGCGCAGGTCCGGCCGGTCATCAGCTCGCCGAGCCCGGCGGGGTCCGGCAGCGCGGCGGCGACCAGGTCGCGCGGGGAGACCTCGACGTCGCCGACCCGGATCGGCGTGGTGGAGTCCAGGCCGAGCTCGTGCAGCGTCTTGAGGATCCCGATGAAGTGGGAGCCGAGCCCGTACTTGAAGGTGACCCGCCGGGCGTCGACCCACCGGGGCATGAGGAGGACCTCCTCGTGCTCCACGTTGACGCACTCCACCGGGCCGATGCCCTCGGGGAAGTCGAAGACCTCCGGTTCGCTGAAGGGCTCGGTGGTGAACCAGCCGCGCTCGCGCTCCCACACCACGGGCGGGTTGAGGCACTCCTCGATCGTGGTCCAGATGTTGAACGACGGGGCGAAGGAGTGGCCGCGCACCGTCAGGTCCGAGCCGTCCCGGACGCCGAGCTCGTCGATCTCGGTGAACAGGTGGTCGGCGGCGTACCGGGCGAAGACGTCGGAGAGCCCGGGCTCCACGCCCATGCCGACCAGGGCGAGCCGTCCTGCCGCCTCCCACTCGCCGGACAGCGCGAACTGCTCGTCGCCGAGCTTGACCCCGGTCTCCTCGTGCGGCCGCGCCGGGTGCGGGTGCGACAGGGACATCGCCATGTCCAGGTAGTCGACGCCGGCGGCCAGCGCGGCGCGGAACAGCGGCATGACGAAGCGCGGGTCGGTCGCGTTGAGCAGCACCTGGCAGCCGTGCTCGGCCAGCAGCGCCCGGACGCCGTCCTCGTCGCTCGCGTCGACCCGGGCGGCGACGCACCGCGGGTCGCCGATCGCGGTGACCGCCTTCTCGGCGCGGGCGAGGTCGTAGTCGCTGACGACCAGCCGCTCCACGAACTCCCGGCGGGCCGCGATCGCGGTGACCGCGCTGCCGACCCCGCCGGCGCCCACGAGCAGGATGCGCATCTCCACCTCCACAGGTGGCGGTCACCCTAGCCACTCGTTCCGTGGTCGGAACAGTCTTGGAACCGGCAAACCCTTGCCGACACGCGCTTCTGCTGCGATAACCGTCGCATGAGCGCGGACCCCGCGGAACCCGCCGTCCGCCCGGGTGCGGAGCCCACGCTCCGCCCGGGCGCCATCGGCTTCGTCGACGCCCTCGTGATCGGGCTGGCGTCCACCTCGCCGGCGTACTCGCTGGCGGCCATCATCGGTGCCCTGGTGGCACTCACCGGGGTCAACACCCCCGGCGTGCTGCTGGCCTCCTTCGTGCCGATGCTGCTGATCGCCGCGGCCTTCGCCGCCCTGAACCGGGTCGACCCCGACTGCGGGACGACGTTCTCCTGGGTGACGCGGGCGATGGGGCCGTGGGCCGGCTGGATCGGCGGCTGGGCGATCACCATGACCGGCGTCCTGATCATCGGGTCGCTGGCCAACGTGGGTGTCGTCTTCGCGCTCCGGACGCTGAACCTGGACTCGCTGGCCGAGAACACGGTGGTCGTCCTCGTGCTGACCGTCGCCCTCATCCTGCTGATGACCTGGATCTGCGTGCTGGGCACCGAGCTCTCGGCCCGGCTGCAGAACGGGCTGATCCTCGCCCAGACCCTCGCGCTGCTGGTGTTCGCCGCGGTGGCGATCGTCCGCGGGGTCACCGGGGACAGCCCGCTCGGCGGTCTGGACCCGAGCTGGAGCTGGCTCAACCCGTTCGGCGCCGGCGGGGCGGCGCTGTCCGGGGGGCTGCTGCTCGGGGTCTTCGCGTACTGGGGGTGGGAGTCGGCGGTCAACCTCACCGAGGAGACCCGCGACTCGACGTCCACCCCCGGCCGGGCGGCGATCGCCTCCACGATCGTCCTGCTGGTCACCTACGTCGGTGTCGCGATCGCCGTCCTGGCCTTCGCCGGGACCGACTACCTGGCGGAGAACGCCGACGAGGAGGAGGCGATCTTCGCGCTGCTGTCCACCGAGGTGATGGGCGGCTGGGACTGGGTGGTCCTCCTGTCCGTGGCCACCGCGGCCATCGCCTCGACGCAGACGACGATCCTCCCGGCCTCACGCACCGGGCTGTCGATGGCGCGGCGACACGCGTTCCCGCGCCGCTTCGGCCACATCTCGCCGCGGCACCGCACGCCGGACGTGTCCACCTGGTGGGTGGGCGGCATCGCCAGCGTCTGGTTCGTCGCGGTGAGCCTGCTCAGCGAGAACGCGCTGTTCGACTCGATCACCGCGCTGTCGCTGCTGATCGCCTTCTACTACGCGCTGACCGGCATCGCCTGCGCCGTCTACCACCGGCGGCAGCTGACCCGCAGCGTGTCGTCGTTCCTGCTCATCGGTCTGGGGCCGCTGGTCGGCGCGGGGCTGCTGATCTGGCTGCTGGTGCTCGCGATCCGCGACATCTCCGACCCGGAGAACTCCTACACCGGGCAGGCCTGGCTGGGGGTCGGGCCGCCGCTGGTCATCGGCGTCGGCATCTTCCTCGTCGGCATCGTCCTGATGCTGGTCTGGCGGGCGAGGGACGGGCGGTTCTGGCAGGAGCGCCCCGGCATCGCCGGGGACCGCATCGAGGTCGACGAGGACCTCCGGTGAGCATCGTCCTGGGGTACGACGAGTCGCCCGGCTCCCGGCCGGCGCTGGCGATGGCGATCTCGCTGGCCGCGCGCTTCGACGAGCCGCTGGTGCTGGTCTACGGCGTCGAGCCGCCGGGCGGCGTCGGGGAGGAGTTCCAGGCCCACCAGCGGGCGATCGCCGAGCTGGGCCGGACGGCGGTGTCGCACGCGGTCGAGGAGGCCGAGAAGGCCGGTGTCGCGACGGTGGTGGAGGTGCTGTCGGAGAAGCCGGCCCAGGCGCTGGTCGACGCCGCGCACCGGCACGACGGTCGGGTGATCGTCGTCGGGACGCGGGGGGAGAGCCCGCTGCGCGGTGCGTTCCTGGGCTCGGTGTCGCACAAGCTGCTGCACCTGTCCGACCGCCCCGTGCTGTGCGTCCCGGCGACCGAGGAGGGATGACGCCGCCCCGCTCGCTGTCGCTCTGGCACGACACGCTGCCCACGGGTGAGCTCGAGCGGCGGCGCCCGGCGCTGACCGGCCGGGTGGAAGCCGACGTCGCCGTGGTCGGGGCGGGGTTCACCGGGCTGTGGACCGCCCACTCCCTGGCCTGCCGGGACCCGGGGCTGCGGGTGGTCGTCCTCGAGCGGGAGTTCGCCGGGTTCGGCGCCTCCGGCCGCAACGGCGGCTGGCTGTCCGGCCTGCTGCCGGTCGAGCCCGACGCCGTGGCCGCCGCCTCCTCCCCGGCCGCGGCCGCCGCCTGGCAGCGCGCGGCCTGGGACACCGTGGACGACGTGCTGCGGGTGGCCGACGCGGAGGGGATCGACGCGCGGGCGGACAAGGGCGGGTACCTGCGCCTGGCCACCTCGGAGCTGCAGGCCCGGCGGCTGCGCGCGGAGGTGGCGGCGGCACGGCGCCGGGGTCTGGGCGAGGAGGACCTGCGCTGGCTTCCCCGCGGGGAGGCCCGGGCACGGGTGGCCGCCGACGGGGTCTTCGGTGCCACGTTCACCCCGCACTGCGCCGCCCTCGACCCGGCCCGGCTGGTGCGCGGGCTGGCCGACGCGGTGGAGCGGCGGGGTGTCGCCGTCCACGAGGGGACGCCGGTGACCGGGATCGCCCCGCACCGGGTCCGCACCGCCGCCGGCGAGGTGCGGGCGCGCGTGGTGGTCCGGGCGCTCGAGGGCTACACGCCGGCGCTGCCCGGCCACCGCCGCACGCTGCTGCCGGTCCGCTCGCTCGTGCTGGCGACCGAGCCGCTGCCCGAGGGCTTCTGGGCGGAGGTCGGCTGGCACGGCCGGGAGACGCTCAACGACGCCCGCCGGCTGCTGGTCTACGCCCAGCGCACCCGCGACGGCCGGATCGTGTTCGGCGGCCGCGGCGCGCCGTACCGCTTCGGGTCCCGGACCTCCGGAGGAGCCGAGCACGCCCGCGGGGTGCACGACGCGCTGCGCCGCAGCCTCGCCGAGCTGTTCCCGGCGCTGGCCGGCGTCCGTGTGACCCACCGGTGGGGCGGCGTGCTCGGCGTGCCGCGGGACGGGTGGCCGTCGGTCGGCTTCGACCCGGGCACGGGGCTCGCGCACGCGGGCGGCTACAGCGGGGACGGCGTCGCGCTGGCCGCCCTCGCCGGGCGCACCCTCGCCGACCTGGTCACCGGCCGGGACAGCGAGCTCGCCCGGCTGCCCTGGGTGGGGCACCGCTCACCCCGCTTCGAACCCGAGCCCCTGCGCTGGCTCGGCGTCAACGCCGGGATCCGCCTGGCCGGGCTGATCGACGACCGCGAGCGGCGCACCGGACGCCCGGCCCGGCTGCTCGACCGGGCGATGACCGCCCTCACCGGGCACTGAGCCCTGCCGGGACGTGGTGACCTCGCCCAGGCGGTCGGCTCCGCGATGACGCCCGCCGGGGTGGGCCCTCACCCGTGCGTGACGAGCCGATGCGCTGGGCGCCGACCGGGCTGTCGTACCGGCATCATCTACTGCTCGCGCGGCGCCTGCACCCGACACAGAACCCCACGCCGCGGGCTCGGTGCCACGCGATCGAGAGGCCGGGATGACCCAGACGGCAGCGAGCCAGGCGACCGTGGGGGAGGTGCTGGCCGAGCTGGCCGAGCTCGCGGACCCCCAGATCCGCGCGGTCAACGCCCGGCACGGTGACGACCACGGCGTGAACCTGACGCAGCTGCGCGCGCTCGCCGAGCGACTGGAGACCCAGCAGGACCTCGCGCGCGAGCTGCGGGAGACCGGGGACTCCGCGGCGCGGCTGCTGGCACTGCTGATCTGCCGGCCGGAGGCGTTCGAGCGCACCGAGGTGGACGCCGTGCTGCGTCAGGCGCGCACCCCGGAGGTGCACGACCGGCTCGTGAACCACGTGGTCGAGAAGAGCCCGCACGCCGAGGACCCGCGCCTGGCCTGGCCCGCCGACCCCGACCGGGCGATCGCGAGTGCCGGCTGGGTGTTCACCACCGAACGCGTGGCGAAGAAGCCCGAGGGCCTCGACCTCCCGGGCCTCCTCGAGCGCGTCGAGGCGGAGATGGAGGACGCCCCGGACCGCTTGCGGTGGGCGATGAACCACTGCCTGGCGCAGATCGGGATCGAGCACGCCGAGCACCGCGCCGGAGCGCTCGACATCGGGGAGCGCCTGGAGGTGCTCGAGGACCACCCCACGCCCCGGGCGGCACCTCCCTCCGCGCCCATCTGGATCACCGAGATGGTGCGCCGACAGCGCAGCGAGTGAGCCTGGTGGGCGGAGGCGCCCGGACCGCGCCGCGCCCGCCGGGATCAGCATCACCCGCAGGTCGACGCTGATCTCGGACTGCAGGGGCTCGGGGAGGCTGTCGTCCCCCGGCTCGCCGACTGCCACGAACCCGAGGCGCTGTGGCAGGCGTGCGACACCGGTCGATCCCGCACGGGCAGGCACATGGTCGCGCGGTCGAGTTCGACCGCGACGTTCCCGCGGGAACGTCCGGTAGGCGGCAGGGCGCGCAGGAGCCCACCTCTGCCGGGCCGCGCCGAACCACACCGTGAGGCGGCCGGGGAACGGCGACCGAGGCCCGACACCGCGGACGGTCGGCCGGCAACGACCCCGGAGGCGCATCGCGCGGCGCGACGCCGTGCGCCGAGGCCGGGTTCCCGGTGCTGGAACCCGGCTCCAGCGCACGCTCTCCGGGCGTCCACCCGGTCGGGGACGACGACGTCCGCGTCAGAGCCTGGCCCAGGCCTCCGTCAGGACCGACCGGAGCACCTGCTCCATCTCGTCGAACTCCGCCTGCCCGCAGATCAGCGGCGGGGCGAGCTGGACGACGGGGTCCCCCCGGTCGTCGGCGCGGCAGTACAGGCCGGCCTCGAACAGCGCGCCGGAGAGGAACCCGCGCAGCAGCCGCTCGGACTCCTCGGCGTCGAAGGTCTCCTTGGTCGCCTCGTCCTTGACCAGTTCGATCCCGTAGAAGTACCCGTCGCCGCGGACGTCGCCGACGATGGGCAGGTCCAGCAGCCGCTCCAGCGTGGCGCGGAAGGCGCCCTCGTTGTCGAGCACGCGCTGGTTGAGGCCCTCCTCGTCGAACAGGTCGAGGTTGGCCAGGGCGACCGCGCAGCTGACCGGGTGCCCGCCGAAGGTGTAGCCGTGCGGGAAGGACGCCGTCCCGCGCAGGAAGGGCTCCACGACCCGGTCGGAGGCGATCATCGCGCCGATGGGGGAGTAGCCCGAGGTCATCCCCTTGGCGCAGGTGATCATGTCCGGCGTGTAGCCGAACTTGTCGCAGGCGAACGTCGTGCCCAGCCGGCCGAAGGCGCAGATGACCTCGTCGCTCACCAGCAGCACGTCGTACCGGTCGCAGATCTCCCGCACCCGGGCGAAGTAACCGGGTGGCGGGGGGAAGCAGCCGCCGGCGTTCTGGACCGGCTCGAGGAAGACCGCCGCCACCGTCTCGGGCCCCTCGAAGAGGATCGCCTGCTCGATCTGGTCGGCGGCCCACCGGCCGAACGCCTCGGGGTCGTCGCTGGACAGCGGGGCCCGGTAGAGGTTGGTGTTGGGCACCCGCACCGAGCCGGGCACCAGCGGCTCGAAGACCTCCTTGAGGGCCGGGACGCCGGTGATCGACAGCGCGCCGTGTGTCGTCCCGTGGTAGGCCACCGCCCGGCTGATCACCTTCGTCTTGCCCGGCTTGCCGGTCAGCTTGAAGTACTGCTTGGCCGCCTTCCACGCCGTCTCCACCGCCTCGCTGCCGCCGGTGGTGAAGAAGACCCGGTTCAGGTCGCCGGGTGCCGCGGCAGCCAGCCGCTGCGACAGCTCGATCGCCGCCGGGTGGGCGTAGGACCACAGCGGGAAGAACGCCAGCTCCTCGGCCTGGCGTGCGGCGGCCTCGGCCAGGGCCCGGCGCCCGTGCCCGGCCTGGACGACGAACAGGCCCGACAGTCCGTCGAGGTAGCGCCGGCCGCGGTCGTCGAAGAGCTCCGCACCCCGGCCGCGCACGATGACCGGCGGCGGGGTGTCGCGGTAGGCGCCCATCCGCGAGAAGTGCAGCCACAGGTTCGCGGTGGCCTCCGCGCCGACCGGCTGACCCGGTGCGGTGACGTCCTGCTCGGTGGTGGTCATGACTGCGGATCCCGTCGTCAGGAGAGGGGAGACATGGCGGAATCGTAGCGAGAAGCCACCCGGACAGACGACGCCGTCAGCGACGGTGCCCGGATACGATCCGCACAGCCCGGAGCCGCGCGGGCGACGGACACGGGCGGGGGGGGCGGGGATGACCATCCGGGGACAGTTCGTGCTGGACGACGTGTCGCGCGCCATCATCGAGCAGCTCCAGGAGGACGGCCGCCGTCCCTACGCCCGCATCGCCGGCGCCGTGGGGCTCTCCGAGGCCGCGGTGCGGCAACGGGTGCAGCGGCTGCTCGACGCCGGCGTCATGCAGATCGTGGCGGTCACCGACCCGCTGCAGGTCGGCTTCTCGCGGCAGGCCATGGTCGGCGTGCGGACCAGCGGCGACGCCCGCGCGGTCGCCGACCGGCTCGCCGAGTTCACCGAGGTCGACTACGTCGTCATCACGGCCGGCTCGGTCGACCTGCTCGTCGAGGTGGTCTGCGAGGACGACGACCAGCTGCTCGAGCTGGTCGCCCGCATCCGCGCGGTGGACGGCGTGGAGTCCACCGAGACGCACCTCTACCTCGGGCTGCGCAAGCAGACCTACGCGTGGGGCACCCGGCGGTCCCCGGTGCTCGTCAGCGAACCGGACCCCGGAGTGGACACCCGACCCCCGAGTTGATCATGGGGATGTTGCCGCCGACATGGCGCGACTCGCCGTACCGACCGGCGACACCCCCATGATCACCGCCCCGTCGTGTGGCCCGCGTGCAGGGTCCCGCCGCGAGCCGGCGGGGGCGAGGGGGTCCTCTCAGTGGCAGCGGGACGGGGCGGGCGGCACGTCCAGCGCCGGGTTCCGGTCGAAGAAGCCGACCGGCTTGAGCTCGAAGCCCACCACGTCGACCGGCATGACCGGCCAGTCCTCCGGCCGCGGCACGTGGTGGATGCCGAACACGTGCCAGAGCACCAGGTCGGTGTCCACCAGGGGGCGGTCGGCCTCCTGCCAGACCGGCAGCCCGGCGTCGCGGCGGCTCTGGTTGCAGAACTCGCCGGCGGGCCAGCGCTCCTCCTCGGCGTAGCGGGAGACCCACACCGGGTGGTCGATGACCTGCGCCCGCTGCCGGAACGGCGCCTCCGGGTGGGCCAGCGACGGGAGCGGCGAGTTGGCGTAGAGCTTGTACCCGGGCGCCGTCCCCAGCCGGGTGGGCTTGGTCCGGTTGACGACCTTGACCGCGCGCTGGGTGGCGAAGTCGACGTCCAGGCGCCCCTGGGACTCGCTCTCCACCGCGCGGCTGCGCGTGACGACGGCCAGGCCGTGCGGGTTGTCCTCCGACACCGGCAGCGCCTCGCTCTCGGTGACGACGACGGTGTTCTCGGGACCGTCGACCTCCATGTCGAGCCGGGCCACCACGAAGTGCTGGTGGATCGGCGCGTAGGTGCGCTCGTCGACCACCGTGCCGTACGGCGGCGCCTCCCCGTCGAACGAGCTGGTCACCATGATGCCGGTGGCCCGGACCTCGCACTGGATCGTGCCGTCCTGGTAGAAGCGCCAGTAGGTCAGGTACTCGTAGTTGGCCACCGTGGCGTGGAACGAGACCACCATCCGCCGCGAGCGCCGGACCTCGGCGCCGGCCTGCTCGTCGACGTGCTTCCACAGCACGCCGTCGTCCTCCTCGTGCAGGCAGATGGCGTTGGGGATCGTGTAGGGCTCGCCGCGGCTGTCGTGCAGGACGGCGTCGACGTAGGTGATCTCGCCGAGGCAGTCGCAGCCGAGCTCCAGCGAGGTGGTCATGAAGCCCAGCCCCCACTCGCCGATGTCGAAGGCGGTCCGCCGGTGGTGGTCGGGACTGGGGTCGCGGTAGGGGACGACCATCTCGGCGAAGCTCATCCGGTGCGCGATGGGGCGCCCGTCGTATGCCACCCGGTGGATGACCAGGCCCTCGCGGTGGTTGAACCCCAGCCGCATCGACCACCCCTGCCAGCGCAGCTCGTGGCCGTCGAGGGTGAAGGAGACGCCCTCGGGCTGGGTGATCTCCAGCGCCTTGACGTCGGTCCGCTGCGCCAGGCCCGGCACCAGGGAGGGCACGTACTCACCCATGACGTCCGGCTGCGGCGGGGGTGGGGTGTCCTCGACGTGCAACAGCTCCATCGTGTTGAGGTCGACGACGAAGTGCAGGCCCATCACCGGGTTGGCGTACGGGTTGCCGCCCGGCACCGCGCGCCGCCAGACGTCGGTCCACCCGACGCGGCGGTCCTGCAGGCCCTGCGGGATCAGTGAGTGGCCGTAGGCCCAGGTGTCGATGAGCACCAGGTCGAGGTCGGGAATGCCGCGCCGGCCCAGCGCGGCGACGACGTCCGGGTGCTTGATGAGCGCCTCGTGCGCCTCGTGCCACTCGTCGAGGGTCATGTTGGCCTGCTGGCCGGGCACCGCCTCCCACGCGACGACGGCGTCGTCGGTCAGCGACACCACCGCCTTGTACGGCGTGCCCTCGTCACGGCTCCAGCAGGTCACCCGCGCCTCCCGGCGGATCGGGTCGCCGGGGGTGAAGGCACGCACGACGTCCTTGGCCGGCTCGCGCAGCTCGATGGAGGCGAAGCGCCAGCGCTCGTCGACGCCGCGGTCGCGGCGCAGGATCGCCGCCGCGGTCCGGAACTCGTCGGCGGTCAGCGGGTCGAGCGGGTGGGCGGTCACGGCGTGTCCTCCGGGGTCGGGCGGTCGGCGAGCAGGGGGAGCGAGGGGTCCCAGGCCCGGGAGGGGATGCCGGGATCGGCGGCGGACGGCAGCGTGGCGTCGCGGCGGCGCCGGGCGATCGCCGACAGCGCCTCCAGGACGACCCGGTTGGCCAGGGCGGCGGTGATGTCGGCGTGGTCGTAGGGCGGGCTGACCTCCACGACGTCGACGCCGACGACCGGCAGCTCCAGGCAGATCCGGCGGACGGAGTCCAGCAGCTGCCGGGCGGTGAGGCCGCCGGGCTCGGGGGTGCCGGTGCCCGGCGCGTGACCGGGGTCGCAGACGTCGATGTCGACGGAGAGGAACACGCCCTCGCACTCGTCGGTGGCGATGCCGAACGCCTCGGTCAGGCACTCCTCCAGGCCGCGGTGCCCGATCTCGGTCATCTCGTAGGAGCGCATCCGCTGCACGGCCATCCAGTCCAGCGTCTCCGGCGGGGGCCAGTAGCCGCGCAGGCCGATCTGCAGGAACCGGTCGCCGCGCAGCGCGCCGGACTCGATCAGCCGGCGCATCGGCTGGCCGTGCCCCCACAGCGAGCCGAACTCGATGTCGCCGGTGTCGGCGTGCGCGTCGAAGTGGATCATCGACACCCGGCCGTGGCCGAGGACGTTGGCCACGCCCTTGGCGTCGGCGAAGGCGATCGAGTGGTCCCCGCCCAGGACGACCGGGATCGCCCCGGCGCGGGCCACCGTCTCGACGGCCGCCTCCAGCGCGGGCAGGGCGGTCTCGATGTCGCCGGAGTACATCTCGACGTCGCCGGCGTCGAGCACCCGCAGGTCGCGCAGCCCGTCGGTGCGCAGCGCCAGGCTGGGCCGGGAGCCGTCGTGGGGGAGGTAGTCGGTCATCCGGATGGCCTGCGGACCGAACCGGGTGCCCGGTCGGTGCGAGGTCCCGCCGTCGAACGGGGCGCCGAGGACCACGACGTCGGCACCGGCGAGGGACGCCGGGTCGCCGAGGTCGCAGCGGTCGATGCCGAGGAAGGTGATGTCGGGCCCGTACTGGGCGCCGTAGCGGGGCATGTGCGTCGTCCTGGGGGGTCGGGGGCGGTGCGGGGAGCGCGGAGCCCCGCGGGAAGCTCACCACCCGGCGCGTGCCCGGTCAACGGAAACAGAAGCCATGTCGCGGTCACGCGGCCGAAACAGTCGTCGGCAACAGTGTGCACGCCGGGATCCGTGCGCTCGATCGTGCCGGACCGTCGTCCCCGACGCCGCCGGGTGTACACCACGGACCCTTCCCGGCGGCGCCGCCACCTGGCTGGCTGCCCGTGTGACCCCCGGCACACCGCCGGGGCGCGACGCGCCGCCCGGCGGCGCCGACGAGGAGGACCGCATGACGGTGACCCAGCGGCCGGCGACCGGCCACGCCGACCTCCGGGCCAAGGGCCTGTCCAGGAACTCGGTGGGCCTGCTGGCCAGCGTGGTCCTGGGCATCTCGAGCATCGCGCCGGTGTACGCGCTCACCGCGACCCTGGGTCCGACGGTGGCCGAGGTGGGGCTGCAGATGCCGGCGGTCTTCCTCGCCGGGTTCCTGCCGATGCTGCTGGTCGCCTACGCCTACCGGGAGCTCAACCGGGAGGCGCCCGACTGCGGCACGTCCTTCACCTGGACGACCAAGGCGTTCACCCCCTACGTCGGCTGGCTGTGCGGCTGGGGCGCGCTGCTCGCCACGATCATCGTGCTGTCCAACCTGGCCGGGGTCGCGGTCTCCTTCTTCTACCTGCTGCTGGGCGAGGTCACCGGCTCGGAGACCGTCGCCGCGCTGGGCGACCGGAAGCTGGTCAACGTGCTGACCTGCGTGGCTTTCGTCGCGCTGGCGACCTGGGTGACCTACCGCGGCGTCGAGGTCACCAAGCGGCTGCAGTACGTGCTGGTCGGCTTCCAGATGGCCGTCCTGGCGCTGTTCGCCGTCCTGGCGATCGCGAAGGCCGGCGACGCGCCGGGCAGCACGTCCTTCGACGCCTCCTGGCTGGACCCCACCGCCATCCCCTCGTGGTCGGCCTTCACCGCCGGGCTGTCCCTGTCGCTGTTCATCTACTGGGGCTGGGACACCTGCCTGACGGTCAACGAGGAGACCACCGGCAGCGCCCGGACGCCGGGCCGCGCGGCGCTGCTCACCATGCTGGTCATCATCGTCACCTACCTGGGTGTGGCGATCATCGTGCAGGTCTACGCCGGCGTCGGCACCGAGGGCACGGGCCTGGGCAACCCGGACACCAGCGACAACGTCTTCGCCGCGCTGGCCGGGCCGGTCATGGGCCCGGGGCTGGCCTTCCTGCTGTTCCTCGCCGTCGTCGCCAGCTCGGCGTCCTCCCTGCAGACGACGTTCCTGCCGCCGACCCGCACCATGCTGGCCATGGCCACCTACGGCGCGCTGCCCCGGTGGCTGGCGCAGGTGCACCCCCGCTTCCTCACCCCGTCGACGGCCACGCTGGTCGCCGGTGCCGGGACGGCGGTCTTCTACGTGGGCATGACGCTGATCAGCGAGAACGTCCTCATCGACACCATCTACGCGCTGGGCCTGATGATCTGCTTCTACTACGGGCTCACGGCCTTCGCCTGCGTCTGGTACTTCCGCCGGGAGCTGCGCCGCAGCGGCCGCGACCTGCTGGTCAAGGGCGTCGTGCCGGTGCTGGGCGGCCTGGCGCTGGCCGCCGTCTTCGTGCAGACGGCGGTCGACACCCTCGACCCGGCCTACGGCAGCGGCTCGTCGGTGTTCGGGGTGGGCAGCGTGTTCGTCATCGGGATCGGCCTGCTGCTGGCCGGGGGAGTGCTCATGCTGCTGTGGCGGTCGCGGCACCCGGAGTTCTTCCGCGGGGAGACGCTGCGCCGCGACACCGCGGCCCTCGTCTTCGACGAGTGACGGCCGGGCGCGGGTCGGTCCCGCCGGGCACCCGCGAGCCCGGCGACCGGCACCGCACCCGGGGTCACCCCTGGTGCGCGGAGACGGACGACGCGCAGCGTGTCGTCCGTCTCCGCGCCGGCCGTGCCCGGGCGTGTTGACCCGCGGAGGACGGGCGTCCAGCGTTCGTCGTGGACGTCTCCGGCGAGCCGGCACCCGATCCCTCGTGCAGCCGTGGCGCAGCACCCGCCAGTCCTCCGACGGACCGGTGGACCGGGCCGTTCCGGACGGGGCGGCGATGACCGACACCTCGGCACCTGCCCGCCCCGCCGCGGCCGACCGCGCCCGGTTCCCGCCGAGGGACGAGGGCCGCCCGCGCGGCCGGGGAACCCCCGCCCGCCTGATCGGGCGATCGGGTGCGGCGGTCCACCCGTCCGAGAAACTCCCAGGAAGGGAAGGGCCATGGCTGCTTCCCGCGCCCTTCGCGGGGCCGTGCTCACCGCGGCCGCCTGCACCGGGCTGACCTCACTGACCAGTTGCGCCGCCCAGCCCGCACGGTCCAGCACCGATCCGCCGTCCGACAGCGGCACCTTCACCAGTCCGTCCCAGGACCTGGGGGACGGCAGCGTCGCCACCTACGTCGTGGTCGACGACGGCGCACCCAGCGAGGTGGGTGTCCGCATGACGCCCGCTGCACTGGAGGGGCTCCCCGAGCAGGGGGTCACGCTGATGATCGACTTCCCCGACCAGGCGGCGGACACGGCGTTCGACCACGTGATGTTCAACTGGAACCCCCAGGGCCACGAGCCGCACTCGCTGTTCGGTCGCCCGCACTTCGACTTCCACTTCGACATGGTCGACATGGCGACGATGCACGCCATCACCCCGGCCGACCCGGAGTACGCGGTCAAGGCGGAGCGCTTCCCGGAGCCGCGGTACGTGCCGCAGGACTACGTGCTGCCCCCCGGGGGGACCGCCGCCGAGCAGGCCGTGCCGGGCATGGGGGTGCACCTGGTCGACTCCACCGACACCAGCCTCGTCCCCGGCCAGTACGACTTCACCCAGATCATCATCAACGGCGTCTGGGACGGCCGGTACACCTTCGTGGAGCCGATGATCACCCGCGACCACCTCCTGAGCGGGCCTGACCTCGAGGCTCCGCTCAAGCTGCCCGAGGCCTACCAGGAGTCCGCCTACTACCCGACCACCTACGGCGTCTCCGTGGACGAGGAGACGGAGGAGTACGTCGTCTCGCTCGAGGACCTGACGATGCGCACCGCGTCGTAGGCCCCGGGCAGGTCACGCGTTGCCGTAGACCCGCACCGGCTCGACGAGGACGGCGGTGCGGCGCTGCTCGGCCATGACCCGGTCGTACTCGTCCCAGTCGTCGTGCCGGCCGCCGGCCGCGGTGAACACCTCCCGCAGCAGCAGCCGCAGCCGGTCGGCGTCGGCCAGCCAGGGCCGGGGGTCATCGGGCCCGGCCAGCTCCGCGCGGCCCTCGGCCGTCGCCCACTGCCAGCCGTGCCGGACGGTCACGGCGACCTGGGGGCGGGCGCGCAGGTTGGTCAGCTTGACCGGGCCGTAGGTCACGAAGCCCAGGACCGGCCGTCCGGTCGCGGGGTGGGGGAGCACCCCCGCGTTCACCACCGAGGCCTGGATGGTCCCGTCCGCCCGGACCGTGGACACGACCGCGAGGGAGGACTCCCTCGCGGCGAGGGCCGCGACGTCGTCGAGGCTGGTCATGCCCGGACCCTGGCACCGACCCGGGCGCGGGCGCGACCCGGTCGCGCGCGGCGGTCACCGGTGCTGCGCGGCGTGGCGGTACTCGAGCAGCGCGTTGAGTTCGGCCTCGGCTCGATCCCGGCGGGCGAGGTCCTCCCGGCTGTTCGACCTCGCGCAGGCCCGCCGCGCCGCCCGCAGGTCACCGAGCGCGCGCACGATCAGCCCGTCCAGGACGGCGAAGCGCTCCGACGGGGGAGCGAGGGTCGTCATGGCAGTCCTCCCGCCGTGCGTCACGGCTCCCGCGAGCCGCGTCCGGGCGGGCCGTCGGCGTGCGTCCCCGCCCGGCCCGAGACTGGCTCGTCCAGGAGGGGCCGGTCATCGTCCGCCGCAGACGACCGCGGAGCGGGGGCCGGCGCGGGCCGGCGGACCCGGCGGGACCCGGCCGACCGCGCCGGGGGGCCCGCGCCCGACGCCCCCGCGAGCAGGACCCGGGCCCAGCGGCGGTCCGGGTCCTGACCGACCAGCAGCGCGACCACGAGGAGCGTCAGGGGGATCGCCAGGATCGCGCCCACGGGGCCCAGGACGACCGTCCAGACGAGGACGGACAGGAAGGTCAGCGTGACCGACAGGCCGACGGCGTCGCCGACGACGACCGGCTGGACCACCGACTGGAGCACGAAGTTGGCCGCGCAGTAGACCACGACGACGAGGAGCGCCGTCCGCGGGCCGCCGTCCAGGAGGGCGAGCAGGGTGGGGGGCGCCAGCCCGAGGAAGAACCCGATGTTGGGGACGTAGTTGGTCAGGAAGGACAGCAGGCCCCACAGCAGGGCCAGCGGGACCCCGAGCAGGACCAGCGCGAGGTAGTCCACGACGGCGACGGCGAACCCGAAGACGGTCGTCACCACCAGGTAGCGCCGGGTGTTGCGGGCGAAGTCACCGAGGGCCGCGCGCAGCCGCCAGGTGCCGGGAACCGCGGCCAGCCGCTCGGGCATCCCGGTCGCGTCGGCCGACATGAACAGCACCGTGGCGAGCACGAGGACCAGCGCGCCGACGGCGCCCGCCACGCCGGCCAGCAGCCCACCGACCGCGGAGACGACCGAGGACAGGTCCAGGGAGCCCACGATCTGCTCCACCTGGTCCCGTCCGACGCCCGCCGCGGAGAGGGCGCCGCGCACGTCGTCCACGAGTTGCCGCCACTGGTCGGCGTACTGCGGCAGGACGGTCGCGAGCTGACCGACCGAGACGACGAGGGCGACGGTGAACGCGATCAGGCCGCCGTCCACGAGCACGACGGTCACCGCGACCGCGAGCCCGCGCCGCACGCCGCGGCGGACCAGCGCGCCCACCAGCGGGGAGGCGGTGACGGTCAGCACGAACGCCAGGAGGACGGGGGCGAGGAGCCCGGAGTAGGTCGAGATGCCCCAGAGCGCGCCGGCCGCACCGGCGACGCCGAGCACGACGGTGAGCCACAGCGGCAGGGCACGTCGGACCTCGGGCTCGGGCATGCCGGCCACCATGGCCGCCGCCGCGGGTACCGGCGTCCCCTCGGGAGGGTGAGCCGGCCGGTCAGTCGTAGCGGACGCAGGTGCGCAGCAGGAGGTCCTGCAGCGAGCGGTTGCCCCGGCTGACGAGCACCCAGAGCAGCCCGATCGGGACGAGCGTGCAGAGCACCGCCCGCACCGCCGAGCGCCCCCAGCCCGGCCGGCCTCCGCGGCCGTCGGTCACGCGCAGGCCGAGCAGCCGGTCGCCGTAGGTGGCCCCGGCGGCGGCCCAGGTGACGGCGAAGTAGGCCGCCTGCACGCCCAGGCCGACCAGCAGCAGCGCCGACGACGGCAGCACCGGGAACGAGAAGCTGGTCGGGTCGACCAGGAAACGGGTCGCCGCCACGGCCGCGTAGCCGCCGGCCACGAGCAGCGCCACCACGAGCAGGTCGACGGTGTTGGCCAGCGCGCGGGTGACCAGGCCGGCGGGCGTCCCCCGCAGGGCGGCCCGGGTGACCGGGGCGACGGCCGGCGGCGGGTCGTGCCAGGGGTACCGCCCCGCGCCGGGCGGGCGCCGCTGGCCCGCCGTGGTCACGGCGCAGACCCCTGGTCGGGGGGCGAGGCGCTGTCGTCCGCGCGCCCGGTGCGGCGGCCGTGCCGGCGCAGCCACCGGTCGACGACCCGCTCCACCGCACGGTCGGCGTCCGCTCCCTGGTCGCGCACGCTGCGCACCACCTCGGAGGTCACCGAGCCGGTCGATGCGCGCAGCAGCTCGGGCAGGTCGATCACCGCGACGACGTACCGGGCCAGGCCGGCGACGTCCGCGCGGGCGATCACCCGGTCGACGTCGGCGCGGTCGACGACGGCGTCGACGTCCACGCGGTCGAGGACGCGGGCGATGTCGACACGGTCCACCGCGGCGTCGAGGTCGACCCGGGCGACCGCGGCGTCGAGGTCGACCCGGTCGACCACGCGGGTGACGTCCACGCGGTCGACGATCGCGTCGAGGTCCAGCCGGTCGACGACCCGGTCGACGTCCACCCGGTCCACCACGCGGTCGACGTCCACCCGCGCCACGACGGCGTCGATGTCCACCCGGTCCACCACGCGGTCGACGTCCACCCGCGCCACGACGGCGTCGATGTCCACCCGGTCCACCACGCGGTCGACGTCCACCCGCGCCACGACGGCGTCGATGTCAACGCGGTCGAGGACGCGGGCGATGTCGACGCGGTCCACGGCGGCGTCGAGGTCCACCCGCGCCACCACCGCGTCGACGTCCAGCAACGCCGCGAGCTCGTCGAGGTCCACGTACTCCCGGAGGAGCGCCGGGACGTCCAGGCGGGCGAGCACCGCGCGCGCCACGTCGGGGACCAGGCGGTCGGCCACCTCCGCCAGTGCACGCACGGCGGCCGACGCCGGGTGCGCGAGCCCGGAGGGCAGCCCCGGGTGCCCCCTCGTCGGCAGGCGGGAGAGGACCGCGCGCCGGCCCTGAGCGGTCGTCTCCACGACGTACCGGAGCAGCGCCGCCGCGACCGTGAGGACGGCGACGGCACCGTTGACCGCGTCCTCGACCGCGCTCCCGTCCGGCTGCACGCGTGGAGCCCGGGGAGGGGGAGGGGATGAGGCGCCGGACGGGTCGGGCGACCGGACGGCCTGGAGGGTCGGCCCCGGCGGGTCCACCGGATTCACGGCCACCGGAGACCGCCCGCTGGAAGGATCATGCGGCCTCCTCGCCCGTCGGAGCCGACAGCATCCGGCAGGCACGGCGGCTTTCCCCTCATCCGGAACGGGTGAGCCGGTCGCTCCCGGCGGCGCGGGATCCTCCCGGCGCGCGGCGATCCCCGGCCCATCGGACCGCTGCTGCAGTCAGGACCTTGTCCTCTGAGGTGTCGCCCCGGGCGGGACGACGCTGGCGGCGGAACGGTCGCACGTACGGCTCGGTCGCCTGGGAAGGAGCGGGCGAGGTCGGGGGACGGTCGAGACCGCCTGCGGGAGGACCACGCCATGACCAGGCTGTCCACGGCCCATGCCGTCGCTCCGGAGACGACGGTGGCGACCGCCACGGCGCAGGGCGTCACCCTGCTCGGGGGCAAACTCGCCCCACCCCAGCCCGCGCACGCAACGGTGCTGCGGCCCCGCCTGGTCAGCCTGCTCTCCCGGGCCGTGCAGCGGTCTCCGCTGACCCTGCTCAGCGGGCCGGCGGGCTCCGGCAAGACGGTGCTGGCCAGCACGTGGCGGCAGGACCAGGGGACCGGCAGGCCGGTGGCCTGGCTGACCCTGGACGACTACGACGACGACCCCGCCACCTTCTGGAACTACGTCGTGGGAGCGCTGGACGCGGCAGGGGTCCCGATCCGCGGCCTGCCGGCGCTCGTGCCCGGAGAACCGCCGCCCGGCTGGCTGGTCCCGCAGTTGGCCGCGCAGGTGATCGCGCTGCCCCGGCCGGTCGTGCTCGTGGTCGACGACGCCGACCACGTCACGGACCGGTCCATCACCGCGGGCCTGGACCTGCTCGTCCGGCACGCGGGCAGCCGGCTGCGGCTGGTGCTGTGCGCCCGCGCCGACCCGCTGCTGCCCCTCCACCAGTACCGGCTGGCAGGGACCGTGTCCGAGATCCGCGGCGACGACCTGGCGTTCACGCCGGACGAGACCCGCGACCTGCTCGTCGCCATGGGCGTCCCGGTGTCGCCGGAGGTCGCCCGAGCGCTGTGCGCGGAGGCTCAGGGGTGGGCGGTCGGCCTGCGGCTGGCCGCCGCCCCGCTCCGGCAGGGGGCACCACCGGAGCACCTCGTGACGGGCCTGGCGCACGACGACGGCAGCGTGGCCCAGTACCTGTTCGCCGAGGTCCTGCAGCGGCAGCCGGCCAGCATCCGGCGCTTCCTGCTGCGGGTCAGCGTGACCGCGGAGCTGTGGACCGACCTGGTGGACCGGCTCTGCGGACGGCCGATCGGCCGGCGGGTCCTCGCCGGCCTGGCCCGCGCCAACGCCTTCGTCGAGGAGTCGCCCGGGGCACCGGGCGGGTTCCGCATCCACCCGCTGTTCCGCGAGATGCTGCAGGCCCAGCTCGCCTACGACCACCCCGGCGAGGTCGCCGGCCTGCACCGCACCTGCGCGTCCTGGTACGCCGAGGCGGGCCGGTCACCGCAGGCGGTGGGGCACGCCGTCGCCGCGGGGGACTGGGGCCTGGTCACCCGGTTGCTCATCGACGACCTGCTGGTCATGCGCCTGCTGGCCCACGGGTCCGACCCTGCGCTGCGGGGGATCCAGGCGCTCCCGGCGGAGTTCCCCGGTCCCGAGGCCGCGGTCATCCGCAGCGCCGCCGCCCTGGCCGGGGGTTCCGCACCCACGGCTGCCGACCGCGCCGTCGCGGCGACCGCGCGGGGCGGAGGAGATCGGACGGCGCTGCGCGTCTCGGCGGCGCTGACCTGCCTGGCGGCGGACGCGGGCGAGGCCACCGACCCCGTCGCACTGCTCGCCGAGGCCGACGCCGCCGCGCCGCTCGTGGCCGCGCTCCCGGACGACGACCGGCGGGAGCACCGGGAGTGCGTCGCGGTGCTGAGCACCCTGCGCGCGCTCGCCGGTCTGGGCACCGATGCGCCGACCGGGCAGTTGCTGGCCGGGCTGCGCGCTGCGGCGACTGCCGCCCAGACGGCGGCCTGCCGCCGCCTGCGCGGCCGCACCCTGGCCCACCTCGGGCTCCTGGAGGCCCTGGAGGGCCACCTGACCCGGGCCGCCCGCCTGGCGGAGGAGGCCGAGGCGCTCGCCAGCGAGGAGGGCAGGGACGAGGCCGGCCGGGAACCGGCTGCGGCCGCCGCTCTGGCGTGGGTCCACCTGCGCCGCTACGCCCTGACCGAGGCGCGCGAGTGGCTGGTCCGGGCCCGGTCCCGCACCGGCGATCGGGCCGGCGGGACGCCGCCGTCCGCGACGACGCCACCGCTGCTGGCGGTGCTGCAGAGCCAGCTGTCCCGGCTCCGGCACGAGTACGACGCGGCCGAGCAGTGCCTGAGCCCGCACCTGCGGGGGCCGCGCCTGCCGCGGTGGGTGGCCGAGCAGGTGGTCACCGAGGTGGTCCGGCTGGCGGTGGCGCGAGGTCACGTCGACGAGGGTCTGGCCATCCTCCAGGACACCACCGGCGACGAGCCGTGGAGCCGGCGGCTGCGCGCGACGGTCGGGCTGCTCTCCGGCGATCCGGCCTCGACGACGCCGAGCGAGGCGGCGCCGCCCGTGGTCCCGGCGGCGGCGGTGGAGGCCGCGGTGATCCGGGCGTGCCAGCTCCTGGAGGCCGGTCGCGTGCCCGCCGCGGCCGATCAGCTCCTCGCCGCGCTGGAGCTCGCCCGACCGGAGCTGCTGCGCTGGCCGTTCATCGACACACCGCCCCAGGCACGCCGTCTGCTGCGCGCGCACCCCCGGCTGCAGGAGCCCGCGGCGTGGCTGCGCCCGTCGTCGAACGCCCAGCCGCGCCCCGACGGGCGCCCCGCTCCGGAGCGCCCCGCGGAGTCGCAGGTGATCCAGGACCTCAGCGACCGGGAGATGGAGGTCCTCGGGCACCTCGCCGCGATGCTGTCCACCGCCGAGATCGCGGCGACGATGTTCATCTCCGTGAACACCGTCCGCACGCACATCCGGAGCATCCTGCGCAAGCTCGCCGTCAGCAGGCGCAACCAGGCCGTCCGCCGGGCCCGGGAGCGCGGCCTCCTCTGAGGTCGTGCCCGCCGGACGATGCGGGTGACCGGCAGGGGAGCCCATCGTCGCCAGGGGACGCAGCGCACGTGGCCGACGGGGCCGGCCAGGAGGGAGCGGGCCATGGGGACGGCCCGGAACCGGTTCGAACTGCGGGTCGGCACACTCCTGAGCCCGGCGGCGCTGGCGACGTTCCGGCTGCCCGTCCGGCCGTCCCGCGTCCCGCGCAACACGGTGCGTCGGCTCCGCGTCCCGGGCGACCGCGACCTCACCGACGTCGTGCACCGCCTGGTCGAAGGGCACGTGGAACTGCTGGAGATCCGCCGGAGCCCGGAGCCGCCGCGGAGCGGTCGTCGCCGGCGACCGGGGGACGAGGGCGAGGTCCCCGGCCCGGCCGACACCGGCGCCGACGTCGTCCCCCTCCGGTCGGCCCGCTCCGCCCGGCCCCCGGTGCCCGGCCGGGACCCCCACCCGGTGCTCGAGCAGGCTCCGGCAGACCCGGCCGGGTGAGCGGTCGATCCGTCCTGGCGAGGGGAGCGCCGGCAGCGCGGCGCCGTTCATGCGGTGCGGACGATGCCGTGCCCCCCGCACCGGTCGCACGCTGCGATGGCACCAGTACCCGAGACCTCGTCCGCCCGTCCCCCTGCGCGGGGCGCCCGGAACCGAGGCCGGACCGAGGAGGACAGGCACATGACGGACACCTCGCAGCGTCGCTCGCCGGCGACCGACGAGAGCTACGAACGGGGACCCACCGCCTGGGCGGGGTGGGTGGTCTTCGGCGGCGTCATGCTGATCATGATGGGGACGTTCCAGGCCATCGAGGGGCTCATCGCCGTGTTCGACGACGGCTTCTACCTGGTCCGCGAGAACGGTCTCGTGGTCAACGTCGACTACAACACGTGGGGATGGGCCCACATCATCATCGGCGTCGTGGCCGTCCTGGCCGGGGTGGGTCTCCTGGCCGGGAACATGGCGGCCCGCATCGTCGGTGTCGGGATCGCGTTCCTGAGCGCCGTGGTGAACCTGGCGTTCATCTCCGCCTACCCCGTGTGGTCGCTCATCGTCATCACGCTCGACGTCATCGTGATCTACGCGATCATCGTCCACGGACGTGAGCTCAAGAGCGACTACCGCTGAGCGCCGGCGCGGGTGCCCGTCCTCGACAGGGGGGCGGGCACCCGTTCGCACGTCCCCGGTCGGCCCGGCGGTCCTCGTCGCGGTCGACCGCCGCCCGGGCGGATCGTCCGCGGCGGGTGACGCAGCGGACCGGCGGCCGCGGGCACCGTGGGAGCGCCGAGCACCGTTCCTCGTTCCCCTGGGGGAGACATGACCGCTGACCTCGAGCAGAGCGCCGACCTCGACCAGATGGGACCGGTCGACTACCTCGTCGTGGCGTTCCCGGTCGAACGCATGACCGGGGAGGCGTTCCCGCTGCTGATCGACCTCGTCGACCGGGGGGTCATCCGCATCCTCGACCTGGAGTTCATCCGCAAGGACGAGGACGGCACCGTCACGACGCTGAGCCAGGTCGACCTCGACCGCATGCAGGTCCTCGAGGCGGCACTGTTCGACGGCGCGGACTCCGGTCTCCTCCGCCCGGACGACCTCGCCGAGGCCGCCGCGGCACTGGAGCCCGGGACCGCCGCGGGCGTGCTGGTCTACGAGAACGTCTGGGCGGCCCCGTTCGCCGCTGCGCTGCGCCGGTCCGGCGGGCAGCTGGTCGCGTCCGGCCACATCCCCCTGCAGGACCTGGCGGCGGCGCTCGACGCGCTCGAGGCCGAGGAGCGGGACAGCACCGAGGAGCAGGCCCGGCCGGTGGGCTGACCGGCCGGACGGCGGGGTGCCCGGCGCGCTCAGAGCAGCCGGGTCGCCCAGTCCGGTTCGACCACCGCCCAGCCCTGCGCCCACCGGCGCTCCCGGTGGAGGTCCAGGCCGGCGCAGAGCAGGGCGTGGAGGCTCCACGCCGCGATCGGGACCCCGAGGAGGACGACCGCCCCGATCTTCATGGCCGCGCTGTCGATGCGGCTGCGGTCCATGGGCGCGGGCGTGATGTGCCCGTCGCGGTGGACCCACACGGGGACGGTCGTCCCGGCGGCCGTGCCGGGGCGGACCAGCACGACTCCCTGACGCTGCGCCCCGTCCGGGGCCGGCCACACCGCGCGGGCCGGCTCGGTCACCCGCTCCAGGCCGCCCTCGCCCGAGGCGGGGACCTCCGGCGCCTCCGGCGCGTCCTCGAGCAGGACGGCGTCCACGCGGGACCGCTCGGCCGCCTCCGTCGCGGCTCGCGCCTGGAGCTCCGCGGTCGTGGCGGCCGTGGCGGCCACGGCCAGCGGAGGAGCGGCCAGCAGGGAGAGCACGACGACGAGCCGGCCGGCCACCTGCAGCCGGTCCGAGCCGCGCTTGAGCGGCCCCGAACCCAGGGTGAACCACCGCAGCGAGCGGCGCAGTGCGCTGTCGGTCGGAGTGCTCATGCCACCGCCGTCCGTTCCTGCCGTCCAGCGTCGGGGAGGGGAGAGGGTGCCTCTCGCCCAGGATGGGGACCGGTGGACGGGGCCCCATCGCCCCGCTGGGATGACTCCCCGCGGCCGCCGTCGGCCGGCAGCCGGGGGAGCGACGTCGGTCGGGGCGCCACCCCACCGGCCCGGCCACCGGGGGCTCCTCATCCAGGGAGGGGGAGGCAGCCGGATGACGGACGCGCGAGGCTCCGGGGATCGGATCGGACCTCCCGCGTCCCGGGGAACCGGTGGCGGTCGTCCGGCTCGCTGAGCGGCTCGCGCGGCGGACCCCCGTTCCACCGGCGCCCGCCTCGAGCGAAGGAGCAGCGCAGATGGGACGCCAGGTGTACGAGCTCCGTGTCCGCGGACCGGTCCCCGCCGAGCTCCTCGAGGAGATCGGCGCGGAGGACCTCGGCGAGGAGCCACCGCTGACCATCCTGCGGACCGGACCCACGGACCAGCCCGGGTTGCACGGCATGCTGCAGCGGCTGCGCAGCCTGGGTCTGGACCTGATGGAGGTCCGCACGACCGGACCGGGGTCCTACGTCGACGACTCGACGTGAGCAGCGCCGGCCGCGTGCCCCGACCCGTTCCCCGAAGGCCTCGCGTGCGAGGGAGTGTGGTGCCCGATGACTCCCGTCCTGGTGGCGCTCGGCGCCGTCGTCCTGGTGGGCGCGACGGTCGTCGTCCTGGCGGCGTGGGGCCGGATCCGCTACGCCCGTGAGCTGCCCTCCTTCCGCTGCCGGGTCGGCCCGCCCGCGTCGCCGCGCCGATACGACGCGCGGTGGTGCCTCCGGCGCACGCAGGCGGCGTGGGTGGACGACGTGCTCCTGCTCCGGTCCGGCCTGTTGAGGTTGTGGCTCACGCCCCTCGCGGCCGGGGTCGCCCGGGAGGTCACGGTGGAGGCGCTGGAGCCTGGAGAGGCGCGCGGCCTGGGGCGGCGTCCGGTCGCCCTCCGGCTCACCGCGGACGACGGCTGCGTGGTGGAGGTCGCCGCGGCGCACGAGGACGTCGGCCGGCTGGTCGGCCCCTTCCTGGCGGCGGTGGTGTCCGGGCTCCCCGACGCGCCCCGCGAGCGCGGCGCCTGACCTCGGCGGTCATCCGGCAGGGGCCGAGCCCACAGGCACCGGTGCCGCTGGGGTGGGTCAGGCGGCCGGGACCCGGCGGGGGGCGTGCGGGAGCAGGAACGCGGCCACCCACCCGACGATCGCGAAGCACCCGACCACCACGATCGCGGTGAGGAACGGCGGGTTGCCGGCGGCCGCCGCGCCGACGAGCACCGAGCCGGCGATCGCCACACCGAGCGACGAACCGAGGTTCGACACGCTCCGCGAGACCCCGGAGATGTCGCCCTGGACCTCCTCCGGCCACGCCGACTGCACCACGTTGACCGACGCGGTGAGCATGGCGCCGACGCCGAAGCCCATGAGGAACAGGCCGGGCCAGAAGGTCCAGACGGCGGAGTCGGTCCGAGCCAGGGCCAGCAGGAGGGCCAGGCCGGCGACGGTCACGGTGAACCCTGCCCGGATCAGCAGCCGCTGGGGGTGCCGGCTGGCCATCCGCTGCGCCATCCCGGAGGAGAGCAGGACGCCGATCGTGGCCGGCACCAGCATGAGGCCGGTCTGGATCGCCGAGTAGCCACGCTCCTGCTGCAGGAAGACCGAGATCACGAAGAACGCGCCCTGCATGACCAGCCACTGGACGGTCTGGGTCAGCAGCCCGAGGTTCGACGTCCGGTTCCGGAAGAGTGAGGGTGAGACGAGCGGCGTCCGGCCGCTGTGCTCCCGGGCCCGCGCGTGCAGGAAGAACCCGGCCAGGACCAGGACGCCCAGCGCCACGTACGCCCACACCAGGGGCGAACCCCAGCCGCGGGTGTTGGTCTGCAGGACCCCGAAGACGACGGAGAACAGCCCGGCCGCCGACAGGACCGCCCCGAGGAGGTCGAAGTGCGGCCGCTGGGCCGGCAGCGGCGGGTCGTCGATCCGCCGCGCCATGAGCGCGATCACGGCCACGACGACCACCTGGAGCAGGAAGGAGGCCCGCCAGCTGACGTAGCTGGTGATGAGTCCGCCGATCAGGGGTCCGGCGGCGGCACCCAGCCCGGCGGCCCCGCTGACGACGCCGAACCACTTGGCCCGGGACTTCAGGTCGTCGAAGACCACGGTGATGAGGATGTAGATCGGCGGGATGAGCAGCGCCGAGCCGACGCCCTCGAGCAGCGAGTACCCGATCGTCAGCGTCCCCAGCCCCGGTGCCAGGGCGGCCAGCAGGGCGCCGGCCCCGTACACGGCCAGGCCGAGGATGAAGCAGTACCTGCGGCCCCAGATGTCGGTGAGCTTGCTCCCGGGGATCATCAGCGCCGCCATCGTCAGGGTGAACAGCGTGATGGTGGTCTGGATCCCCGCGACGTCGGTGTCCAGGTCGTCGGCGATCGTGCTGATCGCGACGTTCATGTTCGAGGCGGCGTAGCTGGCGATGAACTGGGCGAGGGCGAGCGGGAGGACGACGGCACCCGCTGTCGCGGTCGCCGGCCCGGCGCCGGTCCTGGTCATGGGTCTCCTCCGGTACGGGATCGGCGCCGGGCGGGGATCGAGCGGCTGCGGCTACGACGAGCGCTGTTCCGGGATCTGGTCGGCCAGGGCGGCCGCGCCGAGGACCCCGCGCAGGATGGCGCCGGCCGCCGCGGTCACCCGCGCGCTGCCGACGACGGGGGCGATGGCGACCAGGACGGCCTGGGCCTTCTCCGCCGTCAGGCCCGCCTCCGCCGCGGCGCCGAAGGTGATCGCGTAGGACACCGGTGCGGCGTCCATGGCGACGAGCGCGGCGAGCCGGACGAGCAGGTAGGTCTCGGCGTCCAGCCCCGAGCGCTCCGCCGCGTCGAGGTTCATCGCGAGCAGCGTCTCGAGGACCGGCGCATCACCCTGGGCGATGCGGTCGAGCGCGTCGTCGGGGGCGGTCCGGGTCATGGCTCCTCCTGGAGGGGCGGGACGGACGGACGCCCAGCGTCGGCGCGCCGGCCGCCGTCCGACCTCACCCCCCGCGGACGAGGACGCGCATCAGCGGGGTGGGCGCCCGTCGAGGGCCGCGTCCAGCGTGGTCGCGGCGTCGATGAGCGCCAGGTGGGTGAACGCCTGGGGGAAGTTGCCGATCTGCTCGCCGGTGAGGGCGATCTCCTCGGAGTACAGGCCCACGTGGTTGCCGTAGGTCAGCATCTTCTCGAAGGCGGTGCGGGCGTCGTCCAGCCGCCCGGCGCGGGTGAGCGCGTCGACGTAGGCGAACGTGCACAGCGAGAAGGTGCCCTCCGACCCGCGCAGCCCGTCGGGCGAGGCCTCGGGGTCGTAGCGGTAGACCAGGCTGTCGGTCACCAGCTCGCGGTCCATGGCGGCCAGCGTCGTGGTCCACATCGGGTCGCGGCCGTCGACGAAGCCGACGGTGGGCATGCGCAGCAGCGCGGAGTCCAGGACGTCGGTGTCGTAGTGCTGGACGAAGGCCTGGCGCCGGAAGTGGAAGCCCCGCTCCACGACCTGCTGGTAGACCCGGTCGCGCTCGGTGATCCAGCGCTCCAGCGGGGCGGGCCGGCCGTGCTCGCGGGCCAGCCGGACACCGCGGTCGAAGGCCACCCAGCTCATCACCCGCCCGTAGGTGAACGGCTGCCGGCCGCCGCGGGTCTCCCAGATGCCCTCCTCGGGCTGGTCCCAGTTGTCCGCCAGCCAGTCCAGCACCCGGGTGATGGCCGCCCAGCCCTGGTGGGGGAGCGGCAGGCCCGCCCGGACGCCGGAGTACACGCTGTCCAGCGCCTCGCCGTAGATGTCCAACTGCAGCTGCTCGGCGGCGCCGTTGCCGATGCGCACCGGAGCCGAACCGCGGTAGCCGCGCCAGTGGTCGAGGACGTCCTCCTTCAGGTCGGAGGAGCCGTCGATGCGGTACATGATGTTCAGCGGGCCGCTGTCGCTGCCGGCCCGCTCGCGGATGCGGTCACCCAGCCAGCGGCCGAAGGCGCCGGCCTCCTCGGTCAGACCGAGCTTGAGCAGCGCGTGCACCGAGAAGGAGGCGTCGCGCACCCAGGTGAAGCGGTAGTCCCAGTTGCGCTCGCCGCCGACCTGTTCCGGCAGAGCCGCGGTGGGAGCGGCCACGAGACCGCCGCTGGGCGCGTAGGTCATCAGCTTCAGCGTGATCGCCGACCGCTGGACCGGCTCCCGCCAGCGGCCCCGATAGGTCGAGCGGGACACCCAGGAGCGCCAGAAGTCGACCGTCTGCCGCAACAGGGTCCGGACCTCGGCCGGCCGGATCTCGCGCGGCCGGTCGTCCCCGCCCCACTCGAGCACCACCCCGCGCGTCTGCCCGGCCTCCAGGGAGACCGTCGCGTGCAGGTCGGCGTCCCCGAGACGGACCTCGGCCAGCCGCTCGTCCTCGGGCTCGCGGACGACGTGCAGGGTCAGCTGCTGTCCGTTGGCGGTGAGGACGGCGCCGTTCGCCGTCACGTCGACCCGGTGCGCCTGCCGCCCGTAGTCGAAGCGGGGAGCGACGTCGACGTCGAAGGTCATCCGGCCGCGGACGCAGTCCAGGACCCGCACGATCCGGTGCACGTCGGTGGCGCTGTCCCCAGCAGGCGGCATGAAGTCGACGACCTGCCCCATCCCGTCCTCGGTGAAGAAGCGGGTCACCAGGACGGCGGTGTCGGGCAGGTACATCTGCTTGGAGGTGTAGGCGACGCCCGCCGGACGGATCCGGAAGTGACCGCCGCGCTCGTCGTCCAGCAGCGCGGCGAAGACGCTGGGGGAGTCGAACCGCGGGCAGCAGAACCAGTCGATCGACCCGTCGGTCGTCACCAGCGCGGCCGTCTGCAGGTCGCCGATGAGCCCGTGGTCGGCGATGGCGGTCTCGGTCCTGGGTGTCTCGGTCATGCCGGCGACCGTGACGCCGGCGGCTCGCCGGGCGCCTCATCCCCCAGGGGTGATGAGCGCGGCGGTCCACCCGAACCAGGCTCGGCCGCTGTCCCCCGGGCTCTCCGACCGTTCCCCGGGCTCCACGACCGCGAGAGGGAGGAGCCATGCGCCGCTCCGCCGTCGGGCTGCTGGTCCTCGTCAGCGCCGTCGCCGTCGTCCTGGCCAGCACCTCGCTGTGGACCCGCCGCACGGTCGTCGACACGACGGTCTTCGTCGCCACCGTGGAGACGATCGTCGACGCGCCGGCGGTCGAGGCCCGCGTCACCGACGAGGTGACGGCGACGGTCATGACCCACCCCGAGGTGCAGGCGGCCATCGACGAGGGGGTGGCGCTGCTGCCCGACCGGCTCCAGTCGTTCCGGCCCACGGTGGAGGACGGCATCCGCTCGCTCGTCTCGGCCGGCGTGCAGCGCCTGCTCGCCAGCGACCCGTTCCGGCCGCTGACCGAGGCGGCGCTCACCTCCGCGCACGACCAGCTGGTCGCCGGCGAGCCGGTGCGGTTCACCCTCGGCCAGGCCAAGGAGCGGGTGCCCGGCTCGTTGCAGGACGGCATCGCGGGCCAGGTCCTCGACCTGCTGCCCGACGACGTCGGCGTGACGGTCGTGACGCCCGCGGCTGCTCCGCAGCTCTACACCGCGATCGACCTGCTGGAGGACGTCTGGTGGTGGCTGGGGCTGCTGGCGCTGGGCACGCTGGCCGGCGCGCTGGGCGTCTCCCGGCACCGCCGCGGCACGCTGCGCGCGTTCGCGGTGACCACGACGGTGCTCACCCTGCTGGTGCTGCTCGCGCTGCGGATCGGCCGCGGGGTGCTCCTGCCTCAGGTCCCGGTGGAGGACCGGGACGCCGTCGGCGCGGTCTACGACGTGCTCGCCGGCAGTCTGCGGACCTGGACGCTGTGGCTGCTCGGCGCCGCCCTGCTGGTCCTGGTGCTCACGCTGGTCTGGGGCCGGCTCGGCATCGGGGCCGCGGTGCGGCGCGGGGTGGCCTCGGCCCGCGCGACGCTGCGTCGGCGGCGGGAGGAGTCCCACGCGGCCGCGGCGCTCGCGGCCGAGGGGGACGCGCCGGCCGCGGACGCCGTCCCGGCCGAGCCCTGGACACGCCGGGTGGCCGCCGGGACGCGCGCCTTCGCCGTGGAGCTGGACCTGCCGCAGCGGACCGCACGGCTGGGCGGGCTGGTGCGCGACCACCTCGTCCCCGCCCGGTGGAGCGGCGTCGCCCTCGCCGCGCTGGTGCTGCTCTTCTGGCCCGCGCCCACGCTGTCGGTGCTGATCTGGGTGGTGGCCCTGGTCGCGCTGTACCTCGGGGCGCTGGCGTGGCTGGTGGACCGGGCGTCGGCGCCGGTCTCAGGAACGGAGGGGACCGCGGTCGAGGACACCGGGGTCGTGGCGGCGCGGTCCCCCGGACCCGACGGAGCCGTCGCGAGACCGGCTCCGGGAGCCGCGGCGGTCGTCCCGGCCCCGCGCCCGGGGCCCCTCCCGACCGGCGGCGCACCGGAGCGCCCGGCCGGGGCCACGCTGCTCGCGACGGCGGTCGAGCCGGCCGCGCCCGAGCCGGGGCCGTTCGTGCCGGCCGCGCTCACCCCCCAGACGATCACCACGCTCAACGACCGCCTCGACCTGCTCGTCCGCCTGGGCAGCGCCCGCGACGCCGGCGTCCTCACCGAGGAGGAGTTCCGCCGCGAGAAGGGCCGGCTGCTCGGCGTGTGACCGGCCGGTCAGCCGGCGTCCGGCGGCGGGTCGGGGTCCGCGGCCGCCCGGCGGCGGCGGTCGACGGCGGCGAGGAACACCCGGAGCACCAGCCCGATCACCACGAGGTTGACCACCATCTGCACCGTGGTGAGCAGCCGGGCCGCCTCGCTGACCGGCGCGATGTCGCCGAAGCCCACCGTGGCGAAGACGGTGACGACGAAGTACAGGCCGTCGACGCGGCTGAGCGGCTCGGTGAAGGCGCCGGGGTCGGTGCCGGACAGCTGGACGGACGCGATGGCGAACAGCAGGAGGAACAGCGGGACCGACAGCGCGACGCCCTCGACCGCCCGCAGCGCGGGGTGCGGCGCGCGCAGGATCGCCCGCACCTGCCAGGCGACCAGCAACCCCACGGCACCCACGCCGGCGGCCAGCGCGGCGACCGTCCCGGCGGTGAAGGCCCGGTCGAGGGGCAGCGCGAAGTAGACGACGAGGAGCCCGGCGCTCGTGAGCAGCGTCCGGGCGGCGCCCACGAGCAGCGGGCGCCGGCCCGGCAGCAGCGGCGCGGCCGCCGGAGGGGGCGGGCCGCCGCGTTCCGGGAGCCGCTCGGTGCGGGCGGGGCCGTCCACGGCCGGGATGCTGCGGTCCTCGTCCACGGGGAGGATCATCCCGGCCGGACGAGCCCGATCAGGTGTCCCGCTGCGCGTCCACCCGGCCCGCGGCCACGGCCTCGGCGAGCTGCCGGTGGTCGGCCTCGGTCACGTCGGCGTACGCGGCGGCGTAGTCGGCGAGGGCGTTGTCGAAGGTGGGCGAGGAGCCGAGGTAGCCGGCGATCGCGATCCGGTCGCCGGAGCGCGCGTGCGCCCGGGCGAGGCACCACGCGCACTGCTCGCCGTAGATCTCCAGGCCGCGCGGCCGCAGGTCGTCGATCTCGATCGACCCCTTCCAGTCCCGCAGCTGCCGCAGGTAGAAGTCGCGCTCGACCCCGTCGATGCCGGCGGACCGCTGCCAGCCCAGGAAGATGTCGCTGGCCTGTTGCATGAGCCGCTGCCCGGCCACCACGCGCTGCCCCTGGTTGGCGTACCGGCTGCGGCCCACGAACTCCGCGTGCACCGACGGCCCCGCCTCCTTGACCTGCAGCAGCAGCGGGTCGTCGTCGTCGCGGCCGACGAGCAGGACGACCCAGCAGCGGGTGCCCACGCTGCCCACGCCCACGACCTTGCGCGCCATGTCGACGTAGGAGTAACGCTCCAGGAGGGTGCGCCGGTCGGCCTGGAGGGAGCCCCGGTACTGCCGGATGAGGGCGCTGAACGCCTCCGCCGGGTCGTCGGCCTCCACTCCGGGGGCGAGCTCGCGCAGCGGCACGACCAGCGGCGGCTCGGCCCGGATCCGCAGCCGTCCGTCGGCCACCTCGGTGAGCTTGCCGAAGGCCTGCAGGGTGTCCCGCGTCCGCGCCCGGTCCAGCGCCCGGGCCAGCCGCTTGCGCTGGGCCGGACCGAGCCGGGGGGCGAGCCGCCGGCGCAGCTCGTCGGCGTCGACCCGGGAGTACCAGACCTCGATGTCGCGGGCCTCGGCGAACTCCGCCATCGCGGTCCGGTAGCGCGCGCCGGCGGCGACCACGAGGGCCCGGCGTCGCCGGTCGGACAGGCCGTTGTGCCGGCCGGCGACCTCCAGGCTGGCCACCAGCCGCTTGACGTCGTGCTCGAAGGGCCCGGGGAGGGTCTCGTCGAAGTCGTTGGCGTCGAACACCAGCCGCCGCTCGGGCGAGCCGTAGAGGCCGAAGTTGGCCGCGTGGGCGTCGCCGCACATCTGCACCGTGAGGCCGGAGCGCGGCGCGCGGGCCTGGTCGGCGGCCATGACCCGCGCGGCGCCGCGGTAGAAGGCGAACGGGGACTGCAGCATCCGCCCGTAGCGGATCGGCCCCAGCTCGGGCAGCCGGTCGGCCGCCTGCTCCTCCAGCAGGGTCAGCGGGTCGCGGGCGTCGACGACGCGCCCGGTCACCGCGTGGCTCTCGAGGGGCACCTCGGCCCGCAGCGCCTTGCCGGCGGCGCGCCGCTCCCGGGGGGTGCGGCGCTGGTCGGCTGTGGCGCGGGTCGCGGTCAGCACGTCGACCCCACGTCGTCGAGGAGGGCGCGGGCGTCGGCGAGCAGGACGCCGACGGCGGAGGCGACGTCGCCGAGCGTCCGGGCCGACGCGTCCTGCTGCGCCGCGTCGAGGGTGGTCCGCACCTGTGCGGCGTCGGACTGCACCTGGTCGACCTGGCCGGCGTAGGCGGTGCCGGCCTCCTGGCGCAGCTGCCCGAGCGCGTCCTCCACCGACGTGAAGGCCTGCCGCACCGCGTCGGTGCCCTGCTGGAGGACCTGGACGTCCCCCAGCGCGGTCAGCGAGGACCGCAGTCGGTCCGCGGCCTGGCACACCGCAGCACCCGACGCGGCAGCACCCGCGGCCGCGGTCCCCGGTGCCCCGCTCACCGACGCCCCGCTCACCGACGCCTCGGCGGCCGACGTCGCGGCGGCCGACGTCGCGGCGGCCGACGTCGCCGAGCCGGACGTCGTGGTGCCCGGGTCGGAGCACCCGGCGATCGCCGCCGCGAGGACGAGGGCCCAGATCCCGGCTGCGCGTCTGCTCATGACCCGACGGTGCCGGTCCGGCGGTGGCCGCGGCGTCATCCGTGGGGGATGAGGTCGTGCCGGCCGCCGGCCGCGAACATGGACCCCAGGAGCACCCCGGAGGAGGGGACGTCGATGACCGCCAACGTGTCCAGCCCGTACGCGGCCGCCCCGTCGGGGCACAGGGGTCTGCGGACCGTCGTCGGACTGCTGGGCCTGGCCGTGGCGGCGGTCGGGATCGCGCTGCTGCTCAACCCCGTCGCCGCCGCACGCAGCCTGGCGCTGCTGGTCGGCCTGGCCTTCGTGCTCGGCGGCCTGCTCGAGATCGCCGTCGGCTGGGACTCCGGACGGCACCGCGCCGGGTCGCTCGTGCTGGGGGCGGTCCTCGTCGTCGGGGGCGTCCTGGCCGCGGTCTGGCCCGGCCTCACCCTCTGGACGCTGGTCCTGATCACCGGGCTGTCCCTGATCGTCCACGGCGCCGGGCGGGTCGGCCTGGCCGCCGTCGCGCGTCACGAGGTCCCCGGCTGGCAGTGGCTGCTGACGCTGGGCGCGGTCAACGTCGTCGTCGGCGTGCTGGCCATCGTCTGGCCGCGGGCCACCGTCCTGGTGCTGTCGGTGGTCTTCGGCCTGCAGGTCACCTTCCTCGGCCTGGTGCTGGTCGTGGCCGCCTTCTGGCGCCCCGGCACCGAGCGCGAGGTGCCCTCGGTGCGCTGACCCACCCACCGACCCGTGCCGCCCGGCCGGGACCACCCACCACCAGGAGCCGACATGCCAGGACTGTTGCGGGGCATGGCCCGCACCGCCGTCGTCGCGGGCACGGCCACCGCCGTGTCCAACCGCGTCTCCCGTCGCCAGACCAACCGGTGGGCCGCGCAGGCCGCCCCCGCGGCGCCGCAGTACGCCGAGCCCGCGCCCGCCGCCCCGCCGCGCACCGACACGAACACCAAGCTGGCGCAGCTGCGCGAACTGGCCCAGCTCCGCGACTCCGGCGTCCTCGACGAGGCGGAGTTCGAGCTCCAGAAGAGCCAGATCCTCAACTCCTGACCCCGGACCACCCCGGTTCCGGCCGCGCACACCCGAGGAGAGACCGTCCATGGCCACCATGACCGTCTGGAAGTTCCCCACCGCCACCGGTGCCGACCGGGCCGAGGCGACCCTGAAGGACCTGCAACGCCGTGAGCTGATCCGGATCCACGACGCCGCGATCGTGAGCTACCCGGAGGGGGCGAGGAAGCCGAAGACCCGCCAGCTGACCAACATGGCCGGCGCCGGCGCCCTGGGCGGCGCGTTCTGGGGCCTGCTGTTCGGCCTGATCTTCTTCGTCCCGCTGCTCGGGATGGCGATCGGCGCGGGGATGGGGGCGCTCACCGGCAGCATGACCGACGTCGGCATCGACGACGGCTTCATCCGCCGGATGCGCGACGAGATCCAGCCCGGCACCTCGGCGCTGTTCGTCCTCTCCTCGGATGCCGTGGTGGACAAGGTGAAGCAGGCGTTCGAGGGCCAGCAGATGGTCCTGGTGGAGAGCAACCTCAGCTCCGACCAGGAGGAGAAGCTGCGCGAGGTGTTCGCCGACGAGCAGGTGACGCCTGCACCGAGGGCGCCGGCACCGACGAGCTGAGCGCGACCTGGGGCCAGGGGGCCGGCGGCCGCGGGCGGCCGGCCCCCCGCCAGACTACGACCGGGGGGCGGGG
>NZ_JBJGYV010000041.1:0-37546 GCF_054050175.1 Geodermatophilus sp. SYSU D00697
CCTTCTCCAGCAGCGCGTCGATCAACGCGTACGGGATGCCGCACAACCCGAACCCGCCCACCGCCAGCACCGCGCCATCGGGCACGTCGGCCACCGCCTCGACGGCGCTGCCCACCACCTTGTCCATCAGTTCTCCCGTCTCGTCGGTCAGGATCGTGCGGGGGCGGCCTCGGTGGCCTCCGCCGGCTCCCGTTCGGTGACCAGGCGGGGGCGGGCCGCGGACAGCCCGGTCGCCACCTGGAGGACCAGCAGCACCAGCAGCAGCGCCAGGCTCGGCCGCCACGCGCCGGTCGCGTCGTGCAGCAGGCCGACCGCCAGCGGACCGGTGGCAGCCAGCAGGTACCCGACGCTCTGCGCGGCCGCCGAGAGCCGGCCGGTCTGGGCGACGTCGCGGGTGCGCACCAGGACCAGCGTCATGGCCAGCGGGAAGCACAGCCCCGTGCCCAGGCCGTACAGCACGGCCCAGACGGCCGGGGCCGCGGCCGGCGCCACGAGCAGGCCGACGAGGGCGACCAGGATCGGCGCGCTGCAGCCGAGCACCCACGGGACCTGGCTGGGCCGGCGAGCGGCCAGCGGGGGGACGACGAGGGCGCAGGGAGCGCCGACCGCGGCGGCGAGGGCCAGCAGCCCGCCGGCGGCCACCCCGGAGACCCCGGCGTCGTCCTCGAGGATGCCGGGCAGCCAGGTCAGCATCGCGTAGAACGTGAGCGACTGGAGCCCCATGAAGACGGTGACCGCGAGCGCCACGCGGTCGCGCAGGACGGCGGCGACCGGCAGGCGGGCGGCCGCGGGGGTGTCGGCCGGGCCCCGCCGCCGCAGGGCCAGCACACCCACGGCCGCCGTGGCGACCAGCACCGGCACCAGCCACAGCGCGAGGCCGCGCACGGCGCTGCCCGCGGCGTCGGCCAGCGGCTGGGCCAGCCCGGCGCCGAGGCTCGCCGACAGGGCCATGGAGGCGGTCACCGCACCGAGGACCGGGGCGCTGCGCGCGCCGTACTCCGCGCGCGTGGCGGCCGGCAGGAGCACGTTGACCACGGCGATGCCCCCGGTGAGCAGCACCGTGCCCGCGTAGAGCCCCCAGGTCCCGGCCAGGCGCAGCGCGACCCCGAGGGCGAGGACGACCGCGCCGGCGAGGACGGCGCGGTGGACGCCGATCCGTGCGGCGATCGCCGGCGCGGTGGGGGAGACCACGCCGAAGCAGACCAGCGGGAGTGCGGTCAGCACCGCCAGCGCCGAGGTCGGCACGGACAGCTCGGCGCTGAGCTCGCCGAGCACCGGGCCGACCGCGGCGAAGGGCGCCCGCAGGCACAGCGCGACGACCACGAGGGCCGCGGCCGGCGCGAGCCAGGCCCACCACCGGCCGGACCGGTGCGGTTCGGGAGAGGTCACGAGCGCGGGCGCCCCGTCCGGAGCAGGTCGTGCTCGATGTGGCGGGCGGTCTCCAGCAGGGCGGGGACGAGCTCGTCCTCCAGCTGCTCCATCGACGTCCGGCTGGCGTGCGCGGAGACGTTGAGCGCGGCGATCACCTGGCCGTCGGCGTTGCGGATGGGCGCCGCGGCCGAGCGCAGACCGGTCTCCAGCTCCTGGTCGACGACGGCGTAGCCCTGGCGCCGCACCCGCTCCACCACGGCGCGCAGCTCCACCGGGTCGGTGATCGTGTGCTCGGTGTAGGACGTGAACTCGGCACGCTGCAGGTAGGCGGCGAGCTCCGCGTGCGGCAGCCCGGCCAGCAGCACCCGGCCCATCGACGTCGGGTGGGCCGGGAACCGCGTGCCCACCGCGATCAGCACCGTCATGATCCGCTTGGTGGGGACGCGGGCCACGTAGACGATGTCGTCGCCGTCCAGCACCGACACCGAGGAGGACTCGTTGACCCGCGCGACGAGGGACTCCAGGTGCGGCTCGGCCACCTCGGGCAGGGTCAGCCCGGACAGGTAGGAGTACCCCAGCTCGAGGACCCGGGGGCGCAGCGAGAACTCCCGGCCGTCCACCCGCACGTAGCCCAGCTGCACCAGCGTCAACAGGAAGCGCCGCGCCGCGGCGCGCGTCAGCCCGGTGGCGCGCGCGACCTCCGACAGCCCGAGCCGGGGGTGCTCGGCGTCGAAGGCCCGGATGACGGCCAGCCCCCGGTCCAGCGACTGCACGAACGTGCTGTCGCGGGCCGGAAGGACGGCCGAGTCCTGGGTCAGGTCGGCGATCTCCACGCGCTTCCTCCTGGGATGGGGCGCAGGACTGCGCTCCGCGTCACATTGTGCGCAGAGTGAACGGCTGTTCGGCAAGCAGCTCTGTGCTGACCATCACGGCGCGGTCACTTCCGGAAAGTCGAACTTGACGGTGAGCCCGATCACCTGTTTCCGTGCTCAGGAAGAACAGTGGTTCGCAAGGCGAACACCTGCCTGCCCCCACCACCTGAACTCCCGGAGAGCGCCGATGCGCCGAACCCCAGCGGTCCCCCCGGCCGCTCCGCAGTCGTCCGCCGCCCCTGGCGCGGACACCGCCCCCGGCGGGCCGGCCCACCGTAGCGGGGGTCGGCACGCCGGACCGGAGGTGACGCGGCCGTGACCGACTCCGCGCCCGTCACCGTCTACGAGCCGGCCGCCGACAACCCCGAGGCCGGCGTCGCACCCAAGCCCCCGGCCAAGCGTGCGGTCGGCAGCTCGCCGATCGTGCTGGGCACGATCGGCCTGGTCGCCCTCGTCCTGCTGTTCGAGGTGCTGCCGCGCATCGGCGTCCTGCCCAGCCAGTTCTTCCCGACGTCCTCGCAGATCGGGTCCGCGCTGGTCGACCAGCTCGGCCAGGGCGGGTTCTGGGTCGCGCTGCTGGACACGCTGCAGGGCTGGGCCCTGGGCCTGGCCATCGCCGCCGTCGCCGGCGTCGTGCTCGGGATCATCATCGGCAGCTCGCACATCCTGCGCGAGGTCACCGCCTCGACCATCGAGTTCCTGCGGCCGATCCCGTCGGTCGCGCTGATCCCGCTGGCCGTGCTGCTGTTCGGCACCCAGATCGAGAGCAAGCTGCTGCTGGTCGTCTACGCGGCGTTCTGGCAGATGCTCATCCAGGTGCTCTACGGCGTGCAGGACGTCGACCCGGTCGCCCAGGACACCGCCCGGGCCTACCGGTTCGGGTTCCTCGCGCGGATCCGCTACGTCACCTGGCCCACGGCGCTGCCCTACGTCATGACCGGCCTGCGGCTGTCGGCGTCCGTCGCGCTGATCCTGGCCGTCACCGCCGAGCTGGTCATCGGCAACCCGGGGCTGGGCAACCGGCTCGCGGTGGCACAGAGCAGCGGCGCGATCGCCGCGACCTACGCCCTCGTGGTCGTGACCGGCCTCCTCGGCGTCGCGGTCAACCTGGTGTTCCGGTTCATCGAGCGACGGGCGCTGAGCTGGCACCCGTCCCAGCGTGGAGAGGTCGCCCTCTGATGCAGGTCCTGCGCCGGATCGGCTTCACCTTCGGCCTGCCGATCGTGCTGTTCGTCCTCTGGTGGGTGACGTCGGCGAGCAGCACCGACTTCTACTTCCCGCCCCTGTCCCGGATCATCGACAGCCTCGTCGAGGAGTGGTTCGGGCCCCGGCTGGCCGACGACGTCCTGCCCAGCCTGCTGCGGCTGGCGGCCGGCTACCTCATCGCCGCGCTGGTCGGCGTCACCCTCGGGGTCCTGATCGGCACCTACAAGCGCCTGCGGGACCTGCTCGAGCCGGTGCTCGAGTTCTTCCGGGCGATCCCGCCGCCGGTCATCGTCCCGATCCTCATGCTCGTCTTCGGCATCGAGAACACGATGAAGATCGTGGTCATCGCGTTCGGGTGCATGTGGCCGATCCTGCTCAACACCGCCGAGGGCGTGCGGGCCGTCGACAGCGTGCTGTCCGACACCGCGCGCACCTACCGGATCTCCGGCGCGGCCCGGCTGCGGCACCTGATCCTGCCGGCGGCCAGCCCGCAGATGGCCGCGGGGCTGCGGCAGGGCCTGTCGGTGGCGATCATCCTGATGGTGATCAGCGAGCTGTTCGCCGCCAGCGACGGCCTGGGCTTCGCGATCGTCCAGGCGCAGCGCAGCTTCGCCATCCCGGAGATGTGGGCGGGCATGCTGATGCTCGGCCTGCTCGGCTTCCTGCTGTCCCTGCTGTTCCGCATCGTCGAGAGCCGGTGGCTGGCCTGGTACCACGGCCTGCGCCGCGCGCAGCGCGCCGGCTGACCGCACCGATCGCACCCCGACCCTCGAACCCCCCAACGGAAGGCGCAACGCGATGCTCGAGGTCACCGGCCTCAAGAAGGTCTACGAGGGCAAGTCCCGCACGGTCGAGGCCGTCCGCGACCTGACCTTCACCCTGGACAAGGGCGAGCTGGTCTGCCTCGTCGGCCCCTCGGGCTGTGGCAAGACGACGCTGCTCAAGTGCATGTCCGGGCTGCTGGAGCCCACCTCGGGCTCGGTGGTGCTCGATGGCAAGAAGGTCGTCGGCCCGCCGCCGGGCATGGCGATCGTCTTCCAGGAGTACGGCCGCAGCCTGTTCCCCTGGATGAGCGTGCGGGAGAACGTCGAGCTGCCGCTCAAGCAGCGGAAGGTGCCGGCCGCCCGCCGGAAGGAGCTCGTCGACGAGTCGATCGCCGCGGTCGGTCTCAAGGACGCGCACAGCGCCTACCCGTGGCAGCTCTCCGGCGGCATGCAGCAGCGCGTGGCGATCGCCCGCGCCATCGCCTACGAGCCGCAGGTGCTGCTCATGGACGAGCCGTTCGCCGCGGTCGACGCGCAGACCCGCGCCGACCTCGAGGACCTCATCCGCGACCTGTGGCACAAGTTCCAGGTGACCACCCTGTTCGTCACCCACGACATCGACGAGGCGGTCTACCTCGGGCAGCGGGTGCTCATCCTGTCCAACTCGCCCACGGTGATCCGCCAGGACCTCACCATCGACCTCCCCGACGAGCGCGACCAGCTGCACACCCGGTCCTCGCAGCGGTTCGCCGAGCTGCGCGCCCAGGTCTACTCGCAGATCCACCGGCCGCGCGAGGAGACCCCGGACGGGGTGGACACCCACGCCCCGGCCGTCATCGGCCAGCCCACGGCCTGACGCCGGCGGTCCGGGCCCGGCACCCCTGTCGCGGGGTGCCGGGCCCGGCGCGCGTCCGGCTCAGGCCGAGGCTCTGTCCGGCCGGTCCGGCCCGCATCGCGGAGGATCGGCCTTCGACCGGGCGGGAAGGGCACTACCGGGCGGTCGGTGCGGACTGCAGGATCGCGGCGTCGGGGAGCAGGGGAGGACGGCTGTGCGGGTGGCCATCGCGGGCGGCGGGATCGGCGGGCTGGCCGCGGCGGCCTTCCTGCACCGGGCGGGACACGAGGTGTCGGTGCACGAGCAGGCCGGCCAGTACCGGGAGATCGGTGCGGGGCTGGTCGTGGCGCCCAACCTCATGCGCCTGCTGCGGCGGCTCGGCCTGTCCGACGGCCTCGAGGGACGCGGCGTCCGGCTCGAGGTCGGCTGGGAGTTCCGGCGGTGGCAGGACGGTCGGGTGCTGTTCAGCCAGCAGCTTACCGACTCGGCGGCGATGTACGGCGAGGACACCTGGGTGGTGCACCGCGCCGACCTGCTCGACCTGCTCCGCTCGGTGGTCCCCGCCGACGCCCTGCACCTGGGCCGGCGGGTGGTCGGCGTGGAGCAGGACGACGAGGTGGCCCGCCTCGTGCTGGCCGACGGCACGGCCGTCGCGAGCGACGTCGTGGTGGCCGCGGACGGCATCCACTCGGTGCTGCGCGGCTCGGTCGCCCAGCCCGGGCCTCCCCGGTACTCGGGGATCTGCGCCTGGCGGTCGCTCGTCCCCGCCGAGGCCGCACCCGACCTGGCCCGCCGGCCGGTGCAGACCCTGTGGCTGGGCCCGGGCCGCCACCTCGTGCACTACCCGGTCTCCGGGGGCCGGCTGGTCAACCTGGTCGCGTTCTCGCCGGCGGGGGACTTCGACGTCGAGTCGTGGGAGTCGCGGGGCCGGGTGGCCGACCTCGCGGCGGAGTTCGCCGGCTGGGACCCGCGGCTCGAGGCGCTCATCGCCGCCGCGGGTGAGGTCGGCCGATGGGCGCTGCTGGACCGTGAGCCCATCCCGACCTGGACCTCGGGCCGGCTGGTGCTGCTCGGAGACGCCGCGCACCCGATGTTCCCGTTCTTCGCCCAGGGCGCCGCGCAGGCGGTCGAGGACGCCGCCGCGCTGGCGGTGTGCCTGGCCGGAAGCAGCGTGGCCGACGGCCTCGCGCGCTACGAGGCCGTGCGCGTCCCGCGGGGGACCCGGGTCCAGGAGGCCAGCCGCGGCCGCCGGGCCCACCACCACCTGCCCGACGGCCCCGAGCAGCAGGCGCGCGACGCCGCGTTCGCCGGGGACGACCCGCTGGCGCACAACGCCTGGCTGTACGGGTACGACGCCGAGGCCGCTGCCCAGGAGCAGGGCGCCGGGACGGTCGCGGGGGCCGGGGCGTGACCGGCTCCCTGTCCTTCGTCCACCAGGCGCTGCCCACCCGGGTGGTGTTCGGGCCCGGGGTCCTGGCCCGGCTGCCCGAGGAGGTGGCCGCCCTCGGGCTCTCGCGGGTCGTCGTGGTGTGCGGTCCCAACCACCAGGACCTGGGACGGCGGGTCGCGGACCTGCTCGGGGAGCAGGCGGTGGGCGTCCTCGCCGAGGCCCGCATGCACGTGCCCGTCGAGGTGGCCGGCCGCGCCCGCGACCGTGCCCGCGAGCTGTCCGCCGACGGGTGCGTCGCGGTCGGCGGCGGCTCGGCGATCGGGCTCGGCAAGGCGCTCGCCCTCGACCCGGGACTGCCGCTGCTCGCCGTCCCGACCACGTACTCCGGCTCGGAGATGACGCCCGTCTGGGGCCTCACCGAGGGCGGGGCCAAGCGCACCGGCCGCGACCTGCGGGTGCTGCCCCGGGCCGCGCTGTACGACCCGGAGCTCACCCTCGGGCTGCCGCCGGCCCTGTCGGCCACCAGCGGGGTGAACGCCCTGGCCCACGCCGTCGAGGGCCTCTACGCCCCGGACACCAACCCGGTGGTGGCGCTCATGGCCGAGGAGGCGGTGCGCGCCCTGGCCGCGGCGCTGCCGGCGGTGGTGGCCGACGGCGGGGACCTCGACGCCCGGTCCGAGGCCTTCTACGGGTCCTGGCTGTGCGGGTCGGTGCTCGGCGCGACCACCATGTCCCTGCACCACAAGCTGTGCCACACCCTCGGCGGCACGCTGGACCTCCCGCACGCGCCCACCCACACCGTCGTCCTGCCGCACGCCCTGGCCTACAACGCGCCTGCCGCCCCGCAGGCGGTCGCCGCGCTCGCCCGCGCCCTCGGCGGCGTCCCGGACCCCGCCCGGGCGCTGTGGGAGCTCGCCGGCCGGCTGGGTGCGCCGCGGTCGCTGGCCGAGCTCGGCATGGCCGAGGACGACGTCCCGCGGATCGCCGAGCTCGCCGTGGCCAGTCCCTACGCGAACCCGCGGCCGGTCACCCGCGAGGGCGTGACGGCGCTGCTGCGCGCCGCGTGGGCCGGCGAGCCCCCGCCGGCGCTGCACCTCTGACGGCCCGCGGCAGGGAGCCGCGGGCCGTCAGAGGGCGTCACTCCGCGGTGACCCGGGCCGGGTTGCGCGCGCCGGTCCGCTCCTCGCTCGCTGGCGCTCGCTGCGATGCTCCCGGCGCTGTCACCCGGCGGTGACCCGGGCCGGGTTCCGCGCGCCGGTCCGCTCCTCGCTCGCCGTCACCCGGCGATCATGGTCTGGACGTCGAACTCCTCGCTGATGATCCCGTACTCGAGCATGAGGTCGGCCATCTCCTGCAGCTGAGCCTCGTCGACCTCGGCGTCCCACTCGGGGAGCGCCACCTGCTGGACGGTCTCGGCCGGCACCTGGGTGTAGGTCGGCACCAGCTCGACCAGCCGCTCGCGGTCGCCCTGCAGCTGCTCCATCGACGCGGCCATCGCCGCGCGGAAGGCCTCGACCGCCTCCGGGTTCTCCTGGGCGTACTGCTCGGTGGTCAGCCAGCCCGCCACCGGCATGTCCTCCACCGGGCCGCTGAACAGCGGGAAGAGCACCCGGGCGCCGCCGGCGAGGGCGGCGGCCTGGAACGGCTCGACCTGCCAGATGGCGTCGACGTCCCCGGCGTCGAGCGCCGCGGCCATGTCCGGGTAGGGCAGCTCCAGGAACTGGATCGTCGAGACGTCGACCCCGGCGTCCTCGAGCACGGCGTTGACCGCCACGGTGCCGATGTTCTGCAGGTTGTTGACCGCCACCCGGGCGTCGGCCAGGTCGGCGGGGGACTGGTACGCCGAGTCGGAGGCGACCATGATCGCGTGGTCGTCGGCGCCCACGTCGTTGCCGGCGATGATGCGCACCGGCAGCCCCTGCTGCGCGGCGAGCAGCGCCGAGGTGTAGTTGCCGTAGGTGATGTCGTACTCGCCGGCGATCAGCGACGGGATGGCCTGCGCGCCCCCGGCGGTCTGCTCCAGGGTCACGTCGAGGCCCTGCTCCGCGAAGATGCCGGTCTCGTCGGCGTGCACCGCGCTGGCGGTGTGCACCAGCGGGAAGTAGCCGACGGTCATCGCGGTGGTGCCGCCGGCGCCGCCGGAGGCCTCCTCGCCGCCGTCGTCGGAGCCACAGGCGGCCAGGGCCAGCGTGAGCGCGCAGCCCAGGGCCAGGCCGGTGCGGCGGAGGCGGGAGCGGGGGCGTCCGTGGGGGGTGGGGACCCCGGGCGCAGGGGACAAGGAGATCTCCTCTCGGTGCTCCGCGGGCCATCCGGGCCCGCAGACGTGACGCGGATCATGCGACCCGGCTCACAGCCCGCCCCAGCGTTCTCTCGAAGAGTGAGACTCAGCGGGAGAGGCGGGCCAGCGGCCCGGCCGAGAGGGTGCGCGTCACGCCCCGCGCCGCCGCCAGCAGCGCCGGCACCTGCGTCATCGCCCGGCCGTCGTTGGGCACGATCACCGACAGCGCCGCGACGACCTCCTGCAGGCCGTTGCGCACCGGCACCGCGACCCCCGCGGCGTCCGGGTGGACGTGCCCCGGCGTGACGACGAAGCCCTGCCGGCGGACGTCGGCCAGGGTGGCCCGCAGTCGGTCCGGGTCGGTGATCGTGGCCGCCGTGTGCTGCGCCAGCGGGCGGGAGAGGATCCGCTCCTGCAGCTCCGGCGGGCCGTAGGCGAGCAGCACCAGGCCCGAGGAGGAGATGTGCAGCGGCAGCCGGCCGGCGATCCGCGAGTAGTTGATGACCGCGTCGCGCGCGGAGAGCCGCTCCACGAACAGCACGTCGTCGCCGTCCCGGACGCCGAGCTGGGCGTGGTGCCCGACGACCGCGTGGAGGTCCTCCAGGTAGGGCATCGCCGCCTCGCGCAGGGACACCGTCAGCGAGGCCCGGGAGGCCAGCTCCCACATGCGGACGCCGACCCGCACCTGGCGGTCGGCTCCCCGCTCGAGCAGGCCGTGGCCGACCAGTTCGGCGATCAGCCGGGAGGCGGTGGCGACGTGCAGCCCGGTGCGGCGGGCGATCTCGGACACCTGCAGTTCCTTCTCGTCGGCGGAGAAGGCGGCCAGGATCCGGACGGCGCGGGAGAGCACCGACTCGCCCGTCGCCACCCGTCCCACGCCGGGCAGTGTCTCATCTGCCGAGAGGCGCCCCCCGGAACCGCAGGGCCTGGCCCGGGCGGAGCTGGCCGCACCGGTCGACGTCCTCGTCGGCGACGTAGGCGAGGACCGGGTAACCGCCGGTCACCGGGGCGTCGGCGAGGAAGAGCACCGGCAGCCCGGACGGCGGCACCTGCAGCGCGCCGCGGACCATGCCCTCGCTGGCCAGCTCCCCGGTGCGCCCCCGCTCCAGCGGCGGCCCGTCCAGCCGCAGGCCGATCCGGTTGCTCTCGCCGGTCACCGTCCACGCGGTGCCGGTGAGCGCGGGCAGCGCGGTGTCGGCGAACCAGTCCGCGCGCGGACCGGGGAGCACCCGCACCGTCACCTCGCCGTCGGCGGGGTCGGGGACCGGCGCCAGGTCCACCCCGGGCATGGCGCCGGCCGGAGGACCGACGGGCAGCACGTCCCCGGCCGAGACGGCGGGTGGACCGAGCCCGGAGAGCAGGTCGGTGGAGCGGCTGCCCAGCACCGGCTCGACCGCGATCCCCCCGCGCACGCCGACGTAGGTGCGCAGCCCGGACGCGGGCGGACCCAGCCGCAGCTCCTCACCGGCGGCCAGCCGCACCGGCGCGTTGTGCGCGGCGCCGCCCGCGCAGCGCGCGCCGGTGGTGACGACCACCAGGTCGGCGTCGGCGCGCAGCGCCAGGCCCCCGAGGGTCACCTCGAGCACCGCCGCGCCCGGGTCGTTGCCCACCAGCCGGTTGGCCAGCGCGGCGGCGGCGCGGTCACAGGCACCGGAGCGGCCGATGCCCAGGGAACCCTGCCCGGGCCGGCCGGCGTCCTGCACCGTCGTCAGCGGGCCGGGGGAGAGCACGGTCACGGTCCGGGCGCTCACGCCACCTCCACGAACCGCACGCGCACGCCGGGCCGCAGCAGCGCGGCCGGGTCGCGGGAGAGGTCGAAGACGGCGACGTCGGTGCGGCCGATCAGCTGCCAGCCGCCGGGGGACTCCCGCGGGTACACGCCGCTGAACTCCCCGGCCAGCCCGACCGACCCCGGGGGCACCTTCGTCCGCGGCGTCTCGCGGCGGGGCACGTGCCAGGGCTCGCCGTCGGGCGTGCAGTAACCGAACCCGGGGGCGAACCCGCAGAACGCGACCGTCCACTCGGTGCCGGTGTGCCGGCGCACGACGTCCTCCGGGGTCACCCCGAGGAGCCCGGCGACGTCGGCGAGGTCCGCGCCGTCGTAGACGACCGGCAGCTCCACCCGCTCACCGGAGCCGCCGCGGTCGGGGCGGGGCCGGGCGTCCCGCACCGCCCGCTCGACCGCGGCGAGCCCGGTCCGCGCCGGGTCGACGACCAGCAGGACCGTGCGGGCCGCGGGGACGACGTCCACCACGCCGGGGACCGGGTCCTCGGTGAGGGCCGCGTACAGCCCGAGGACCTCGTCGAGGTCGTCCAGCTCCACCAGCAGTGCGGTCGAGCCGCTGGGCAGGACCCGCATCAGCCCGCGAACGGCGCCAGCCCGACGCCGGCGTCGGTGAGGGCCGCCCGCACCCGCTGCGCGATCGCCACCGCCCCGGGGGTGTCGCCGTGCACGCAGATCGACTCCGGGTCCACGTGCAGGACCCCTCCCTGGACGTCGGTGATCGGCTCCCCGGTGGCCATGGCGACGCAGCGCCGGGCGATCTCCTCGGGGTCGTGCAGCACGGCGCCGGGGTGGGAGCGGGGGACCAGCGTCCTCGCCGGCGTGTAGGCCCGGTCGGCGAACGCCTCTCGCACGGTCTCCAGCCCGGCCTCCGCGGCCAGCCGCAGCCAGGCCGAGCCGGGCAGACCCAGCACCGGCAGGGTGCGGTCGTACTCGACGACGGCCCGCACGACGGCCGCCGCCTGCTCGTCGTGGCCGACGACCGTGTTGTAGAGCGCGCCGTGCGGCTTGACGTAGCGCACCCGCGTGCCTGCGACCCGGGCGAAGGCCTCCAGCGCGCCGAGCTGGTAGAGGACGTCGGCGGTCAGCTCGTCGGGCGCCACGTCCACGAACCGGCGGCCGAAGCCGGCCAGGTCGCGGTAGGAGACCTGCGCGCCGATGGCCACGCCGGCCGCCGCGGCCCGCTCGCAGACCCGCCGCATGATCGAGGGGTCACCGGCGTGGAAGCCGCACGCGACGTTGGCGCTGGTCACGATCCCGAGCAGCGCGTCGTCGTCCCCGAGCTGCCACTGGCCGAACCCCTCGCCGAGGTCGGAGTTGAGGTCCATGGTCCTCCCAGGCAGGACGGCTGCCCGGGACGCTAGAGCCGCCACCGGGCCCCGGCAATGCGAGACACCTCGCCGCGATCATGGAGTTGCGGACGCGACGCGCCGGGGATGGCCTGCGTGTCGCTTCCCGGACTTCATGATCGCGGGGGAGGGCGATCGCGGGGGAGGGCGGGGAGCGGGACGGCGGGGCAGCATGGCCCCATGACGCAGCAGACGGTGTCCCTGGCCGGCCCGGCCGAGGTCCGGGCGGCCTGCCGCAGCGGGTCCGCCGTCCACACCTCGGGGCTCGCGCCCGGCCACACCCAGGCCAACCTCGTCGTCCTGCCGAAGGACTGGGCCTACGACTTCCTGCTCTTCGGCCAGCGCAACCCGCAGCCGGTGCCGCTGCTCGACGTCACCGACGCCGGGTCGCCGCGCACCGTGCTGGCCCCTGACGCCGACCTGCGCACCGACCTGCCGCGGTACCGGGTGTGGCGGGACGGCGTGCTGGTGGACGAGCCGACCGACGTCGTCGGCCTGTGGACCGACGACCTGGTCGCCTTCCTCATCGGCTGCAGCTTCAGCTTCGAGACCGCGCTGCTCGATGCCGGCGTCCCGGTGCGCAACATCGAGCAGGGGCGCAACGTGTCGATGTACCGGACCAACCGGGACTGCCGGCCCGCCGGGCGCCTGTCCGGTCCGCTGGTGGTCACGATGCGGCCGGTCCCGGGGGAGCTGGTGACCACCGCCGTCCAGGTCACCGCCCGGATGCCGCAGGTGCACGGGGCGCCGGTGCACGTGGGGCCGCCGGGGTCGCTGGGCATCGCCGACCTCGGCCGGCCCGACTTCGGCGACCCGGTGGAGGCCGCCGAGGGCGACGTCCCGGTGTTCTGGGCGTGCGGGGTGACCCCGCAGGCGGCGCTCATGGCGTCCCGGCCGCCGTTCGCCATCACCCACGCCCCGGGGCACATGTTCGTCACCGACGTCCCGGACGCCGCCTACCGGCAGCCGTGAGCTACCGGCCGGCGAACCGCTCCCGCAGGTCGGGCTTGCGGATCTTGCCGGTGGCGGTCTTGGGCAGCTCGTCGACGAACTCGACCGAGCGGGGGACCTTGAACCCGGCGAGCCGCTCGCGCAGCGCGGCGCGGATAGCCTCGGCGTCCTCGGCCGCCCCGGGCGCCGGGACGACGACCGCCAGCCCGGTCTCCCCCCACCGCGGGTCCGGGACGCCGATGACCGCGGCCTCGACCACCCCGGGCAGCTCCAGCAGGGCGGACTCCACCTCGGCGGGGTACACGTTCTCCCCGCCGGAGATGATCATGTCCTTGTAGCGGTCGCGGATGTAGAGGAAGCCCTCACCGTCCAGCAAGCCCGCGTCGCCGGTGTGGTACCAGCCGTCCCGCAGCACCGCGGCGGTCTGCTCGGGGTCCCGCCAGTAGCCGGCCATGACGTTGGGGCCGGACACGACGACCTCGCCGACCTCGTCGACGTCGGCGTCGGTCCCGTCGGCGCGCACCACGCGCAGGTCGGTGAAGAACAGCGGCCTGCCCGCGGAGCCGACCTTGCGCTCGGCGTCGGCGGGGTCCAGCGCGGTGCAGCCGGGCGCCGCCTCGGTCATGCCGTAGCACTGCTGCATGGTCACGCCGCGGTCCAGCCACGTCCGCAGCGTGGGGATCGGCACGGCGGCGCCGGCGGCGCCGATGGTCCGCAGCGAGGACAGGTCGCGGGTGGCGAAGTCCGGCTCGCGGCTCATCGCGTCGAGCATCGTCGGGACGGCGAAGAAGGAGGTGACCCGCTGCTCCTCGATGACCTGCAGGGTCCCGGCCGGGTCGAACCGGCGCACCACGACCGCGCAGCCGCCGCGCAGCAGCGTGGGGTTGACGGTGCCGTTCAGCCCGCCGATGTGGAACAGCGGCGCCAGCGCCAGGGTGCGCTCGTCGGCGGCGAAGTCCATGCCGAGCACCTGGTTGGTGGCGTTCCAGGTCATGTTGCCGTGGGTGAGCACCGCGCCCTTGGGTCGGCCCGTGGTGCCGGAGGTGTACATGACCAGGCACGGGTCGTCGAGGGCGACCGGCTCGTCGCGCGGCTCGGGCGGGCTCTGCGCCAGCAGCTCCTCGTAGGGGAGCGACTCCGCGCCGCCGGAGGCCGGGGGCTCGGCGGCCACCCACGCGCGGACGCCGGGCAGCCGGTCGCGGAGCGCGTCGGCCAGCTCCCCGGAGTCGCGGCCGTGCACGACCACGCCTGCGCCGGAGTGCTCGAGCACGTACTGCGCCTCGGGCGCGGTCAGCCGGGCGTTGACCGGCACCCAGATCGCGCCCAGCTGCCCGCAGGCGTAGAGGGTCTCCAGGGCAGAGGGGTGGTTGGTGCCGGTCCAGGCGACCCGGTCACCGCTGCGCACGCCGAGGCCGGCCAGGGCGCCCGCGGTGCGGCGCACCCGCTCGGCGAACCCGGCGTGCGAGGTCGTCGTCCCCTCGAACCAGATCGCGTCGCGGTCGGGGGAGATCCGCAGCCGCCGCTCCGGCCAGGAGCCCAGGCCGGCGTTGCGCACCTCAGCTCCCCAGGCCGAGGGCGCGGACCGCGTTCTCCTTCATGACCAGCGGGCGGACCTCGTCCCGGATGTCCAGCTCCGCGAAGTCGCTGATCCAGCGCTCGGGGGAGATGAGCGGGTAGTCCGAGCCGAACAGCACCTTCCGCTTGAGCAGGGTGTTGGCGGCGCGGACCAGCTGGGGCGGGAAGTACTTGGGCGACCAGCCGGACAGGTCGATGTAGACGTTGGCCTTGTGCTGGGCGACGGAGATCGCGGCGTCCTGCCAGGGCACCGAGGGGTGGGCCATGATGATCGTCAGGTGCGGGAAGTCGGCGGCGACGTCGTCGAGCAGCATCGGGTCGGAATAGCGCAGCTTGATGCCCCGCCCGCCGGGCAGGCCCGAGCCGATGCCGGTCTGGCCGGTGTGGAACAGCGCCGGCACCCCGAGGCTCTGCAGCTCCTCGTAGAGCGGGTAGACGCGGCGGTCGTTGGGCTCGAAGGCCTGGATCGAGGGGTGGAACTTGAACCCGCGCACCCCGTGCTCGGTGACCAGCCGGCGGGCCGCGCGGACGCCGGACTGCCCGCGGGCCGGGTCGATCGAGCCGAACGGGATGAGCACGTCGGGGTGGGCGGCGGCGGCCTCGGCGATCTCCTCGTTGGACAGCGTCGGGTGCCCCGTGGCCAGCTCGCTGTCGACGGTGAAGACCACCGCGGCCATGTCCTGCGCCCGGTAGTGCGCGGCGATCTCCGGCACGGTCGGGTGGTGCGGCTCGCCCTTGAAGTAGGCGGCGGCGGCCTCCAGCAGCTCGTCGTCCATCGACAGGTGGCCGTGCAGGTCCTGCTCGACGTGCACGTGCACGTCGATGGCGACCAGGTTCTCGGTGTCCATGGCGGCTCCCTCGCCGAAGGGGGGTGACGCACGACGCTAGGCCGCTATCGTGGAGGTCGTCAACGATGGAGGTCCTCATGGACGGCACCGCCCTGACCGACGACGTCGGCTACCTGCTCTCCCGGGCCAGTGGGCTGCTCGTGCGGGCCACCAACGCCGCGCTGGCCGAACACGGCCTGCGGGTGCGTTCCTACTCCGCCCTGCTCCTCGCCTGCGACTCGGCCGTCGGCATGTCGCAGCGGGACCTCGCCGAGGCCCTCGCGCTCGACCCCAGCCAGGTGGTCCTCCTCGTCGACGAGCTGACCGAGGCCGGGCTCGTGGAGCGGCGCCCCTCCGAGAGTGACCGGCGGACCAAGCTGGTGGTGGCCACCGACACCGGCCGGGAGGTGCGGCGGCGGGCCGAGCGCGCGACCGCACAGGCGCACGCGGGACAGCTCGGGGGCCTCACCGACGAGGAGCAGGGGCAGTTGCGCGACCTGCTCGGGCGGTTGATCGGCGGTCGCGCGGTCGCCGTGTCGGGGTGACGGGCGCGGGGGCTTGCCCTGCGCCGCTGTGACGTGCATCATCCCGAACATCAACCGTTGAGGTTGTCATTCATCTCGACATCGGGAGAGCAGATGCTCCGCAAGTGGGTCCCCGTGCTGGCCGCGACGACGCTCGCGCTCGCCGCGTGCGGGGGAGGCGACGACGAGGCCGCCTCGGGCGGCGGCGCGGCGGCGGGCGGTGGCGGTGAGGTGCGCCAGGTGACCGCCGGCCTGCTCCCGGTGGCCGTCACCGGCGCCCTGCAGGGTGGCATCGAGCAGGGCTTCTTCGAGGACCGCGGCATCGAGGTCACCATCGAGACCGGGCAGGGCGGGGCGGCGCTGCTGCCGGCCGTGGCCTCCGGCCAGATGGAGTTCGCCACGAGCAACCCGGTCTCGCTGCTGCAGGCCCGCGACCAGGGCCTCGACGTCCGGGTCATCGGCCACTGGACCTCGACGCACGCCGAGGGCGACGACGTCAACGGCGTCGTGGCGAACAAGGACTCCGGGGTGACCTCCGCGGCCGGGCTCGCCGGCAAGCGGATCGCGGTCAACACCCTCAACGGCATGGGTCAGCTGACCATCGACGAGGCGGTGCGCCAGGACGGCGGCGACCCGTCGGGCATCCAGTACGTCGAGCTGCCCTTCCCCGACATGCCCGCGGCCCTGGAGGCCGGCAACGTCGACGCGGTGTGGGTGCCCGAGCCCTTCCTGTCCCAGCTGATCTCGTCGGGCCACCCGGTGGCGAGCTACTCCAGCCAGGAGTCGGTGCCCGGGCACCCGACCCAGCTGTTCTTCACCTCCGGCCAGCTGGTCGAGTCCGACCCGCAGCTGGTCGAGGACTTCACGGCGGCCCTCGAGGAGACCCTCGAGTGGGCCGACCAGAACCCCGACGCGGTCCGCACCGAGGCCGAGGAGTTCCTCCAGACGCCGGCCGGGGCGATGGCCAACGTGCGGATCGAGGAGTTCGGCACCGACCTGCGCCGGGAGCAGATCGAGCGGATGGGTGAGCTCATGGTCGAATCCGGCCTGCTCGACAACGAGCCCGACATCGACGGCCTGCTCCCGCAGGAGTAAGCCTCAGGAGTGACCTCGGAGCACCTCTCGCAGGCCCGTCCGGACTCCCCGGCGGGCCTGCGGCCGTCCGCGGGCGGGGGCCTCGTGCTGGCCGCCGTCCTGCTGGCCGGCATGAACATGCGCGGCGCGATCGCCGCGGTCTCCCCGGTGCTGCCGGAGATGCGCGCCGAGCTGGGCCTCTCGCCGACCGTGGCGGGGCTGGTGACCACGCTGCCGGTGCTCTGCTTCGCCGTCCTCGCGCCGCCCGCGGCCTGGCTCGGCCGCCGGATGGGCGCCGAGGCGGCCCTGTGCGCCGGTCTGCTGGCCATCGCCGCGGGCACGGTGCTCCGCGTGCTCGGCGGCGCCCCGCTGCTGCTGGTGGGGACCGCCGTCGTCGGCGCCGGCATGACCCTGGGCAACGTGCTGCTCCCCGCGGTCACCAAGCGGGAGTTCGCCGAGCGCGCCGGCACGGTCACCGGGCTCTACACGGCGGCCCTGTGCGCGGGTGCCGCTCTGACGGCCGCGCTGACCGCTCCGATCGCCGGCCTCACCGGCTGGCGGACGGCGCTGGCCGCCTGGGCGGTGCTCGCGCTGCTGGCGGCCGCCCTGTGGGTCACCGCGACCCGCGGGCGGGGGCCCCGCCCGGCCGGCGGGACGGTCCCGGGGACGGCGCCGCCGAGGTCGGCCACGGCGGTCTGGCGCTCGCCGGTGGCCTGGGCCGTGGCCACGGTGCTCGCCCTCCAGTCGGTCCTGTACTACGGGATCACCGCCTGGCTGCCGACGCTGCTGCTCGACGAGCTCGGCCAGGGCCTGCGCCCCGGGGCGGTGGCGGCCTCGCTGTTCCAGATCCTGGGCATCCCGGGGAGCCTGCTGGTCCCGGCGGTCCTCGCCCGGCGCCGCCGCCCGGGTGGGCAGAGCGGCCTCGGCGTCACCGTCGCGGCGTCCTGGGCGCTGCTGGTCGGCGGCCTGCTGGTGGCGCCGGGGGCCTGGGTCGTGTGGGCGGCGCTCGGCGGCATCGCGCAGGGGGCGGGGATCGCGTTCGCCTTCACCGTCCTCGTGCTGCGTGCCGCCGACGACGCCGCGGCCCGGAGGTTGTCGGGCATGGCTCAGTTGATCGGGTACGGCGTCGGCGCCACCGGGCCGCTGCTCGTCGGGGCGGCGTACGCGGTCACCGGCGGGTGGGTCGCCCCGCTGGTGCTGCTGCTGGGGGTCACCACGGTCCTCGCCGGCGCGGCCGGGGTGGCCGGGCGCCCGCGCACCCTGCGCTGACCCGCCGAGGACATCAACTTCCACATCGTGGAAGTCGTGTACCCGGAGGTGGTGATGGCAGTCACCGTGGGTACGAGCCGGACAGCCGAGCAGAGAGGCATGCGATGACGTCGATCGTCCAGGACCAGTGGTACGTGGCCGCCTACGGCCGCGAGATCGGCCGCGAGCTGTTCAGCCGCACGATCTGCGGGGAGTCGATCCTCTTCTGGCGGACCGAGGCCGGCCAGGTCACCGCCATGAGCGACCGCTGCGTGCACCGCCGGTTCCCGCTGTCGGAGAAGCCCAGCCACCTCAACGGCGACACCGTCGTCTGCGGGTACCACGGGTTCACCTACGGCGCGGACGGCGTGTGCGTCGCCGTCCCCGGCCAGAAGCGCGTGCCGCGCACCGCTCGGCTGAAGTCCTACCCGGTGGTGGAGCAGGACTCCTTCGTCTGGGTCTTCATCGGCGACCCGGACAAGGCCGAGACCACCCGCATCCCGCGGGCGCCGTGGCTGGACCAGGAGGGCTGGACGACGGTCAGCGGCATGGAGCCGCTGCAGGCCCGCGCCAGCCTGCTGATCGACAACCTCATGGACCTCTCCCACGAGACCTACCTGCACGGCGGCTACATCGGCACCCCGGAGGTCGCCGAGACGCCGATCACCACGGAGGTCGACGAGGAGGCCGGCATCGTCTACGTCAGCCGCCACATGGCCGACGCCGAGTGCCCGCCCTTCTACGCCAAGAGCACCGGGATCCAGGGCCGGATCACCCGCTGGCAGGACATCGAGTACACCCCGCCGTGCCTGTACAAGCTGCACAGCCGGATCGCCCCGGTCGGCGTGCTGCCCAACGAGGACGGCACCGACCCCGACGCCTTCCACGTCGAGGTCGTCTACGCGATCACCCCGGAGACCGAGCACTCCACCCACGACTTCTGGGCGGTCGCCCGCGACTTCGCGCTCGACGACCAGGAGGTCTCGGACTTCCTGCGGGAGAACAACCGCACCGTCGTCCTCCAGGACGTCACCGCGCTCGACGTGCTGGAGAAGGTCCTCACCGGGGAGCCGGACGGCTACCAGGAGCTGTCGATCAACATCGACACCGGTGGCCTGGCCGCGCGCCGGCTGATCGCCCGGATGGCCGCCGAGGCCTCCGGTGCCCCCGCCGAGCAGCCGGTGGCGACCGCGCGGTGAGCGCCGTCTACGGCACGAGCCCGGGAGGGAACGGCATGACCCTGCCCCCGCCGCGCGAGGTCCTGGTCGGCGAGAAGGTGCTGCGGGTCAACTGGCTGCCCGGCTCCGACCGGCTGCGGGGCCTGTGTCACTGCGGCGCCGAGGCCGAGGGCGAGGACCCGATCGAGATGTGGGAGTGGCTGCTCGCCCATCCCGACCACCCGGCCGGCGGGCCGACGGTGCGGCCGCTGCCCGACGTCCTGCCGCCCCCGCCCGCGCACCGCGTCACCGACCCGTCGATCATCAGGTCACGCACCCCCGTCCTGGTCTGAAGAAGGACCCCGCTGCAGGGGCCCACCGTCGAAGGCCCTCGTCCTCCTCACCCCTCGCACGCTCGGGGTGGGCCTCGGGACGAGGCCGGCGGCGGGCCCCTGCAGCGGGGCCGCGAAACGGAGCACCCCGTGCACACCACGCACGACGAGGTGGACCTGCGCCTGCAGGTGGCCACCCGGACGACCGGCGCGGAGGGCGTCGTCGTCCTCGACCTGCGCGACCCCTCCGGCGCCGACCTGCCCGCCTGGTCGCCCGGCGCGCACATCGACCTCAAGCTGCGCGAGGGGCTGGTCCGCCAGTACTCGCTGTGCGGCGACCCGAACGACCGCTCGGTGTGGCGGGTGGCGGTCCTGCGCGAGCCGGAGAGCCGCGGCGGGTCCGAGCACGTGCACGCGGCGCTCACCGAGGGCAGCGAGATCGACGTGCGCGGCCCGCGGAACAACTTCGAGCTGGTCGACTCGCCCAAGTACCTGTTCGTCGCCGGCGGCATCGGGATCACCCCGATCCTGCCGATGCTCACCGCCGCCGAGGCCGCCGGCGCGGAGTGGGAGCTGCACTACGGCGGGCGCAGCCGCCGGTCCATGGCCTTCCTCGAGGCGCTGGAGGACGCGACCGGCAACCGGGTCACCCTGCACCCGCAGGACGAGGTCGGGCTGATCGACCTGCCCAAGATCCTGGACACGCCGCGGCCGGACACGCTGGTCTACACCTGCGGCCCCGAGCCGCTGCTCAAGGCCGTCGAGCAGCACTGCGCCGCCTGGCCCGAGGGCAGCCTGCACCTGGAGCGGTTCAGCCCCAAGGAGCAGGGCCAGCCGGTGCTCGCCGACTCCTTCGAGGTGGAACTGGCCACCAGCGGCCTGACGCTGACCGTGCCGCCGGACCGGTCCATCCTCGAGGTCGTGGAGGACGCCGGGATCCCCGTGCTCTCCTCGTGCCAGGAGGGCACCTGCGGCACCTGCGAGACGGCGGTGCTCGACGGCGAGGTCGACCACCGCGACTCACTGCTCACCCCGGCCGAGCAGGCGGCCAACGACACGATGTTCATCTGCGTGTCCCGCGCCGCCTGCCCGAAGCTGGTCCTGGACCTCTGAGCCCGCCGAACAGCGTGTCCGACGCCGAGCTGACCCGGCCGAGGACGTCGGGCGGGAAGCTGCTCGCCGTCCTCGACGCCTTCACGCGGGAGCGCCCGGCCCTCACCCTGTCCGAGATCGCCCGCGTCGTCGACGTGCCGCTGTCCACCGCGCACCGGCTGGTGGGGGAGCTGCGCCGGTGGGGCGGGCTCGAGCGGGACGCCGACGGCCGCTTCCGCGTGGGGCTGCGGCTCTGGGAGCTCGGCGCGCTGGCCCCCCGGGGGCTGGGCCTGCGGGAGGCGGCGCTGCCGTTCATGGAGGACCTCTACGAGGTCACCCACCAGAACGTGCAGCTGGCCGTCCGCGACGACGTCGAGGTCGTCTTCGTCGAGCGGTTCGCCGGCCGGGACGCGGTCATGGTGCTCACCCAGGTCGGCGGCCGGTTCGCGCTGCCGCCGACCGGGGTGGGGCTGGTGCTGCTGGCGTACGCGCCGGTCGACGTCCAGGAGCGGGTGCTGGCCGCGCCGCTGAAGCGCTACACCCCGCACACCATCACCGACCCGCGGGAGCTGCGCCGGGTGCTGGCCGACGTCCGGCGCGCCGGCCTCGCGATCAGCGACCGCCAGGTGACCGCCGACGCGGTGTCGGTCGCCGCCCCCATCGTCCTGCGGGACAGCGTGGTCGCCGCGCTGTCCGTCGTCGTGCGCGGGGACTCCCCGGCCGCCGTCCGGTCCGCCGCCCCGGGCGTGCGGGCCGCGGCGCGCGGGATCTCCCGCGTGCTCACCCAGTCCGCCGGTGGCGGGTGGCCGGTCGAGGTCCCGGCCGCCGCCGCCGAGGAAGCCCGCTGAACCGAGGAGGACCCGCGTGAGGATCACCGCCGCCGTCGTCGAGGAGCTGCACGGCCCGTTCGTCGTGCAGGACGTCGAACTCGACGAGCCCGGTCCCGGCGACGTGTTGGTGAAGGTGGCGGCCACCGGCTTCTGCCACACCGACGGCATCGCCCGGGACGGCGACCTGCCCTTCCCCCTGCCGGGCGTGCTGGGCCACGAGGGCGCGGGCACTGTCGTCGCGGTCGGGGAGGGCGTCACCGGGATCCGCGAGGGACAGGCCGTCGTCCTCGGCTGGCCGTACTGCGGCGACTGCCGCAACTGCGCCGCCGGGGAGCCGCGCTACTGCCTGCGGATGGGCGAGCTGGTGGGCGGCGGGCACCGGCTCGACGGCCCGTCCGCGCTGCGCACGGTCGACGGGCGGCCGCTGGCCAGCCACTTCTTCGGCCAGTCGTCGTTCGCCACCTACTCGATGACCACCGCCTCCTCCCTGGTGCCCGTCCCGGAGGGGTTGCCGGTCGAGCTGATGGGGCCGCTGGCGTGCGGGCTGGCCACCGGCGCGGGCGCGGTCTTCAACACCCTGCGGCCGGAGCCGGGCAGCTCGATCGTGGTCTACGGCGCCGGCACGGTCGGCCTGGCCGCGGTGATGGCCGCCCGCAACTCCGCGGCCACGACGATCATCGCCGTCGACCGGCACGCCGGCCGGCTGCGGGTGGCCACCGACCTGGGTGCCACGCACACCGTCGACGCGACCGACACCGACCCGGTGCAGGCGGTCCAGGAGATCTGCGGCGGCCCGGCCGACGCCGCGCTGGACTGCACCGGCGTCGTCTCCGTCGTCCGGCAGGCGATCGACTCGGTGGGCATGCTCGGCACGGCGCTGCTCATCGGCGGCGCGCCGGCCGGGGCGGAGTTCAGCGCCGACCACCTGAGCACCCTGTGGGGCAAGACCATCCGCGGGACCCTGGGCGGGAGCGGGCACGGCCAGGCCCTCATCGCCGCCCTGATGGACCTCTACGCCCAGGGGCGGTTCCCGTTCGACCGGCTGGTCGAGTACTTCCCGCTCGACCAGATCTCCGACGCCGTCGAGGCCTCCCACAGCGGCGCCGTCGTCAAGCCGATCCTGCGCATGCCGGAATGAGGAAGGACCCCGTCCTCCGCACCCCCGCGGGCTCAGGGTGGGGTCCGGGACGGGGCCGGGGGCTCAGCCGAGGGAGCCGATCAGGTCGCGGCAGGCCTGCTCGCAGCGGCGGCAGGACTCCGCGCAGACGCGACAGTGCTCGTGCATCTCCGCGTGGCGCGCGCACTCGCCGCCGCACGCCTTGCAGGCAGCGGCACAGGCCTCCAGCACCGCGCGGGTGAGGTTGGCGTCGTAACCGGTGTGACGGGAGAGCACCCTGCCCGTGGCGTCGCACACGTCGGCGCAGTCGGCGTTGGTGCGGATGCACTTCGTGAGCTCGGCGACCGAGTCCTCGCTCAGGCAGGCGTCGGCGCAGGCCGTGCACGCCTGCGCGCACTCGACGCAGGCCTCGATGCAGGCGCGCAGTCTCTCCCGGTCGACCCCGCCGAGGTCCTTCGGGTAGGTCTCGAGCATCTGTCCGGCAACGGTCATGGCGGTCCTCTCGTCGGGCTCGGTCCGTGCACGTGGCGGTACCCCGAGGGTCGACCGTGACGCCTGCGGTCCCCACCCGGGGCGTCCTGGCGGGCCGGCGGCTGCCGCCAGGACGCCCCGGCCGGGGCGGTCAGCGGGCCGCGTCCCGCTCCTGCTCGGCGTAGGTGTCGAGCAGTTGCCGGGCGTGCTCGCCGGACGGTCCCTCCTGCGCCAGCCCGGTCCGGAAGGACTCCAGCTTCGCCTCGCCGGCCGGGAACGGCGGCAGCAGCGGCACGTCGGGGTCGACCAGGACCTCCACGACGACCGGCCGGTCGGCCGACAGCGCCCGGTCCCAGGCCGGGCCGAGTTCCCCGGGGTCGGTCACCCGGATGCCGGTGAGGCCCAGCAGGTCGGCGTAGCCGGCGTAGGGGAAGTCGGGCAGGGACTGGCTCGCGTCGAACCGGGGGTCGCCCTCCATCTCCCGCTGCTCCCAGGTGACCTCGGCGAGGTCGCGGTTGTGCAGGACGCAGACGACGAACCGCGGGTCGGCCCACTGCTGCCAGCGGTGCGCCACGGTGACCAGTTCCGCGTTGCCCAGCATCTGCATCGCGCCGTCGCCGCTGAGCGCCACCACCGGCCGGCCGGGCTCGGCCAGCTTGGCGGCCAGCCCGTAGGGGACCGAACAGCCCATCGAGGCCAGGGTGCTCGACAGGTGGGCCGGCACGCCCTGGGGCAGCCGCAGGTGCCGGGCATACCAGTAGGTCACCGACCCGACGTCCACGGCGACCTGCGCGTCGGCGGGCAGCCGCGGGCTGAGCTCGGCCACCACCAGCTCGGGGTTGACCGGCTCGGCCGGCGTCCGCGCCCGCTGCTGGGACAGCTCCCGCCAGGAGCGGACGGCGCCCTCCACCTCGGCCCGCCACGGGGTCTGGCCGCGCTCCTCGAGCAGGGGCAGGAGGGCGCCCAGCGTCTCACCGGCGTCGCCCAGCAGCGGCACCTCGAGCGGGTAGCGGTCGCCCAGGTGCCGGCCGTCGAGGTCGATCTGCACGGCGCGGGCCTGCCCCGGCGGCGGGTAGAACTCCGTCCACGGGTCGTTGGTGCCGACCATCAGCAGGGTGTCGCAGGACCCGAGCACGACGCCGCTGGCCGTCGTCCCCAGGTGGCCCATGACCCCGGCAGCGAGGGGGTGGGTCTCGTCGACGTGCGGCTTGCCGAGCAGGCTGGTGGCGATCCCCGCACCCAGCCGCTCGGCCACGGCGAGGACCTCCTCGCGCGCGGTCCGGGCGCCCTGGCCGACCAGCAGGGCCACCCGCTGCCCGGCGTTCAGCACGTCCGCGGCGGCGCGCAGGTCCTCGTCGTGGGGGAGGACGCGCCCCTGCCGCCAGGTCGGCGCGGTCACCACCACGCCGTGCTCCTGGTCGGGTCGCGGGGCCGGCAGCTGCTGCACGTCGTGGGGGAGCACGACGACCGTGGGGGAGCGGGTCGCCAGCGCGGTGCGGAACGCCCGGTCGAGGACGAGCGGCAGCTGCTCGGCCGTCGTCACCGTCTGGGCGTACTGCGCGGCGACGTCCTTCACCAGGCCGAGCAGGTCGATCTCCTGCTGGTACGCCGAGCCCAGGGCCGTGCGTTGCTGCTGGCCCATGAGCGCGACGACCGGGACGCCGTCGAGCTTGGCGTCGTAGAGGCCGGTGAGCAGGTGCACCGCGCCGGGGCCCTGCGTCGACAGGACGACGCCGACCCCGCCGGTGTACTTCGCGTGCCCGACGGCCATGAACGCGGCCGCCTCCTCGTGCCGCGCCTGCACGAACTCCGGCTCCCCGGCCCGGCGCAGCGCGCCCATGACGGCGTTGATGCCGTCGCCCGAGTAGCCGAACACCCGGGGCACGCCCCACTGCCGGAGGCGCTCGACGACGACGTCGGCGGCCAGGTGCTCGCTCATCCCCGCCCTCTACCCGGTCTCACGACCCTCCACCGGTGACCGAGCGGGCCAGCGCCTCCCGGACCTCGTCGTCGGTGGTGGCGCGGAAGTCGTCGTAGCCCTGGCCGACCGCCGCGAAGGACGCCGGCGCCCAGAGGCAGACGACCTCGTCCACCTCGGTCGCGATCCGCTGGCAGGCGAACGGTGAGGCGACCGGCACGGCGACGGTGAGCCGGGCGGGGCCCTGCCGGCGGGCGGCGGCGACAGCGGCGCGCATGGTCGACCCGGTGGCCAGGCCGTCGTCCACCACGACGACCGGCCGCCCGGCCAGAGGGGTGGCCGGGCGGTCTCCCCGCCAGGCGGCCTCCCTGCGGCGCAGCTCCGCGACCTCCCGCTCGCGGGCCCGGCTGAAGGCCTCGTCGTCCACGTCGACGCGGCTGAGCACCCGCTCCTCGCGCACCGTCTCGACCTCCTCGCCGATGGCGGCGACCGCGCCCATCGCCAGCTCCGGCCGCCACGGCACGCCGAGCTTCCGGACCGCCACGATGTCGAGGGTCGCGCCCAGCGCCCGGGCGACCTCCGCGGCGACCACGACCCCGCCGCGGGGCAGGCCGAGCACGACGAGGTCCGGGGTGGCGGAGTCGACCAGCCGGGCCGCGAGTGCGCGGCCGGCGGCCGTGCGGTCGGCGAAGGGCTTCGCGGTCATGGCGCTCCCTCCCCGCGGGACCCGACCCGTCGGGGGTGGGTGCCCGCATGGTGGACCTCCTCGCCGAGCACGCCGGGGCCGCCGAGGTGACGCCCATGGTGCGCCCGACGGCAGCTCGGCCGGGCGCCCGGGGCTCCGGTGCCCGGCCGAGGCGCACGCTGCGACCGGGGGAGGCGGTTGCCGACCGGCCGGCCTGGGCAGGGAGGCCGCGTGACGACGAGGATCGGCCTGGTCGGGGCCGGGTTCATCGCCGGGCGGCACGTCGACTCCCTGGGCGGGATCGAGGGCGTGAGCGTCGCCGGGATCGCCGACCCCCGCACCGACCGGGCGGAGGTGCTGGCCGCCCGGTCGGGCGCGACCGCGTACGCCCGGTGGGAGGACCTGCTCGAGGCCGAGGAGCTCGACGCGCTGTACGTCTGCGTGCCGCCGCACGCGCACGGGCCGGTGGAGGAGGCCGCCGTCGACCGCGGCCTGCCGCTGTTCGTGGAGAAGCCGCTCGCCGCCGACCTCCCCACCGCCGAGCGCCTGGCCGACCGGATCGACGCCGCGGGCCTGCTCACCGCGGTCGGCTACCACTGGCGCCACCTCGACACCCTGGAGCTGGCTCAGCAGCTGCTCGCGGACGCTCCCGCCCGCATGGTGCTGGGCGCGTGGCTCGACAAGGCGCCCCGGGTCGACTGGTGGGCCCGGCAGGAGGGCTCCGGCGGGCAGACCGTCGAGCAGGCCACCCACCTGTTCGACGTCGCCCGGGTGCTCGTCGGGGAGGTGGCCGAGGGCTGGGCGACCGGATCCCGCTCCCCGGACGGACCCGGGGACATCCTCGACGTCTGCACCGCCGCGCTGCGGTTCGAGAGCGGCGCGGTCGGCTCCTTCGCCAACAGCTGCCTGCTCCCGCGCGGCTTCCGGATCGGGGTCGAGCTGGTCGCGCCGGGCCTGGGCCTGTTCCTCACCGAGCACCAGCTGGTGGTCAGCGACGCCCGGGGCGAGCGGACGGTGGACCGGGGCGCCGACCCGATAGAGGCCGAGGACCGCGCGTTCGTCGCCGCGATCCGCGGGGAGGGCGACGACGTCCGGACGCCGTACCGGGAGGCGCTGCGCACCCACCGGCTGGTCACCGCCGTGGCCGCCGCGGCCGCCGACGGCGGGACGGTGCGACTGTGAGCGGCTCGGTGATCGACCGGCTGCGCCGGGCGGGAGCGAACGGGAGAGCGCTGTGAGTGGCCGCCCGATCCGCTCCATCGGCGTGGTCGCGCCCGGGCAGCCGGCGATCCTCGACGCCACCGAGCCCGAGCCCGGCCCCGGCCAGGCGTGGGTGCACACCGAGTGGAGCGGGGTGAGCGCCGGCACCGAGGTGGCGATCGTCCGCGGCACCGACCCGCACCACCTGCTGCACTGGGACCCCGACACCCGCTCGTTCGACGACGGCGGCCCCACCGCGCCCTACCCGGTCCCCGCACTGGGCTACATGGAGGTCGGGCGGGTCACCGAGAGCCGGACGCCCGCCCTCGCCGAGGGGGCTCTGGTGGCGATGGCCTACGGGCACCGCACCGGCCGCTGTGTCGACCCGGCCGCGACGACGGTCGTGCCGGTGCCCGACGACCTCGACCCGGTCCTCGGCGTGTACCTGGCCCAGATGGGGCCGATCTGCGTCAACGGCCTGCTGCACGCGGCCGCCGCGCTCGCCGGGCCCGGCGCGGACCTCGACGCCGGCGTGCGCGACCGGCACGTGCTGGTCACCGGGGCCGGGGTCATCGGCCTGCTGTCGGCGCTGCTCGCCGTCCGGCACGGGGCCGCGGACGTCGTGGTCGCCGAGCCGTCGCCGGCCCGTCGCGCGGTCGCCGAGACTCTCGGCCTGGCCACGGTCGACGACGCCGACGGGTCGGCCTGGCGCGCGGTCAAGCAGCGGTGGCGGCACGGCCCCGGGGACGCCGGCGCCGACGTCGCGCTGCAGTGCCGCGGCCACGACGCGGCGCTGGCCACCGCGCTCAAGGCCCTGCGACCGCAGGGCGTCGTCGTCGACCTGGGCTTCTACCAGGCCGGGGCGGAGGCGGTGCGGCTCGGCGAGGAGTTCCACCACAACGGCCTGTCGGTGGTCTGCGCGCAGATCTCCCGGGTGCCCCGTGGCATGGCCGACGCGTGGCCGCGCACCAGGCTGGCCGAGGTCACCCTCGACCTGCTGCGGACCCGAGGGGAGGACGTCCGCGGCTGCCTGGTCACCGACGTCCTGCCGTTCGAGGAGGGACCGGCGCTGCTGGCCGACCTGGCCGGCCGCCGGCTGGCCGCCCCGCCGTTGCAGGCGGTGCTGCGCTTCGACGCCCCCTGATCGACGTGCGGGTGCTGCTGGTCGGCAACCACTGGACGCCGGGCCCCGGCGGTGCCGAGACGGTCCTGGCGCTCACCGCCGACCTGCTGCGCGCGGCCGGCCACGAGGTGGTGCCCTTCGCCGTCGCCGAGGCGGCGACCCTGCCCACCCCGGTGCGCGACCTGCTGCCCGCCGCGGCGGGCAGCGGGGCCCGCACCCGCTTCGGGGAGGCGTGGGCCGGCACCTGGTCGCCGCGCGCGTACCGGGCGCTGACACGGGTGGTGGACGCGGTCCGCCCCGACGTCGCCCACGTCCACCACGTCTTCGAGCGGCTCACCGTCTCGGTGCTCGATGCGCTGCGCCGCCGCGGCGTGCCGACGGTCATGACGCTGCACGACTACAAGCCGGTCTGCCCGAACTACCGGCTGTTCACCGAGGGGGCGCCGTGCAGCCGGTGCCTGTCGGGGCGGTACTGGCAGGTGGTCCGGCACCGCTGCCTGGAGGGCTCCCGCTGGCGCTCGGCCGCCGCGGCCGCCGACGCGTACGCCTCCCGGGCGCGCGGGGTGTACGAGCGGGTCGACGCCCTCCTCGCCCCCAGCGCGCACCTGCGCGACCGGGTCGTGGCCGGCGGGCTGCCGGCCGCGCGGGTCGGCGTGCTGCCCAACCCGGTGGTCGCCGCGCCGGCGCCGCGCCCCGTGCCCGACGGACCCCCGGTGGTGCTCTACGCCTCCCGGCTGGTCGCCGAGAAGGGCGTCGACGTGCTGCTGGACGCCGCCGCGCGGCTGCCGGCCGGCGTCCGGCTGCGGCTGCTCGGCTCGGGCCGGATGGAGCGGCAGGTGCGGGCGCGGGTGGACGCCGAGGGCCTGCCGGTCGACGTGCTGGGACCGCAGCCGCCGGAGGCGGTCCGCGCGCACCTGGCGGCGTCGACGGCCGCCGTCCTCCCGGCGCTGTGGGAGGAGAACTCCCCGATGGCGGTCCTGGAGGCCGCGGCGCACGGCGTGCCGGTGGTCGCCTCGGCCATCGGCGGCATCCCCGAGCTGGTCGCCGACGGCGGCACCGGCCTGCTCGTCCCACCCGGCGACGCCGGCGCCCTCGCCGGTGCGCTCACCCGGCTGGTGGCGCACCCGGGCGAGGCGGCCGCCATGGGCCGGGCGGGCTGGTCGCGAGTCCGCGAACGGCACGACCCGGCGGCGCACGTGACCGCCCTGCGGCGCGTCTACCGGCGTGTCGTCGGCGCGCCGTGACGGACGGACTTGTTCCACAAGCGCCGGAGCGGGATCCTGCGCTCGACGCCGCGGACGCCGGGTTCCCGGGCTGCGCGGCGGCTCCAGGGGAGGGGCCGTCATGGAGTGGGCGTTCGTGAGCGTGCTCGGCTTCCTCGCGGCGACCGCGCTGGTCATCGCGTTGGCGAGGAGCAACACCGCCCGCTGGGAGGCACACCACCGGGCGGCCCAGGCGGCGATCCGGGCCCGGGAGGAGGCCTCGCTGCGGGCCCGGGCGGCTGCCCTGCTGGCGCAGCGGGCGCCGGGCGCCGTGCGGCACCTGCCGCACCCCCACGTGCCGCACCTGCACCTGCCGCACGTCCACCTGCCGGCCCGCATCGTGGAACGGCTGCCGCACCCGCACCTGCCGCGCCTCGACGGGCACCTGCTCCACCTCGACGGCCGCTTCGCCCGCCTGGCGCACCTGCCCGGCCGCCGGCGGCGCACCGACGGGGAGCCCGCGCGGCCCGACGGCGTGGTGCCCGCGCGGCCCGACGGCGAGGTGCCCGCGCGGCCCGACGGCGAGGTGGTCGGCCGTCCCGACGGGAACGAGCCCCGCGGCACCGCCGAGGAGACCTCGACCGGGGCGTCGTCCTAGCCGCGACGGGGCGCCGCGACGACCGAGCGGAACAGGCCGACCAACCGGTCGGCGTGCGCGTCGAAGGTGTGCCGCTCGCGCACCGCCAGGGCCGCCGTCCCACCCCGCCGGTCCGCGAGCTCCCCGGCCAGCACCCCGGCGACGTCGTCGGCCGACCGGTAGAACAGGCCGGTCCCCTCCTGGCGCAGCACCCGCTCCACGGAGACCAGGGAGCCGGGGTTGGCCTGCTGGAGCAGCGGCAGCCCGGCCGCCAGGCAGACCGGCAGGCGGGCGGGGGAGTTGAGGTCGTCCCAGCTGGCCAGCCGCAGGTCGCCGCCGTTGGCGCTGGGGAACCGGTGCAGCCAGCCGGCGTCGTACCGGGACAGCTCCCGCACCCAGTCCTCGGGGCCGACCGGCGGGTGCAGGTGCACGTGCGCCGGCGCGGCGGCCCGCGCCCGGTCCAGCCAGCCGGCCCACGCGCCCTTGGGCCCGGGCGCACGGACCTGGCCGTACAGGTGGGTGTGCACGCCGCGCCGGGCCAGCTCCAGCACCCACTCCAGGTCGAACCCGGACGGCCGGCCCACGACCACGGTGTGCGGCTGCCCGTCCCGGTCGGAGAGCTTCGGCGACAGCGGCGCGTCGAGCCAGTCCCGCTTGGGCAGGTCGCCGTCGAGGACGCCGAGCCGTGCCGGGTCGACCCGGCCGCGCAGCGCCGCGGCGAACCAGTCGCGCTCCTCCTCGGTGGCCAGCAGGCAGGCGTCCGCGCCCGCGACCAGGTCGGCCAGCAGCGGCCACTCGCCGCGCACCGTGCTGCGCTGCGGCGCCTCCTTGAACGTCCACACGAGGGGCAGCTCGGGGAAGGCCTGCCGCACCGCGTGCGCGAGGGGGACCGCCCGCCAGTTCAGCTGGGCCCACACCACGTCCGGCGCGAGCGCGCGCACCTCCTCGCGCCACCGGTCCCGGTCGAGGTCGGGCACGCCGCCGAAGGGCAGCGGCCCCACCGTCGCGTCCCCGAGCCCGTCGGTCGTCCAGAGGCCGGCCAGCCGGTGGCCGCGCTCGGCGAGGGCCAGCACACGCTCGGGGTTGAACGCCAGCTCGCCGACCACCAGCACCGACAGCCCGTCGGGGGCGGTCGGGTACGCCCGGTCCCGGAACCGGGCGTAGCGCGCGACCTCGTCGACCGCGCCGCCGTCGGTGGACGCGAAGCGCAGCGGGGTGGCCACCCGGTAGCGGCTGCGGAACACGTTGAGCCCGCCGTCCCGGGACTCGCGGATCGCCGCCGACCGCTGACCGGGGTGGCGGGTCCACGTGCAGGTGACCCGGCCGGTGTCCGCCGTGGCGCCGCGGGCCCGCAGCCGGTCCCACATCAGCCGGCCGAGGTCGTCGGTCTCCAGCTCGGCGCGCTCGGTCCAGCGGTCGGCGGTGCGCCGGTGCGCGACCTGCACGAGCTGCTCGTAGCAGGTCCCCGGCGGCTCGGTCAGCCCGCTGCGGGCCAGCACGACGCCCATGTCGGCCAGGCACGCCAGCAGCGCCGTCAGGTGCTCGGGGGACCAGACGTCGTCGGCGGGCAGGTAGGCGACGACCGGCGCGTCCGCGACGTCGAGCCCGGTGTTGAGCGTCGCGCCGAGGCCGCGGTTGTCCGGCCGGCTCAGCAGCCTCAGCCGCCGGTCACCGAGTGCGTCCACCACGGCCCGGACCGCGTCGGGGTCGGGGGAGCCGTCGTCGAGCACCACGGCCGTCCAGTCGCCGCGCCGCTGGGCGAGCAGGCCGTCGAGGGCGCGGGGCAGGAACGCCGCCTGGTCGTGCACCGGCACCAGGACGGTGACCGCCACCCCGCTGCTGCGCTCGCCGGGTGACCTCGCCAGCTCGGTCACACGACCTCCCGGGCCGCGGGCACCTGCCCCCGGACCCGCGCGTAGACCTCCGCCACGCGCCCGGCCAGCCGCGGCCAGGCGTAGTCGCAGGCGCGGGCGCGGGCACCGGCCGACAGGCGCGCGCGCAGCCCGGGGTCGGCGGCCAGCCGGTCGAGCGCCGCGGCCAGCGCGTCGACGTCCCCGGGAGGCACGAGCAGCCCGGACTCCCCGTCGGTGACCACCTCCGGGATGCCGCCGACGTCGCTGGCCACCACCGGCACCCCGCTGGCCATCGCCTCGGTCAGCACCGACCCCATCTCCTCGTAGGCCGACGGGAGGACCAGGACGTCGAGCGAGCCGAGCACCGCGGGCACCGCGGAGTGCTCGACGAAGCCGGTGAGCGTGATCCGGCTCCCGCGGGGACCCGCCGCGGCCAGGCGGCGGACCTCGGCGGCGTCCGGTCCGTCGCCGACCACGACCAGCGACGCGTCCTCGCGCATCCGCCCGAAGGCGGTCACGAGCAGGTCGGCCCGCTTCTGCGGCGCCAGCCGCCCCACGTAGCCGATCCGGGGCCGCCCCACGGCCGGCAGGACGTCGGCGTGTGCGGAGGCGAACAGGCTCGGGTCGAACCCGGAGGGGATGGTGGCGATCCGGTCGGCCGGGATCCCGTCGTCCCGCAGCGCGGCCGCCGTCCGCGCGGTGAGGACGACGACCGCGTCGGCCCGCCGCAGGGCGGCCCGCTCGACCCGGCCGCCGAGGGCCCGCAGCAGCCGGGCGCGGGCGGACCGGCCGAGCACGGTGTGCCCGACGCTGCAGTGCACGGTGACCACGAGGGGGCAGCGGTGCCGCCGGGCGGCCAGCAGGGCCAGCGGCAGGGTGGCGAGGTCCTCGCCCTGGTGGGCGTGCACCACGTCGACCGGAGCCCTCCGCAGCGCCGTGGGGAGCGCGCCGAGCGCCCAGAGCTGGCGCAGCCGGGGGACCGGCAGGCCGGTGCGGTGGACCCGCGCCGCACGGCCCAGCGGGGTGGTGCCGCGCGGGCCGGCCAGCCGAGAGGTGACCACCGTCTGGACGGCGCCCTGCGCGTCGAGGCAGCGGGTCAGCGTGGCGGTGTGGTTCTGCATGCCGCCGATCGGGTCGTAGCGGGCCGTCCGGTGCTCGAGCTCCCCGGGCACGCTCCCCGACCCGGCGCTGCGGACCGCGGGCGGCGGTTCGAAGACGCTGCACAGCCGGAGCACGTGCAGCTCCCGGAGCGGAGCGGAGGTGCTGCCCACCTGGCCTCCCATCTGCGCGGACCCGCAGTGAAGCAGAGTTACGACCGTGGCGCCGACGGGAAGGAGGTGCAGGTGAGTGCCCCCCTCGTCGACGCCGCGGTGCGCCGCGTGGCGCTCGTGCGGCTGCGGGTGGGCCTGGGCGACCTGCTCTGCTCGCTGCCCGCGCTGCGCCGGCTGCGCGCCGCCCGCCCCGACCTGGAGGTCACCCTGGTGACCTGGCCGGAGATGGCCCCGGTCGTGGCGCGGATGGGCGACGCGGTCGACGAGCTGCTGCCCTTCCCCGGGGTGGACGGCGTCCCGGACCACCCGCCCGGGCGCGTGCCGGACCCCGACGGCTGGGCGCCGTTCCTGGCGGAGGCCGCCCTACGGCGCTTCGACCTCGCCCTGCAGGCGTACGGCGACCGGCCGGCGGCCAACCGGGTGACGGCGTCCCTCGGGGCCCGGCTCGTCGGCGGGTTCGCACCCACCGGCTGGTCCCCGCCGCCGGGCACCGAGGCGCTCCACCTGCGCTATCCCGTCGACCTGCACGAGGCCGAGCGGCACCTGCGGCTGGTCGAGCACCTGGGCCTGCCCGCCGGCGGGGCGCCGGAGATGACCTTCCCGATCACCGCGGACGACGAGGCCGAGGCCGCGGCCACGCGCGCGGCCTCCGGGCTGGTCCCCGGCCGGTACGTCGTCCTGCACCCCGGCGCCTCGTCCCCGACCCGTCGCTGGCCCGCCGAGCGCTACGCCGAGGTCGGGGACGCGCTGGCCGCGGACGGCGCGGCCGTCGTGGTGACCGGCGGTCCGGCCGAGCGCGAGGTCGGTGCCGCGGTGGTCGCGGCGATGCGGGCGCCGGCGGTGGACCTCACCGGCGCCACCAGCCTCGGCGGGCTGGCCGCCCTGCTGCGCGACAGCGCCCTGCTGGTCGGCAACGACACCGGGTCCGCCCACCTGGCCGCCGCCGTCGGGGCGCGCACCGTGACCGTGTTCCTGCCCGGCGACCCCGTGCGCTGGGCGCACCGCGGGCCGCGGCACCGGGCGGTGGTCGCCGACGTGCCGTGCGCGCCGTGCCCGCACCTGGTCTGCCCGATCGACTTCCGCTGCGCGGCCTCGGTGCGGCCCCGCGACGTGCTCGCCGCCGCCCGCGACCTGCTGTCCCCGGCCGCCCCGTGAGCGGCCCCCGGCGGGTCTCCCTGGTCTGCGACTCCGACGCCTGGGGCGGCGCCGAGGTCTACCTGACCCACCTGCTGCGGCGGGCCGGCGGCCTGGGCTGGACGGCGTCCCTCGTGGTGGCCGAGCCGGTCGCGGACCGGTTCGCCGGCTGCCTGCCCCCGGGCCGGCTCGCCGTCGTCCCGCTGGCCCGGCACACCGGCGCGGCGCCCGCGGTGCGCGACGCGCTGGCCGCCCAGCGGCCCGACGTCGTCCTGGTGAACCTGGTCGACCCCGGCTCCAACGCGGCCGCGGTCGCCGCCGCCCTCGCCGTCGCGCCGACCGCCGCCGTCCTCCACCTGCCCGGGGACACCGGCGACGGCGAGCGGCGGGCGCACCTGGCCGGCCTCCACGGCCGCCTGGCCGCGGTGCTCACCCCGGCGTCGGGGGCCCGCGACCAGCTGCTCGCCGACCTGCACCTGGCGGCCGACCGGGTGCACGTCGTCCCCAACGGGATCGACGTCCCCCACGACCCGGCGGGCCCGGCGGGCCGTCCGGTCCCGCGGGTCGGCGGCCTGGGCCGGCTCACCGCGCAGAAGGGCTTCGACGTCCTGCTGGCGGCCGTCGCGCGGCTGCGGGCCGACGGCGTGCCGCTGGAGGTGGTCGTCGGGGGAGAGGGCCGGGACGGCGGGGCGCTGCGGGCCGCGGCCGTGGACCTGCCGGTCACCTTCCCCGGTTTCGTGACCGACGTCCGCGGCTTCCTCGCCGGCCTGGACGTGTTCTGCCTGCCCTCCCGCCGGGAGGCGCTGCCGCTGGCGCTGCTCGAGGCGATGGCCGAGGGCCTGCCGTGCGTGGCCACCGACGTCGGGGACGTCGCCGCCGCGGTCGGCTCCGCCGCCGTCGTCGTCCCGCCGGAGGACCCCGCGGCGCTCGCCGGCGCGCTGGCCGCGCTGCTCACCGACCCCGCGCGCCGGGCCGACCTGGGCGCTCGCGCCCGGGACCGGGCGGTCGCGGCGTTCGACGCAGGCCGGATGGCGCGGCGCACCCTCGACGTCCTCGCGGGCGTGTGCGCCCGCCCGGGACGGGGAACCGGGGAGCCATGAGCAAGAAGCCGAACCAGCAGGAGCAGCAGGCCGCCGCCCGGGAGGCGAAGAAGCAGGGGATGTCGCCCAGCGAGGCGGGCGCGACCACCGGCGCCTCCAAGCAGATGCGCCACGTGGCGAAGGGCGACGACCGGCACGAGCACTCCAGCGCGCAGGGCAAGAGCAAGACCTGACGTCCGCGACGGGACGCCGAGACCGAGCACCCAGGGAGGACCCCATGGCCATCGCCACGATCAACCCGGCGACCGGCGAGACGCTCAAGACCTACGAGCCGCTCTCCGAGGAGGCGCTCGAGGACAAGCTCGCCCGTGCCGCGGCCGCGTTCGCCGACTACCGGCTGACCTCCGCGCAGCAGCGGGCCGGCTGGCTGCGGTCGGCGGCCGACGTCCTGGAGGGCGACGTCGACCTGGTCGCCGAGCTCATGACCACCGAGATGGGCAAGACGCTGGCCTCGGCCAAGGCCGAGGCCACCAAGTGCGTCAAGGTGCTGCGCTACTACGCCGAGCACGGGGAGGAGTTCCTGCAGCCGAGACCGGCCGACGCCGAGAAGGTCGGGGCCACCGAGGCCTACGTCGTCCACCAGCCGCTGGGCGTGGTGCTGGCGATCATGCCGTGGAACTTCCCGATGTGGCAGGCGATGCGCTTCGCCGCACCGGCGCTCATGGCCGGCAACGTCGGCCTGCTCAAGCACGCCAGCAACGTGCCGCAGACCGCCCTCTACCTGGAGGAGCTGTTCCGCAAGGCCGGCTTCCCCGCCGACGTCTTCCAGACCCTGCTCATCGGGTCGGGCACGGTCGAGCGGGTGCTGCGCGACGACCGAGTGGTCGCCGCGACGCTGACCGGCAGCAACGCCGCGGGGGAGGCGGTCGCGCGGGTCGCCGGGGAGGTCATCAAGAAGACGGTGCTCGAGCTCGGCGGCAGCGACCCGTTCATCGTCATGCCCTCGGCCGACCTGGACAAGGCGGCCGAGGTCGCGGTGACCGCCCGCTGCCAGAACAACGGGCAGAGCTGCATCGCGGCCAAGCGGTTCTTCGTCCACCGCGACGTCGCCGAGGAGTTCACCCGCCTGTTCGCCGAGAAGCTGGCGGACCTGACGGTGGGCGACCCGATGGAGGAGGGCACCAAGGTGGGCCCGCTGGCCACCGAGTCCGGCCGCGAGGACGTCGAGCGCTACGTGCAGGACGCCGTCGACAAGGGCGCCACCGTCGTCGTCGGCGGCAAGCGGGTGGACCGGCCGGGCTGGTTCTACGAGCCAACCCTGGTGACCGACGTGACGCCGGAGATGTCGATCTGGGCCGAGGAGGTCTTCGGGCCGGTCGCGGCGCTGCACACCGTCGCCGACCTGGACGAGGCGCTGGCGCTCGCCAACGACCACGTCTACGGGCTGGGCGCCAACCTCTGGAGCGAGGACCAGGGGGAGCGGCTTCGGTTCATCCGCGACGTGCAGTCGGGCATGGCGTTCGTCAACGGCATGGTGACCAGCTATCCGGAGCTCCCCTTCGGCGGGGTCAAGCAGAGCGGCTACGGCCGCGAGCTCACCGAGGTCGGCATGTTCGAGTTCACCAACGCCAAGACCGTGTGGATCGGCCCGCCGAGCCGTCAGCAGGGCGAGGGCGACACCGGGGCGGCCGCCTCCGAGTGAGGTCCGCCGGGGGCCCGGGACAGCCCGGGCCCCCGCGGGGTCCCGGAACAGCCGGGCTCGCGGCCGGGTTGCGGTCGGGCATGACCCGTGTCGTCCTGGCTCCCCGCTACGGCGGACCCGAGGTGCTCACCGTCGTCGACGAGCCGGTCGGTGAGCCCGGCGCGGGCGAGGCGCGGATCGCGGTCCGCGCGGCGGGGGTGAACCCCGCGGACTGGAAGTCCTACGGCGGCGCCTTCGGCGCCGACCCGGCCCGGCTGCCGCGGCGGCTGGGCTCCGAGGCGGCCGGGGTGGTGACCGCGGTCGGGCCGGATGCCGTCGGCCCGGCCGGTCCGGTCGCGGTGGGGGACGAGGTCATCGGGTTCCGGCTCAGCGGTGCCTACGCCGCCGAGCTCGTCGCGCCCACCCCGGCGCTGGTCCCCAAGCCGCCGTCGCTGGGTTGGGAGCAGGCCGCCGGGTTGATGCTCGCCGGGGCCACCGCGGTGCACGCCCTGACCGCCACCGGCGTCGGTGCCGGCGACACCGTGCTGGTCCACGGTGCCGCCGGTGGCGTCGGGCTCATGGCCGTCCAGCTGGCCGCCCTGCGCGGGGCCCGCGTCCTCGGCACGGTCGGTCGGGACAGCGCCGACCTGGTGCGCCGGGGCGGCGCCCCCGCGGGCCCCGACCGCGCCCCGCGCGCCGCCCCCCTCCCCGAGCAGCCGGCCCCCGGGGGGACCCCCGCGGCGGACAACGACTGCC
>NZ_JBJGYV010000042.1:0-37121 GCF_054050175.1 Geodermatophilus sp. SYSU D00697
CCCGAGTCGCTCAGCGGCTACTCGCGCTCACCGCCGCCATCTGGCACAACCGGGCCACCGGCCAGCCAGTCACCCGCTCCCTGATCGCCTATGACCACTGACCGGACTTCGGACTTACTCGTCTAGGCGCCCATGGGTCGTCCTCCACACATCCCGTGAGCCGTGTGCGCATGTGACGCGTCATCCTTCGGACGCAGCGACGTGGGAGTCCTCCCACGTCGCACGATCAGGTGGTCGGTCGGCCCACGGGCCGGACCCCACTGCCAGCGCCGGGTTCCGGCACGGGTTCGGCCTATGCCACGGCCCCGCACCACCCCCCGCTGCCGCTCGCCTGGCGCGGCGTCACCCCCTCGCGCGCTCGGCGCGCCGTCGCACGTCCGCAGGACGTGCGCACCTTCCCGTCCCCTGCGACCGGCCCACACAGCGATGCCGGCTGGGGTGACGTCCCGCTGGGCCCGGCTCCACGGTTGCCGCCGTCACCGGCCGGTCACCTCACTGTCGCGGATCGGTCGCGGATCGGTCGCGGGACCTGGTCCGGGGCCCCTCGTCACCCGCCATGACCGGATGATCGCGTGGCGGCCCGGTGATCAGGTGTCAGGCAGGTAGCCGAACGGACGTCGCGGGATCCCCCAGCAGTACCGTGGCGGCGCGGTCCCCGGCCGCGAGGCGGAGGTACGTGGCCGCCGTCAGCACCGTCGAACGGTTCGTCGGCGCCGAGTCGAAGTAGCGCAGGACGTTGGCGTGTGCCTGTCGCAGTTCACCGATGTGCTTCCAGGACCGGCGCAGGGCGAGACCGATCGGCTCACCGGCGCAGAAGCCGTCGTAGACCGTCCTCGTGATGCTGTCGGTCAGGCGGGTCGGCAACCACGGGAAGCGGATGGTCCAGTCGAAGGTCGGCTCAACGTGGCCGACGAAGGCACGCAGCGGCTGCTCCGCGCCGAGCAGAGCGGTCGGCAGCGGGGACACCAGCGATCCGAGGTCGGCGACGGCCCGGACGATGCGGGCGGCGTCGGTCTCCGGATCGAGCAGACCCTCGTACTCGCTGACACCACTGGCGCCCGCGGAGCAGCAGGCCTGGGCGTACCAGACCGCGCCGCTCGGCTGCCAGTCCGCCAACAGGGTCTGCACGTCGAGCGGAGCCCCGAACTGGTCGACAGGCGACCCCAGACCCGCTCGCATGGCTGCTGAGTCGTGCAGGGGCCCGGTCAATCCGTGGCTCGTGGTGACGACCACGGCGGGTCTGCGTTCTGCCAGGGCCGAGCGGAGCTTCGCAGAGCTGGCCGATCCCGGTTGGACGCCACCGTCGAGGAACAGCTGGTCCTGCATCTCGTCGTCACCCGCGAAGCACTGGGCGATGGGTGCGGCGATGGTGCGCCGCATGAGGGAGGAGATGTCCCCGGCCCCCCTGTCCACGGCCCACACCACCGGCGCCTCGTAGCGCGCTCCAGCGGGAGCGCCGTCGGAGACCAGCGCTGCCACGTGCCTCTCGAGGGCTGTCCCGGTGAGGTGCAGTCTTCCCACGCAACGGCTGGCACCGAGGGCGTACTGCAGTGCCCACGGCAGGACGTCCGGGCCCCCTCCGAGGAGCAGGTAGCCGGGCAGTGCGCCGGGTTGCGCTCCGTCTCTCGCGCCGGAGAGCGGGACGAGGGTCCCGTCTGCCTCGAACAGCGCGAGCACGCCGTAGTCCGACCGGTAACGCAAGACCTTGGCTCCGGGGCCGCGGCTGGCCAGGAGCCGGCGCAACGGCGGCTCGGCGTCCTCGGCACGGGCCTGTGCCCCGGTGTCGAGGTCCGGCCGGAACGGCAGCACCAGGGCCCAACCGACCCGTGGGTCCCGGAAGTCCCTGGGATCGGCCGCCGCTGCCGGCCGCATGAGACGGGGCACCGTCGGCTGTCGCTGGAGGGCGAACCGACCCGGCCTCCGCACGAACCGGCCGGCAACGGCTCGCTCCCCGTCCCAGGCGTCCAGTGCAACCGACTCGGGGAGCTCGGCGTCGGGTGGCAGGCCGTCGAGGTCCGGCTTCACGCCGCACCCGACTCGAGTCGCCGGATGTGTGCCATCAGGTCGTCGCGGTATCTCTCGGGGGCGTCCGCGCTGAGCCCCTCCAGCACCTCACGGAGCAACTCGAGTTTCGCGGCCACCACGGGATCGACCGCCGGAGGACCTGCCTGTGGGACGAGGGATCCGACCTCGGGTGCCCCCCGGCCACCGTCCGCGCCAGCGTCGTCGCCGGCCCGGGTGATCAGCAGCTCCTGTCCCCGCACGTACAGGACCGGCAGGGTCCACTGCTTCCGCTCTCCGGCGGCCAGGACGATGACCTTGCCGGCGTGCTCGGCGAGCCCTCGTCGGGGCTGGACGAGCAGCTTCGACCAGTCCAGCGTCGTCGGCGTCCCGCGCGGCAACGCGGCGAGCGCATCGAACAGCTGGGGATAGAAGTGGGAGCTGAAGAGCGTCGCGTCGGACGTCTCGATGGGCTCCCGCATTCCCACCACCGCGGGGAAGCCGCCCTCGCGGACGAGCTCCCGAGCCAGCGAGTGCGTCGCCTCCCTCTGCCGGGCTCGTGCCTCCCCAGCCGTCGCCGCTCCCCGGTCGTCGGTCACGGGCGCCGCGCCCAGGCACGAGTTGAGGACGACCAGCCACGGCCGTGTCTCGGGCTCGGTGAGATCGCGCACCTGCACCGGGTCGAGAGTGAGGCTGCTCTGCGTGGCACCGACCTCCCAATCGGTGGGGGTCGCGACCTCCAGGTGCGGCCCGCCCTCGGTGGAGCCGTGCGTGAAGAAGTGCAGGATCTGGGGCGTGAAGCCGGCCGAGCGCTCCTGGGCGAAGACCGTCCTGAGTTCCTCGGCACTGGCCGGGATGCCCTTGACGCCACGCAGCCACGGGATGCGTTCCCTCTCCAGGGCCTCCGCCAGTTCCGGTTCCCCGACGAAGACGAGCACCTCCACCGACAGCCCGGAGTCATCAACGGCGGCCCGCAGCCGCGCCCACTCGTCCTCCGCGGGGATGTCCAGGCAGGACAGGACGACCGCCATCTGCAGCGTCGACGGGAGCAGGCACTCGACCGGCCTGCTCTCCCTCGAGTCGACCCGACGGCCGACCGACCACCGGGCGTCCAGTCCGAGGAACCCGCCGTCAGGGACGTACAGGGTCTCCCACGGCAGAGCCTCGATCGTCTCGTCCCCGCGCAGCTCCAGGAGGACGGGGAACCGGTCCTCCACTCTGGCCAGCACCGCCTGCCCGAAGGCCTTCTCCACGTGCGGGTTGGTCGCCAGGCCCTTGAAGAGCAGCTCACCCGCCGCTCGTACCGAGTTGGCCTCGGGGACGGCCTCGGCGAGCTTGCGGAAGACGGCGTCCTGCGTGTCACAACCGAAGTCGTAGCCGGCCTGGTCCCCGATCACGGGGAACTCGAGGGACACGATGAGGGTCGTCCGACCTCGCCGGCGGCGGTTGTGGGCGACCCGGATGACGACGGGGGACATCATGACGACCGCCGACCTTCCCAGCCTGATCGGCCCGCTTGCCTCACGTGCTCCTCCAGCAGGTCGACGGCGAACCGCAGCGCCTCCATCGTGGCGTCCTGGCCCCGGCCGGGACCGCTCGTCGTGGACGCCCGAAGGTGCGCCTCGGCCTGTTCGAGCACGCGCGCCGTGGTGGCGACCCAGGTGGGCGTCACCTCGGAGCTGAGGGCCGCCCCGGTCGCGGCCGAGAGCACGGAGTTCCAGACCTGGTCGGTGGCCGCTGTTGCCGAGAGCTCGGGGTCCGGGTCGTACAGCAGAGCCGGGTCGATCCACAGGGCCGTGGCGAGGGAGTGCGGTGGCGGCGGTGGGGGGCGGTTCCAGACGAGCGAGAGCGCTGAGTTGAGCTCCCGGAACTCCGGGTCCGCGCCCGTCTCCTGCAGGACGACTGGACCGGGTCGGACGTCGGAGACCGCGTAGGCGAGGTCCCGGAGTCCTTCCGGTGAGAGGTTCTCCCTCGGCCCCGAGAAGCCGACCGACCAGGCTCCGAGGCCGACGAGCGCGGCCAGCAGCTCGGGGGTGCCGACGCAGCGGTAGCTGTCGTCGGTCGTCCGGGGGGTGCTGGCGAAGGACAGCACACCGTCATCGAGGACCACGTCGCCGTGGCAGTAGAAGTGCAGGTGGTCGATCGCCACGCCCACCAGACGGTCGTGCACCCAGGACAGCCACGGGTCTTCCACGGCGGCCCGGATCCGGCTGGCCGAGGTGTCGCGCGTCGGCCTCCCGCTGGGCGGGTCGTAGATCTGGACGTCGGGCCGCGAGCTGAGCTCCCCCCGGAGGAACTCCACGTGGATCTGGTTGGCGAAGACGTGCAGGGAGACCGGCCGATCGGACGCGGACGCGATCGCCTCGATCAGCCGCGGGAGGTCCCGCTCGAAGTCCCGGCGGTCCTCCTCACCGATCGAGCTGGCCACGAGTGCGACTTGCAGCCCCGGCGACGAGGTGTCGCGCGGCGGCAGGGTCAGGGACGGCAGGCGCAGCACGGGCACGCTCAGCCGCGCCAGCAGGCGTTCCCACGGCAGCATGCGCAGCATCTCCGCGGTGGCCGGCAGATCGAGCCAGAGCGGCTGCCCGTCGAGAGCGGTGAAGAGGGGGGCGGAGAGCACCTCCGGCGGCAGCCTGAAGTCGGCCAGCCCCTCGCGCTCGGGGGACACGTCTGTGGAGCCCGCCGCCGGCGGCCGGACACGGGCGAGCACGGTCGGCTCATCACTGCCGCGCCACACCTCGAAGACCGCCGCCGGGCCGAGGGTCCCGTCGTCCAGTCGACGCCCACGCCGGTCGAGGTCCACGCGCAGCACCGTGAGGTCGTACTGGGCGCTCAGCTGCACGTCCATGTCAGGACTTCCCGAGCACCTGGTCCATCAGCATCCACCAGGTCGCCGGGTTGTTGATGTCCGAGTGGCTGCTGATGACCGTCGACGCCTCTACGCCGACGACACGCGCACCCGCCGGGGAACCGTAGCGTTCACCCGGTGACTCGGCCGGGAGGTGGACGACCTCCGGGCCGTCCGAGGGTCCGAAACCGCCCATCGCGCTGTACCGGCTCGGCGGCGCCCCGGCGATCTGCACCTCCCCCAGATCACTCGCCCGCCGGACCGCCAGGTGGAAGAACGTGGTCAGCGGCTCGTCGTGCCGCGAGAAGGTGGCCCGGATCGGTTGGACCGAGCGGCCCAGCGCCGGCCGGTATCCACCCGGTCCCCCCAGGCCCGGGACGTCCCTGGCGAAGGCCAGATGGCTCATGGCCGGCTGGAGGAGCAGGGCCGACTCCACCGGTCGCGCCCGATCCGACACCCTGCACAGGGCGGACATGACGACCTTGCAGCCGTAGGAGTGACCCACCAGGTGCACCGGGGCGGTCGTCGCCGCCAGCACGTCCTCGAGGAGTCGGCTGACGCCCCGGGCTCCGACGCGGCCGGCTCGGTCCTTCATCAGGAGCACCGTCGCGGCACGGATGATGTTCCGCGGCGTGAGCCGGTCCAGCAGCCCCGCCGGCGCCGGGCCGGCCGCAGCCGTCGTCACGGAGACCGCGTCCGGCCCCGCGGCGAAGGGACCGGGCGGCACCTCCCCGGCCGGAGTCCCCTGGGGTGCACCGCCGGCGAATTGCCCGGCGTCAGCGGCCAGGCCCTCCACGCGCTGCCACAGCGTCACCAACTCGTCGGCCCGGAGGTCCGGGTGGGAGAGCAGCTCGTCGACGTCCCCGGCGTCCCCCGGTCGGCCGCCCCACACCGGCGTCAGCACGTCGGCCAGTTCCAGTGCCGCTCCGGTGGTGATGCCCGGGGACTGTGCCAGCTCGTAGAAGCGCTCACGCCGGGCGGGGGTCACCTGGCCGGCCACGGTCGTCAGCTCGGCCAGCCTCATCCCGTCCTCGTCCGTGGTCGGGTCGCCGCCGGCGATGACCGGCGCTCTGTCCTGCTCCCTCACCAGCACGGCGCTGGGCCAGAAGATGCCGGCGAGGACTGGGCGGAACCGCCCGGGCACGGGGTGTGCGGCCCTCGTTCGCGCGAACCCCTCGATGAACCGCGTGTACTTGTCGATCGCGCTCGGCCAGTCGTTGTTCCAGCCGTGACTGAAGACGAAGACGTGGGAGGGCTCTCCGGTCGCGACCCGTTCTACCAGCGCGGCGCAGGTCCGTGGACCCGAGCACACCCCCTCCTCGTCGAACGGGACGATGAACAAGGGAGCGGACCCGCCCTCAGGCAGGCTCACCTGCCGGTATGGGCCGACGATCGCGTGGTTCGGTGGAGTCACGGTGTTCCTCGGGACAACGGTGCGGCACAGGTGGGGCCCGGCGGGGCGATGGTCCCCGGCCGCGCCGGAGAGTGATGGTCCCCAGGGTCTGTCACGGGATCGTCACGGCCACGTCACCCTGCCGCGAGCCACCCGGCCGCACGCGAGCCATCTCTCCGCCGTCCTCGGGTGCATCGGTGACGTCCCGATGACAGCGCGGTGACGGCGTGAGGGGATCCTGCAGGCACAAGCGCAGGTCGGCCCCGCTTGGACGGATGCCACAGCCACCGTCCTGACTCCCCCGGCACGTTCCGCCGGTGATCGGACGGCAGCCCGGCCGGCTACGTCGAGGTGGACGTGTCGAAGGAGGTGCCGAGGTGCCGAAGCGGAGCGCCGAGCACCTGTGCCGGACACCGGACCTGCCCTCGGAGCTGTTCCGGCACTGGGTCCACTCCCGGGAGGAGGACGAGGCGGACCTGCAGGTCTTCCGCCCGCCCCACTTCGGCTTCCCGCCGAGCTTCGGCCGGGAGGGGTTCGAGATGCGGCCCGACGGCGAGTTCGTCCAGGACGACGTGGGCCCTGCGGACGGCATCGTCCAGACACGCGGCCGCTGGACCCTGGAGGGCTCCGGTCGCGTGGTGGTCCGGTTCGGCGGAAAGCGACCGGACCACGCGTTCACGTTGGTCGACGTCAGCGACGAACGCCTGGAGATCCGCACGGCGCCCGCGCGGTCCAGCTACCCCAGCGCCGCCTGCGCCGATGCGGCGCAGTTGGCGCCCTTCGAGTCGGCGCCTCCGGCCAGCGCCTTCCGCCTCATCGACTACGTGCGTGCAGACGTGGTGACGCTGGAGAGCTTCCCGCCGCAGTACGTCCTCCGCGTTGTCGGCACGAAACCGTACGCGAACATGGACGTCCGGCTCGTCCCTCTGGTGTACGTCCGACGACCCGACTACTGGGGGATCGAGGTCGTCGGTGCCCTCCACGGGATCGCCCTCCCCGCGGAACGGTCCTACGAGGTGTCCCTGCTGGTCACCTCCTTCCTCGGGGACGCGGGCGTCGAGGTCACCGGCGCGACGCGGCAGCAGAAGTTCGACATCGAGCCGCTCGAGGGGTGAGTGAAGATGACGACGAGCCTGACGACCGAGACGACGGCCACCTGGCAGTTCGCCCAGCGGGATCGCATCCGCGCCTTCCGCGCCGGGGACCACGTCCTGATCCTCGCCGAGGGTCATCTGCCCAGTCCCGGCCACGAGGTGGACATCGTGCCGAGCCCGCTGCGGATCTTCCCGCAGCAGTTCAACCTGCTCAGCCGGGCACTGCCCGGCATCTGGACCACGGTCGTTGCCCCCTTCCGGTATGCGGAGGTCGTCCGGTTCCCCGCCGACCAACCCACCGTGACGGTGCACCATGCCGACGGCCAGGACCGGGTGGACATCGAGGAGTGCGGTGCGGACCTCGCGCAGTTCGCCGCGGTCGTCTCCGGCCGGCCGGGACAGCTGGCCCCGTCCGGAGCGGTCGAGGCCACCGGGATGTCACCCCACCTCAGCTTCGACGAGGCCTTCGCCGACGCCCTCGGGAACCTGCCACCGGACACCCCGTCGCGGCCCGATGCGCTCAGCCGCGTCCAGGTGGTCGAGACGGGCGGCCTGTTCGGGGGCATCGCCGGCTTCCACCACCTCTACGTCCGCGTCCGGCGCACCGGCGGATGAGGACAGCGGACGACCGTGTGCCGCAGGCACAGGAGCGGTTGATGCCGTGACGCACCCGACTGGAGCCCAGCCATGAACCGTCCCGACCTACGCACACAGTCGTCACCCGAAGCCCTCCGTGCGGCGCTGACCGCGCGGAGGGACGAACTCCGCGGTGCGGGTCATGTCCACCCACCGGCCCAGGAGTCCGTACGCCGGCTGGAGCACCGCGGTCACGAGATCGTGGTGCGGACGAGCTACTCCATCTCCGTCGACGGGCGGCCGTTCGACGCCCGGCCCAGTGTCAACAACGCGGGTCTCGTGCATTACCACGGCCTACCGACACAGGACTTCCCCTCCGTCATGGATCTCGTGACCAGGGCGATCGACACCTACCCCGACGACTTCCCCGGCGAGGCTCCTGCTCCCGCGTCCCCCCACGGCTCGCACACGGGCAGGGCACGGCCATGACCGCCGTCCGCCGCAACGTGCTGGCACCCGAGGGAGGGCTGGAGCAGTTCGTCGAGGGGGTGCTCGCGCTGAAGGCCGAGCAGCTGGGACCGACCACCGCGGACTTCGGCCTGCCGGGGCCACCCTCGGGAGTGTCCACCTACGACTTGTTCGTCCTCTGGCACCACTTGGCTATGATGCGGCTGACGCCACCGGACCAGTTGGACCGCAACAGCGCCCACAGCGGGCCGGTCTTCCTGCCCTGGCACCGGCTGATGTTGACGCTCTTCGAGCTCCAGGTGCAGCGGCTGGTCGACGACGACTTCGGGCTGCCCTACTGGGACTGGTCTGCCCCCGGTGAGGACGAGACCTCGGCACTGTGGACGGACGCCGGGATCGGCGGGAGCGGCACGCCGGTGGACGACGGCCCCTTCCGCGCCGACGTGTTCCGGGTCCGCCTCGAGTCCGACCCGCTGGCCGGGCTGCGCCAGACCGACCGAGGGCTGCGTCGTGCGATCCAGCGCAACGCCCGCGTGCCGGACCTGCCCTCCCCCGACCAGGTGCGGTCCCTGCTCGACGATGAGAAGGCCTACGACGCGGAGCCGTGGGACAGCAGCGCCGAGGGCATGCGCAACCGCCTGGAAGGCTGGTTGCCACCCCTGCAGATGCACAACCGTGTGCACGTGTGGATCGGCGGCGACATGGAGAGGGCGACCTCACCCAACGACCCCGTCTTCTACCTGAACCACTGCAACGTGGATCGGATCTGGGAGTCGTGGCAGGTGCGCCAGGGACGCGTCTACGAGCCGTCGCAGGATGAGGGGACCGACCTCGAGGGGCACCGGATCGACGACCCGATGTACGCCATCCTCACCGAGCAGTCCATCACCCCCGCCGACGTGCTCGACCTGTCCTCGCTCTACACCTACGACGTGCTCCCCTGACGTCGGACACTACGAACGCAGGAAGGCCCCTACCACGATCTCGTCGCAGACGAGTTCCTGGCCATCGATGAGCCCCCGGCCGCGCACCAGCAGACCCCGGACGTCGACGGACGACGGGCCGAGCGCCGGGCCGGGATTGGGCAGGATCGCCCCGCTGGGGGCGACCGATCCCCCGACCATGTCCACCCGCACGCCGATCCCGAACGCCTGGTAGCTGACCTCCGCCTGGTGCCGGTCCGGCCCGCCGTCGGACTGCGCACGCAGAGCGGGCGCGGCACCCGGCAGCAGGCCCTGGAACACGACCTCGACGGTGAGTGAGGACGCGGTTGCGGCGACCCAACCGAAGGACTGGAAGAGACCGATGAACCCTCCGCGCCGCGCCCAGCGCTCGGCGTAGATCTTCCCTCCGACCGAGCTGTAGACCAAGGCGTCGGTCTTCCAGCCGGCGAGCACGAGGCGGGCCTGTCGGTCCGCCGTGTAGGCGTGGGTTTCTGGCATGGCGGTGCTCCGATCCGGTGCTCTGGACGAGTGCGGGTCGGCTCGGCGTGCTCAGGCCGGACGCGGCCGACCCGCTGACCCGCCGGACCGACAGTCGGCTCCCCGGCGTGCTGGCCCATGTGGCCTCGGAAGTCGCGGAGCGGGATGTCCCTGGCCGGCGCCCGCCAGATGTCCCGCGAGCTGTACCAGGCGATGGACGCTCTCCAGCCCAGTCTGCTGATCGGCCATCGCCCTGTACTCGTCGCGCGCTGCCCGCGAGTCGGAGACCCGCTGCGCGACGAGGGGTCACCACCGTGGTGAGCAGCCTGCTCCCCGCGTGGCCGATGTCGGCGGCGACGTCCATCGCCGGCTCCACGCAGCCGATGGCGGTGCCCACGGTTTCCTCGACGCGGGGGAACAGGATCCGTGCCTCGTCGACAGGGTCCTGACCGGCCGCGACGACGGCGAGGGTGCGGTAGGCCTCGGCCACACCCAACAGGTCCGCTCGGGCCTCGGAGAGCTCGCGGGCCTGGACCGGCACCGCCTGGGCCGTCGGATCGCCGACCTGCAGGCGGGCGGCCTCGAGGAAGAGGGTGGCCGGGGACTGGCCTCCGGCCACCTCCTCGGGGCCGATCAGCAGATCCACGGCCTCCTGCTCGCTGCCCTCAAGCAGGGAGGTGGTGCCGTCCCGAGCGAGGACGACGTCCTCCTGGCTGGTGTCCGCCGAGAGGTGCAACCCCCGATCGGCCAGCTCTCCGTTCGGGCCGTCGTCGACACCGGCCCTGACCAGCGGCCCGGGCCTCGGCACGACCGGCGACCGGCCCAGCGATCGTGACGACACCTCGGCGGACTCGCGGACGTCGCTGACGTCATGGGGAGGCTGCCAGCAGGCGGCCGGGAACCGGTCCCGGTGACCGATACCCCGCACGAGCTGCCCCAGCGTGTCCTCGAGCTCCAGGTGCGCGCCGACTGCGTCCTGCCAGCGCCCGGCGCTGAGCAGGCAGTTGGCCGACTCGGCGCTCCGTCCGGCTGCCAGCAGCTCAGCGTGCAGCTCCGTGGCCTCCGGGATCGCCACGCGCGTCCGGGAGACCTGCCTCGCGTGGGCGAGATCCCGGGTGTCTGCAGCGGTCATGCCCGGTCCCATCAGCGGAGGACGACCGGCTCGAGAGGGCGAACGGGCTCTCGACGGACCGCCCCGCTCGTCGTCCCACCCGTGACGTCAGTGCCGTTCGATGCCCGTGGACGGGAGCCCCCGATCGCGCTGCCCAGGCCATGCGGCCGAAGCTAGGGCGGGCCCGTCACGGCGCCGTCACAGCTGCGTCATGGCCGGTGGTCGTGGCTCGCCGCCGTGCGCCCACCGGTGGACGTCGGGACGAGTGACACCGCGGTGACGCAGAGGTGACGCGTCCGGTCCTACGGTCCTCGCCGAGTGACGTGCGCAGCCTTGGGGGTGAGCCGTGCAGGGTGAGCAGTCGCCGTGCTGGCGAGGTCGCGGGGCCTCCCCCGGGCGGGTGACGGGGAGGGCGCGCGTCCTGCGCGACGGCAGCGATCTCGGGCCCGCTGCGGGCGACGACGTCCTCGTCGCGCGGCACGCCACGCCGGCACTGCTGCCGGCTCTCCTCCGGGCCCGGGCGGTCGTCTGCGAGACCGGCGGCCTGTTCTCGCACATGGCGGTGCTCGCCCGCGAGCTCGACAAGCCGTGCGTCGTGGGGTGCAGCGGGATCGTCGATGCCGTCCAGGGCGGCACGCTCCTCGACGTGGACGGCACCGCGGGAACGGTGCGCAGCGCCACGGCGTCACCCCGCGCCGCGTCGGCGGCAGGCGACAGGGAGCCGGACGGCTGGGTGCGCGTGCTCCAGTTCGGCCGGTTCACGCCGACTTTCCGGCGGGTCGACGACACCGTCGTCCTGGACACCGTGGTACGCATCTCCGCCCTGCTCTCCGTACCAGCCGCCTTCGGGCTCGGCAACCCCCTGACCGCATCGGTGGCCGACGGCGTCGTCCTGGTGGAGGCCCGCGCGCTGGAGCGCCTGGTCTCCGCGCTGTCCACCGCCATCGAGCGAGGCGAGATCGCGCCGTCGGCGCTGCTGGCGCGATACGACCGGGGCCTCGCGTGGCCGGGCTGGACCAGCCAGGCCCTCCTGCTGCCGTGCATCGACTCCGCCGTGCACCAGTACGTGCAGCTGAACCAGCTCACGTGGGCGGCGGCGCTGGTCAGGGAGCGGATCGGGCAGCGCTACGAGGCTCTCCTCGACGCCCGCGTCCCGTCGCTCGGGGCCGAGGACCGCCGTGCGCTGTTCCTCGACACCCTGACCGGACCGGGCAGTTCCTACATCGTCGACACCTGGACCAGACCCGGGGGGACCCCCACCCCGTGGTCGGCCCCCCTCGACCTCCCCGAGCGTGACCGCCACGGCGCGGTCGCCGGCCTCCTGTCCCGGGAGTCGCGTGCGCGGCGCGCGACCGCACTGACCCGGGTGCGTGACCTCCTCCCCCCGGACGCGGTGGAGGAGGTCACCACCTGGCTGGCCCGCATCGACAGCCTGGTCGCCCTGACTGAGCGCAAGAACACCGACCTCACCCGTTGCGGCCTGGCCCTGTTCGGACCCCGGACAGCCGGTGCCGCGGCCGCCGCGCTCGGGCTGGGACCAGCCGACGTGGCCGCCCTGGGCCCGGGCGGGGACCCGGAGGCGCTGTGGTCGGCGGTCACCCGTGTGCTCGACCGACTGGTCGACCCCTGCGGCCGCCCCGCCACAGCCGCCGTGGGAGGGCCAGCCTGACGCCAGCCCAGACCCCAGTGCGGCAGCACTCCCAGCCACGGGCGCGACGAGCGACGAGAGGGGCCCCGATGCCGACGTCCACGCGGATGGCCGTGATCGAGAACTTCGGCACGTGCAACATGCGCTGCACCTACTGCTTCCCCGAGCACATGTGGCAGCGCGAGGGCCACCACGGGGTGATCAGCCAGGACACCTACGTCGCGGCACTGCACCAGGTCTTCTCCAGCACATCGGCGGACTCCGTCGACCTGCACCTGGCCGGCGGGGAGCCCCTACTGGCCGGGCAGGCGTGGCTGGCGGACGCGTTCACCACGGCCCGGGACGTGGCGTCCGCCTACCGCAGACGCGTCACCTTCTCCCTGCAGACCAACGCCACGATGGTCACCGAGGAGCTCGCGGCGTTCCTCGCCGCGAACGGGGTGACGGTAGGCGTCAGCCTCGATGGTGACCGCGTGATCAACGAGGCTGTCCGCGGGTCCACCGACCGGACCCTGGCCGGGTTCGCGCGCCTCCGTGAGGCCTACGGCGGCCGCTCCCCTGGGGTCATCGTGACGGTCACTCGGTGCAATGCCCGGCGGATGCCGGAGGTCATCGCCTACCTCGACAACCTCGACGTCGTGCTGTTCCGCGCCAACCAGATGGGCGCGACCGCGTCGTGGAACGAGCACGCCGCGCCGCGAGCCGAGGAGTGGGCGGCCGCGAAGCAGGCCATCGCCGGCGACCTGGCCCAGCGGCGCGGACGGCTGATGGAGTTCAACCTCGCGCAGGCAGTCACGAAGATGGTCACCGCCCTGCTCCACGACGCTCCAGCGTTCCAGGTGCAGCAGGGTTGCTGCGCCCTGCGATGCCCGGCCGGCCGCGAGCTGGTGTACTTCGACCGTCAGGGCAACGCCTATCCGTGCCCCCGGGCGAACGTGACGCCGTCGGCACGCATCGGACACGTCTCCGACCTGGACTTCGAGCTCAGGTGGGAGGATGCGGCCCGCGCCCTCGACCTGGCGATGCAGGCCCCGCAGGAGTGCCGCGCCTGCCCGGCCCAGGTCGTCTGCGACTACGGCTGTCACGCCTTCAACCAGGCACGAGGGAACTTCTTCGAGGTCAACTGCGACGCGACGAAGGACTACTACCGCTACCTGAGGTCCCATCTGGAAGAGACCGCCCGGCTGTTCCTGCTGGTCTCCTGGCGGGAGCAGCAGAAGGCGCACGGCAGGTACGAGGCCGTCCGCGCCGGGATCGACCTGCCCGAGGCGGCCGTCATCGAGCTGGCGACCGAGCTGGACCGCCGGCTCGATGAGCGCGCCGCCGCGCCCGGCATCGACCCGGAGGTGCTGGACCGTCGATACGGGTGGCGGCGCACGGAGGTGCCCCTCGCGGTGCTCGACCGACCTCGCGTCGACGGGCGCCGCTCCCGCCGGACTCGAGCCGAGGGGAGGTGACGCACACACCGTTCCGGCACCACATGACCGGACCGGACGCGTCGTCGTGCCGGTCACGAGCAGAGGAGATGCGGATGTCTTCCACGAACATCGCACTGAACTTCCCCGACGACCAGGCCCGCGAGGACTTCGAGATCGCGTTCCGGGGCTGGCTCAAGCAGTACCAGCAGCAGGCGGGTGTCAGCCGGGCGTTGATCGGCGGTTCCCGTCCCGGCGGCGGAGGCGGCGGCGGTCAGGGCAGTACTGGCGGACTGACCGGCGGAGGGGCTGGGGCCCACTCGTACGGCGGTGGTGGCGGCCAAGGCCAGGGCCAGGAGGCAGGGCTGCTCAGCCTCGGTAGCGGCTCGTACGGCGGGGGAACCGTCAAGGACCTCTACCTCAACCTCATCGGCGGCTGGTAACGGGTGCGACGGCCGGGCCGGGATGCACCCCGGCCCGGCTCTCCGACGGTCTTCCCGGAACAGGAGGCGCCATGACCCGCGAGATCGACCGGCGGGACTTCAGGACGAGCCGGGTCAGCGACGAGCGGACGGCAGAGCTGGCCGAACGGGCCTCCACCGCGGCCGGTGAGGGGGGGCTGCTGGGTGTCTCGCTGCCCACGCCCACGGTGGCTCGGGTGGACGCCACGACCGGCAATGCCGCCCTCATCACCTTCGACCGGCCTCGAGGGCCACGCCGGGATGGGGGCGAAGTACCGGCCGCCGGTCCGACGGGCGGGCTCACCGGCCCGCCGGGGTCGGTCGACCTGGTCCAGCGAGCGCTCGAGGCCGTGCAGATCCTGAGCCCCGCCCTGGGCCTCGAGCCGGGCCAACCCGCGGAGTTCACGCCGGACCCCAACGTCCAGCGGAGTTCGAGCGGGGCGTCCGCCGTCCACCTCGCCCAGCGCTACAAGGGGCTTCCCATCTTCCAGGCCGCCAGCGCGGTCCGCTTCGCAGCCGACGGCCAGCTCCACGCCGTCGTGGGGACCACCGTGTCGGTGGCACGGGACCTGGCGACGACGCCGACGCTCTCAGTCGAGGAGGCCGTTCGGCGGGTCGTCGAGCACCTGACCGCCGACGACGAGGGCCTCGGCCCGCAGACGGACGAGTACGGACAGCAGTTCACACCACCCCGGCTGGACCCGACCGATTTCAGGCCGACGGTCCTCGCCCGCCTGCCCAACGACCTCGAGCGGGTCACCCTCCTGGAGTCCGGGCCCTTCGGGCAGCCGATCCGTGGCGGGCTCACCTGGTTCGCGTTGTCGGCCGACGAGCTCCGGCTGTGCTGGGAGGTCATCGCGACCTTCCCCGGCGGGGCGGCGCAGTACCGGGTCCTGGTGGACGCCGGCGACGGCGAGGTGCTCTACAGCCACGACGCCGTCCGATCGGTCCGCGCCCGGGCCGAGGTGTTCTCGCCGGACGGCGGGCGGCAGCGGATGGCCGCTGACCTCCCCCTGGGGCTGGACCGGTTCGGCCTGCCGGTGCGGACCGGTCTCCCGGCCGGGTTCCCTCGGGACTGGGTGGACGGCGACACCACTGCGGGGGAGAGCGCCGCCGCGTTCGACAGTGACTCGCAGGCCATGCTGCGGGCGACCGGCCGCTCCGACGGTGCGGTGGCCTTCGTGCCAGCGGACGCCGGCGGGCACGAACAGGCGATCCTCAACGCCTTCTTCTTCGCGTCCATGCTGCACGACTTCTTCTACCTCCTCGGCTTCCGGGAGGAGGGTGGGGCGTTCCAGCAGACCTCGCACAGCGGCGTGGTGGGAGGTGCGCCCAGCGACCGGGTGGAAGTGCGGGTGTACCCCCACCCGATCCCCCGGACCGCGAGCATGTTCACCCCGGTCGACGGCATCAGCCCGGTGATGAAACTCGGCACCGTCGACGCCACCGGCCGCTCCACCGCGCTCGACCTCACCGTCGTCGCGCACGAGTACATGCACGGCGTCACCAACCGCCTCGTCGGTGGCCCGCTGGACACCCGGGCGCTCGAGGCGCCGCAGAGCCGCGGGATGGGTGAGGGCTGGGGTGACTACGTCGCCTGCACTCTCGTCGGCGCCACGACGGTGGGGTCGTGGTTGGTGGGCAAGCCGGGCGGTATCCGGCAGTTCCGGTACGACGAGACCTTCCCCGTGCAGACCGAGCACTTCGGCATGGTGGGCAGCGGCCGGTACGTCGCCGAGCACGCGATCGGTGAGCTGTGGTGCGCCACGCTCGTGGACCTCAACCGGGAGATCGGCGACGCGCTGGCCCTCCAGCTGGTCGTCGACGCGCTGAAGCTCTCGCCACCGAACCCCGGCTTCCTCGACATGCGCGACGCCATCCTGGAGAGCCTGGACTTCGCGGAGGAGGCCGGTCAGCTGTCCGCAGCGACGGCCGCCGACGCCCGCGCCCGCGCGTGGATGGTGTTCGCGCGGCACGGCATGGGACCGAACGCCACCAGCAACGGCGCCTCCCTGGACGGGGTCAGCCCGGACTTCCACGCTCCGGCGGCACTGCAGACTCCGGTCACCGGCACGGGTGGCACCACGGTGCGTGCGGCGACAGCCGCCGGCGCCGTCGTGGACGTGCCCGACGCCGGCCCCCCGTTGAGCAGCCCGCTGGAGATCTCCGCCACCGGTCGCGTCGATACCGTGCGCGTCGCGGTCGACATCGAGCACCCCGCGGTGGACGACCTGCGTGTGGAGCTCGTGGCGCCCGACGGCACCCGGGTCCGGCTGCACGACCAGCAGCCCGGACCGGCCGACCTGGTCACCGAGTACACCTCCGCGACCTCCCCGACCCTGGCGGCGCTGCAGGGCAAGCCGTCGCGGGGCACGTGGGTCCTCGAGGTGACCGATCTGGTGCGCAAGGACCGCGGGCGCCTGCGGAGCTGGCAGTTGACCCTCGACCTCGCCACAGCGACAGCCCCGGGCCTGGTGGCAGAGGTCACCGGCCCCCTGTCCGTGCCGGACAGCCCGGCGCCCGGACTGGTGAGCTCGCAGACACTGGACGCGCCCGGCACGGTGGGAGCGCTGCAGGTCGAGGTCGACGTCGGCCATCCCGTACCCGCGGACCTCGTGCTGCGCCTCCTGGCCCCCTCCGGTCGCTCGGTGGTCCTGCACGACCGGCGCGACACAGGACGTCCGGGCGTCAGCGGCACGTTCGATCAGTCCTCCCTCCCGACGCTGTCCACGCTGCGCGGCGATCGGATCGCCGGGACCTGGCGGCTGGAGGTGACCGACGTCGAGCGCAAGGACGTCGGTGTCCTCAACCGGTGGGCACTGCGCATCGATCCGGCACCGCTGGACGAGGGCTCGGGCCTCGAGGCTGGCGCCTCCGGCGGAGAGGTGTCCGCTCGGGACCGGGAGGTGTCGGTGCGCCTGGTCTTCCCCGATGCCGACGAGGCCGACGACTTCGTGATCGCCTTCCGAGGGTGGCTGCACGACTACCGGGCGCGCGCGCTCCTCCGGTCGGCGCTGGCGCGCAGCTACGGCGAGGCGCAGGGGTTCATCGGCGGCACACAGGACCTCGGCACCTCGCGCTGGGAGCTCACGCCCTACTACTTGAACCTCGTCGCCGGCTGGTGACCGAGGCACCGCCCGGTCGAGAGGACGACCCGTTGGCCCGACAAGTCGACCTGCGCGAGGGCGCCGGAAACCTGGCGACCCCCGAGCGACGAGCGGAGCTGCGGGAACTCGCGCGGCTGGTCGCCACCCGCCTGCCCGGGGACCGTACCGTCACCATCGCGCGGTACGACGCGCTGACGGGCAACCCCGCCCTGGTCCGCGTGTCCGGAGCCGACCCCGCGGCCGGCACCGTCCAGGGCTCGCAGGTGCAGCGGGCCCTGAACCACCTCCGCACCCTCGCCCCCGTGCTGGGGCTCTCCCTGGCCCAGGCGGAGTGGATGGCTCAGGAGCCGACCAGGACGAGCAGCGGCGCCAGTGCGGTGCACCTCCAGCAGGTGTTCCTGGGGATCCCGGTCTTCGGGGCGGCGGTGACCGTCCGCTTCGCCCGCGACGGCACACCGGGAGACGTGACCGGACGCACCGCGAGCGTCCCCGCCGAGATGCCGACGGTCAACCCCCGGGTCTCCGTGCACGAGGTGTTCGCAACCGCGGTGCGTCACCTGGACGACACCGCCACGGACGGCGGCACGGACGGCTTCGGGCAACCCCTGCCCGGACCGAGCGGCGACCTCGCCCAGCTCCTCGACGCCACCCCCGAGGTCGTGGCGCACGTCAACGACCGCCCCGACCGGGGTGTCGTGCTCCAGGTCCCCGGACGCTCCGGCGCGGCGATCGCCACGCTCGTCTGGTTCCCGATCGGCACCAACTGGCATCTGGGCTGGTCGCTGCTGCTGGCGCCGCAGCTGGACGGCGAGGGCTCCCAACTGGTCGTCGATGCCACCGACGGCACCGTTCTGTACTGCTCTGGCGCGGCGACGAGGTCATAGCCGGAGGAGAGTCGACAGAGGAGGCGCAGTGACCGATCCCGTCGAGCGCATCGTCATCGTGGGCGGTGGGACCGCCGGCTGGCTGTCCGCGCTGTTCCTGTCCCGCGCCCTGAACTCCGGCCCGTTGGCGACCTGCTCGATCACCCTGGTCGAGTCCTCCGACATCGGGACCATCGGCGTCGGGGAGGCCACGCTGCCGAGCCTCAAGAACACCCTCGCGTTCTGCGGCCTCGACGAGGCCGACTGGATGCGGGAGTGCAACGCGAGCTTCAAGCTGGCGATCAAGTTCGTGGACTGGGCGCCCCGGCGTGGATCCTTCTGGCACCCGTTCGGTCCGCAGCCCTCGATCGGCGGCCTCCCGCTCTCCCACCACTGGCTGCGCCGGCGGCTGCGCGGCTGGCCGACGTCCTACGCTGAGGCCTGCTTCCCCGCCGTGGCGCTGTGCCGGACGCTGACCGCGCCGAAGGCCGCCGGGCTGCTCTCCCCGAGGGCAGAACCGGACGGTGACGGCGGGATGGCCTACCGCGGTGAGGTGGACTACGCCTACCACGTCGACGCCGGGCTGCTGGCGGACTACCTCAAGCGCGTGGCCCGTGGTCGCGGCGTCCGACACGTCGTCGACCGGGTGACCGAGGTGGTCCGGCGGGCCGACGGCGGTGTCGACGCCGTGCGGACCGAGTCGTCCGGTGATCTGCCGGGCGACCTCTTCCTGGACTGTTCCGGATTCGCCGGGCTGCTCATCAACAAGACCCTGCACGAGCCGTTCGTGCCGTTCGGAGACGTCCTGCTGTGTGACAGTGCCATCGCCATGCCGGTGCCCACCGACGACGCCCGCGACGACATCGAGCCGTACACCACCTCCACGGCCTTGCAGGCCGGGTGGGCCTGGCGGACGCCGCTGTACGGCCGCAGCGGCAACGGATACGTGTACTCCAGTGCCTTCCTCTCCCCCGAGGAGGCCGAACGAGAGTTCCGCGACCACCTCGGCCGGGCGGCCGACGGGCGCCCGGCCCGCCACCTGCGGATGCGTGTGGGACGCACCCGTAACGCCTGGGTGGAGAACTGCGTGGGCATCGGCCTGTCCAGTGGCTTCATCGAGCCCCTGGAGTCGACCGGCATCTGGTTCATCGAGCTCGCCCTCTACAACCTCATGTGGCACTTCCCGGGCAAGCGACCCGAGCCTGCTGTCGTCGCGCACTTCAACGACGTGATGCGCCGCAACTACGAGCAGGTCCGGGACTTCCTCGTCCTGCACTACTGCCTCACCCCGCGCGAGGACACCGCGTTCTGGCGGGCCAACCGGGCCACCGTGCCACCGGAGTCGCTGGGGAGGGGGCTCGAGTTGTGGCAGGCGACCCTCCCGGCCTACGACCGCCTCGTCGACCCCGGGCTGTTCAAGGACCTGTCGTTCGTCAGCATCCTCGACGGGATGGGCCGGCTCCCCCGCACCGAGTTCCCCCTGCTACACCACCGGGGTGACGCGGAGGCCGACGAGACCTTCGCGGCGCTGCGGGACCGGGGTGAGCACCTGAGCAGGTCGCTGCCGCACCATTACGACTACCTGGCCCGCCTGCACGGCCGCGTCCCGGCCGCCCGGGTATGACGACGGCGCGGATCGACGTCCCGCGGCCAAGGGTGTTCCGGCTCGGTGTCGCGGCCATCGTCGCGGGCGTGCTGCTGCACGTCCCCGACCTCGTCGACATGGTGGCACCCGCCAGGCGAGCGGCCGCGATGCCGGACGAGATGGCAGACACGGGCCTCTCGGTGACGATGGCCCTCGGCATGGCGCTGCTGCCGGTCGGCCTGACGCTGGCCGCCTGGGGTCTCCTCTCCCGCCGAACCGCTGGCCACGGCGGGGACTGCTCCTGGCACTGCCGGGCGTTGGACCGGGCCACCCTCTCCCGAGGGCACATGGCCCTCCTCGTGGTGCTCGAGCTGGCCCTCGTCATCGACGTCATGAAGCCCGCCACGCTCGGATTCGTCCTGCCCGGCCTGAGGGAGGAGTACGGCCTCGACCGGGGGGCGGCGGCTCTCCTGCCGATGGTGGCCCTCATCGGGACGACGATCGGTTCCCTGCTGTGGGGAACGGTGAGCGACCGCATCGGCCGCCGGGCCGCCATCCTCCTCGCGACGCTCTTCTTCATCGGCACGGCGGTCTGCGGTGCCATGCCGGTGTACCCGCTGAACCTGCTGATGTGCTTCCTCATGGGTGCATCCGCAGGAGGGATGCTGCCGATCGTCTACGCCCTGCTGGCGGAGTCGGTGCCGGCACGACACCGCAGCTGGCTGGTCGTGCTGCATGGTGGGCTCGGCACGGTCGGCGGGTACCTCGCGGCCAGTGGCGTCGCGACCCTGCTGGAACCGCGGTTCGGCTGGCGCGTGCTGTGGTTCGTTGGCCTGCCCACCGGTGTGGTGCTCTTGCTCCTCAACCGGTGGGTGCCCGAATCCCCCCGCTTCCTCCTGCAGCAGGGCCGGTTGGAGGAGGCCGAGCAGGTCATGCGCCGGTACGGGGTGGTGGCAGACCGCCGACCGGAACCGATCGACCCGCGCGCCCACGCAGGTGCCGTCACGAACGATGGTGCGGGGAGAGACGAAGTACCGCGGGCGGGCGGCCCAGCCCGGCCGGGCATCACGGCGCTGGTGCGCCCTCCCCTACGCGTGCACACGGCGACGGTGGTCCTCTTCGGCCTGGCCTGGGGACTGGTGAACTGGGGCTTCGTGACCTTCCTGCCCGTGATGTTGCAGGAGAGCGGAACCGGGGTCGCGCGGTCGAGTCGCCTGCTGTTCGTCTCTGCGCTCCTGGCCGTTCCCGCGACCGTCCTGGTGGCCTGGCTGTACGGACGCTGGAGCGGGTGGCGGACGATGGTGGTCACCGCCGCGGGGACCGCAGCCGCGCTCCTGGGGATCGCCGTGTCCGGTGCCCGGGACGGCGCGGGGCTGGCCGCGCTGGTCGTCGTGCTGCTGGCGTGCAGCGGCGGGGTGATCGCCACCCTCTCCCCGTACGCCGCGGAGATCTACCCCACGGAGCTGCGCGGACGGGCCAGCGGCGTCGCCGCCGGCAGCAGCAAGGCCGGCGGGATCCTCGCACCTCCCCTGGTCCTGGCCGTCCTGGCGCTGGCACCCAGCATGTCCGCCGTTGCCGTCGTCACCGCTGTGCCCACGGTGCTGGCCGCGTGGGCGCTGGTGCGGACAGGCGTCGAGACACGGGGTCGGTCGCTGGAGGACCTCGCCGCACGCCCGTCGGAGGTGCCCGAGCGCACCGGCGACCGGACCTAGTAGCGCGCCGCCTGCCATTCGGAGGTGCCCATGCAGTTCCTCTTCACGACGCAGCCGGCCACGGGCCACTTCCACCCTCTGGCCCCCCTGGCCGAGGCATTGGAGGCAGCAGGTCACGGCGTCGACTTCGCCTGCGGTCCTGGCTTCTGCGCAGAGGTGGAGCGCGCCGGCTTCCGTGCGCACCCGGCGGGCCCGGACGTGTTCACGTTCCCCCACGCGCAGATCGAGGCCATGGCACTCGACGTGTTCGCCACCTGCAGGACCGTTCGTCCAGACGCCATCGTGCGGGACGGGACGGAGTTCGGCGGCTGCCTCGCCGCCGAGTGCCTGGACCTGCCGCACGCATCGGTCCAGGTCGGTTCGATCTGCCCGCCCGAGGCTCCGTGGCTGCTGGTCGGCGCGGAGTTGTCACGAGCGCGTCGCGCCCTGGGCCTGCCGGACCAGTCGCCGTTCGCGATGCTCTACCGGCACCTGCACCTGTCGGCGATGCCGCCGACCCTCGCCCGCCTCGGGTTCGTCCCGCCCACGACCCAGGGACTGCGGTTCCTCCCGTACGAGGGGACCGACGGGGACGAGCTCCCCGCGTGGATCGAATCGGCCGCCCGGCCACTGGTCTACGCCACGGTGGGCACGGTCGCCAACGCGCTGCCCGGACTGCTCGAAGCGGTGCTGGCGGGCCTGCGCCGCGGGCCACACTCCCTGCTGGTCACCGTCGGCCGCGACCAGGATCCGACTCGCCTGGGACCACAACCGGCGACGGTCCACGTGCGGCGGTTCGTCTCCCACCGGCAGGTGATGCCGCGCTGCGACCTCGTGGTGAGCCACGGGGGTTACGGGACGGTCCTCGCGGCGCTGGCGGCCGGGGTCCCACTGGTCCTCGTTCCGGTTCTCGGCGACCAGTTCGAGACGGCTCGCCGCTGTGCCGTCCTGGGGGTGGGGCGGGTGGTCAGAAGCCTCCCACCGGACCCGTGGGAGCTCGCCGCCTGCGTCGATGAGGTGCTCGGCGACCCGTCCTATGCCGCACGTGCCTGCCGACTGCGCACGGAGGTGGCCGGCATGCCCGGCCTCGACCGAGCCCTGGCCCTGCTGACCAGTCTCGTCGACGGCCGGCGATGAGCTCCCCGGAGCCGGGCTCCCTGGACGTCTGGCTGGTGAATGCCGACCCGCTCACCGGAGAGCCGGCAGTGCTCGGCGAGGTGTACCCGGCCGCAGTCGCGGCCGCCCCGGGAAGTCGGCCCGAGACCCCGGGGACCGCCCTCGACGAGCTCCGCGCGGTCCGGCCCGGCCTCCATCGCCTGTGCACTCGTGTGGCTGCCGGACAACAGCTGCCCTGCGAGGTGCTCATCCGGGCCATCGACGGCGGCCCTGGCGTCGTGCTCAGGGTCGCGCCGCTCGCGCTTACGCCCGAGGCCGCGCTGCGCTTCCTCGGGGACCGACTCGACCGGGGAGCGATCGACGCTCCGACCGCCCTCCGCCGGCTACCGCCCGCGGCGCTCGCCCGTCGCCCCGCGGACGTGGACCCGGCGCGCAACCCGGGGCTGATCCGGGCGACCCGGGGGGAACCCATCGCCGGCGCGCCCGCCACGGGGGTCCTCGTCCCCGGTCGGGTGGCTCAGCCGGGGGAACCCCGTGCCGGCGGGCCGACGATCATGCTGGTGGAGCGCGTGGAGGGATCACACACGCAGCTCCTCGACGACCCGGACTGCGCCGGCGTACTGGCCCTGCGCGGCTCACCCGTCGACCACTTCGCACTGATGTCCCGGGATCGGGGCTTCGGGTACATGGCGTTGCCCGAGCACCGCGTGGACGACACCGGGCTGCACTGGGACGGCGGGGAGCTGCGGTTCGGCACCGCGGTGACCGTGGACTTCGCCACCGGCGAGGTGTACGCCGGGACGGCGGCTCTCGACGCGCCCCGTGCAGCCGATCCTCGGCAGGCGACCATCGAAAGGTTGCTGGTCGAGAACCGCGGCCCGGCCCTGATCCGGGTCAACGTCGACACCGCCGACGACCTGCCCGGCGTTCTCCCGGCGACCGCGGACGGCATCGGCCTGGTCCGCACCGAACACCTGGTGCGCCGATCCCGCGCCGACGACCTGCTGCGGGCCGCGCTGTCGGCCGGACCGGGTGCCGAAGCACAGTCGGACTTCGACACCCTCGGGGGAGTCCTCGAGACGCAGCTGCGGCGACTGTTGCGGGCGGCGGCCGGGCGCCCGGTCACCGTGCGGCTGCTCGACTACCCGCTGCACGAGCTGGGCGGCCCCGTGGCGGGAGAGGTCAACCCCATGCTCGGGCTCCGCGGCGTCCGCCAGGGCGTGCGCTGGCCTGCCTTGTACCGCACGCAACTGCAGGCGATCCTGCGGGCGAGCGCTGGGGTCCGGCAGAGCTCGGAGCACGCCGTCCCGGTGGAGGTGCTGGTCCCCCTCGTGGTCACCAGCGCCGAGGTCGCTCTCGTCCGAACGTGGTGGAACGAGAGCCGAGACCAGGTGCAGGACGCCGGGACGGACTTGCGCCTGGGCGCCATGGTCGAGACGCCGGCGGCGGCCATGTCGGTGGAGTCCCTGGCTGGCGAGTGCGACGTGCTGTCCTTCGGCACGAACGACCTGACGCAGCTGCTGTTAGGCCTCAGCCGCGAGGACTACCTGCCGGTGCTCGACGCGTACCGCACTACGGGCCTCGCCGAGGACGACCCGTTCGTCGTCCCCTCCACCTGCGTCCTCGACCTGGTACGGGATGCCGCCCGCCGGGCTCGCGCCCGCAACCCGGAGGTGACGATCGGCTTCTGCGGTGCGCACGCCGTCGATCCGCGGGTGGTCAGCCTCGCAGTACAGGGTCTCGTGGACCACGTGAGCGTTCCCCTGCACGCCCTGTCCCCCACCCGACTGCGGGCCTTCCAGGTGGCCGGCGACGAGTCCACCCCTGCCCTCGAGACCGCTGGGGGACCAACGTGGTGACCTTGCGGGACCCCGGCGCGACGACGGTGTTACTGGACGAACTGCGGACGGCGTTCGATGCACCATGGCAGGCCGGCCCAGCGGGCGGTAGCGGCCTGAGCACGCCCCGGGCGGCGTCCGTGACAGGGCCACTTCCCCGCGCTGGCGAGACGTACTACGTCGTCGAGCTGGGCGGCATGCCGGTGCTGTACATCGACCTGTATCTGCAGATCTACGCCAGGAGGCTGGAGATCTGGGGCGCGACGTCACGGTCGACCATCGGGCTGGCAGGCACCACCCTGGTGTTCGGCGGTCCGGACGATGAGATGGGCAACCGGCCGCGGGAGGTCGCGGCCCGGCGACTGGCGGCAGCCGACCTGCAGTGGTTCCAGGCACTCGACGACCGCTGGCGGGCGGCGGCCCGGCAACTGGCAGCGGAGGAGGAGGCGTTCTGGGCGGACCTGACCACCGGTACGGCGAGCGACACGGCCCTGCGCTCGCTGCTCCAGGCCAAGGTCGAGCTCAACGCGCTCGGGGTTGATTCCCTCCTGCCACCTCCGTCCGCGGTCGCGGAGCGTGTCGCCAGACACCTGCCCCCTGCCGCAGCCGCGGAGGTGACCGAGGCGAGCTACCTGCCCACCTCTGGTGCGGTGGCCTACGACGTGCTCGAGCGCGAGAGCTGGGTGGTGGCGCTGGCGCTGCGTGGCCGGCCGGATCTCCCTGCGCCAGCCCGGGCGCGGTTCGTCCAGGAGGCGCTGTTCTTCACGTTCGAGTCGCTCGACACCGATCACCGGAGCTACTGGCTCGAGCAGTACCCCCGTGAGGTGGCCCGCCGGTACGGCCGCCGAGCCGGGCGCGACGCCGACATCGTCGCGCGGATCCAGGAGGCCTCGGATCGGTCATGGAGACGGAGGCTCCATCGGCAGTGGGCTCGACGGGCACTGCGTGAGAACACAGGTGACCCAGGAGCCCGGCGGCGACTGCTCCTGCTGCACGACTTCCTGGGCTCGGCCCGCGAGTTCGACGAGGAGAAGCGCCGACGCAACATGAGCTTGTGGCGGAGCCTCTTCGCTCTGGCGGACGCGCTCGGGATGTCTCTGTCCACGTCCGGAGCCACCGTGGAGGGGATGTGCGCTGCTGTCCACCGACGCTCGGGCTCCGTCGCGATAGACCCCGTCTTCGTCGCCACACTGCCGTCTGCGGATGAAGGGGTCACCGGATGTGGGGCCGAGGCCCACCACCTCGGCCCATGACGTGGATCGTCCGTGTTCTCCGGTCGCTGCGTCGACGCCACCATCCGCATCCCCCGCGCCCCACCGCTCAACCGCCTCCGTCCACACGGGGAAGGACACCGGCCTGATCGGCTGGAGGTACCGCGTGGGCGCCTGCGGCGACAACGCGGCCAGGAGTCCCTCGTCGCCCTGCTGCGGCGCAACGTCCTGGTCGGGCAGCGCCACGCCACCCGCGAGGACCTCCGGCTGACGATCAACACCTGGATCGAGGTCCCCACCACCGTCGCCGACGGCAACGCCGCCTCGGACGACTCACCCATCGAGTTCGACCACTCACCCGCGCCACTCACGCAGCCTGACCACCCAGCCGCTTGCGGTGACGGGACGGTGACGCCGGCGTGACGGGCGGGACCTAGCGTCGCGGCCTGGGCACGAAGTGCCCAGGCGGTTGATCCGATGACGCCGAGTGGTGACCGGTCCATGGCATTGACCCGTCCGCTGAGGCCGAGTGTGGCCTGGGTGGCCGCCGCCCTCTTCGGCGCGATCGGCGTCTTCGCCTCCTGGGTGGGCCTGCTGGACTCGCTGTCCGCAGCCAACCTGCAGTACAAGCTGATCGGGCTGGCGTTCGCGATGGCCGGGCTGGTGCTGCTCGCGGGCAGCGCCGTGCTCGCCCGGGACACCTGGCGGTGGAAGCGCGGTCGAGTCGCGGCTGTGGCCGCAGGCGTCGCCGGGGTGTTCGTGGGCGGCTACCTGCTCCTCATGCAGTACCGAGCACCTGACCTGTCCCCCAGTCGCCTGCCCCCGTTCCCGGCGTGGGTGCCATGGGCCGCCATCGTGGGGGCCTCGGTGGTGGCGGCCGTGCTCGGCTGGCGGAGCACCAAGGACCACGCCGACGAACAAGTGACCTGGACCGCGATCGGCGGGCGGTTGTTCGCCGGCGGGCTCTCCGTGACCGTGCTCTTCAGCGGAGTGAACTGGTGGTACACGCAGCAGTACCAGCCGGGCACCACCGCGGCGGCCCTGACCGTCACGACCGAGCTGCGGCCGGCGCCGGCAACGGCGGGGGACACCGCCGACGACACGTCGGACCCGCACGTGTTCGAGGGCACGATCACCGTACAGAACGTCAGCCCCACCAAGGTCCGGATCGTCGCCTCTCTCTACCAGGTGATGACGGTCACCCACGGGTTGCGTGACCCGATGGACGGCATCAACGAGGTCGACCGGGAACGGCAGCAGGTGGCCTGCTTCCTGGAGGAACTCGCGCCCGTGACCGACCCGGAGTGCGACCAGCCCCACATCTACCGGTACGGCCAGTTCAGCGCTGGAGACCCGAGGGCCGAGGACGACTACCCCATCTCCCGCACCACCCGGTGGACAGCGGCCCAGACGCTCCAGCTGGGGCACATCGTCGGGGACGGTTCCTGGCTGGAGCGCGGGGAGACGTTCGAGACCAACCTGCTGGTCCACGTCCCGGCACACGAGGAATCGAGCGGGTCTCCCGGGTTGGAGGAGCTTCAGCTGTCGGCATGGCTGGCCGTCGCCCAGGGATCGCGGCTCGTCCTCGAACGGGTCCCGAGTCACGGGCCGGAGATGGTGCCCCAGGCACTCATGAGCAACGAGGAGTACCGGGACTACAAGGAGGCCGAGGAAGCAGTCCAGCACAACGGTTCACAGGACGATGCCGCCGCTGGTGCCACCACGGAGTCTGACAGCACCGTCGAAGTGGACGTCGGACGTCGGGACTCGTACTACGAGGAACTCACCATGCCGAGGGGTTCGGACGAGGTTCCCCTGCTGGTGCCACAGGAGCAGGTGAGGTCGCCCCGTCCCTATCCGCACCGCTACACCGTGGTCGAGTGGCCGATCGAGGACTTGAGCACCCTCCATCGACTCGTCTGGGGCTCACACGTCGTCAACACCGTGCAGGTGCTGAGCATGCGGCTGTACGACCCCGCGAAGGCGGCCCCTCTCATGGAGGTCGAGCTGGCCAGCATGGCCACGTGCATCAGTCCTGCTGGCACGTTGGAGGGCCAGGCCGAGGACTCGGAGATCCGACGCGACCCGACCGCCGTGTGCCCCGGGACGTGGTACTCCCTCGCCGACGGCCAGGGGCGTGTGGCCAACTCCTACGAGCGCCGGTACCAGGAGATGGCGGAGTACGGAGAGGAGATGGCGGGCTTCTACGGGCTCGTCCAGACCGGGTCGCTGGACGTGGTGTCGCTGACCACCGAGGCGGAGGCTGCCGCGACCACGGTGCCGGCTGCGCCGCAGTTCCATCCGCTGCCGAGCGAGGTCTTCCGGCAGTGCGAACCGGCCCTGGAGTCCGCGAGGCTCCTCACGAACTTCTACGAGACGGACATCCAGAGCGCCTTCGAGCGCCATGTCGCCGAGGTGAGTGGAACGGCCTCCGACGGGACGAGTGGAGTGCGGACGCTCGAGCAGGGTGCCCAGTCAGCTGAGGTCTTCGACGCGTACGTCCAAGGAGTGAACAGTGCGCTCCTGACCTGCAGTGGTACCGAGGCACCGGCGGACACCCCCGCGGCCTCGTGCCCCAAGGCCGCGGCGACCGAGATCGATGCCCTGCGGTACGCCCAGGACCTCGGTCGTGCACTCCGGGAGGCTGAGCCGACGGACGCCTGGCGCCAGCGCGGGAGAGACGCCGTGCAGGCGTACCAACGGGCTCAAGAGGAGGTCGCCCGATGGCTGACGGACTGCCGCTGACATGCCGTCACCGTCGTGAGCCGTACGGCACACCGCTCAACCTCCGGGCGGGGTCGCACGACGTCCGGGCTCGATGCAGGTCGTACCGAGGAGCTACAGGGACGTGGTGCCGACATGGGCGGCTCCGGTCTTCGCCACGGCCCTCGATCCGCCTCTTCCGAACCCGCGGTCACCGGAGGCGGTGGCCGCTCCGACCGGCAACGACCCCTGGGGGTCAGCGATGTCAGGAACGCTCATCCGCCGCATCGGCTCCGTCGCCGCGGTCCTCGTCGCGGTCCTCGCCCTGACGCCGGCGGCTCAGGCGAGCCCGGCCGGCAACGAGCCGGCCACGGTGGACACCGAACTGGTGGGCACGCAGGCCGCGCTCGTGCGCGTCAACGTGGTCGCGGACGTGACCATCGCCCACGTCAACCACTCCACCGGTGACGTGGTCATCCACCAAGGGACCTACGAGGTGCGCCAAGCTGAGGCGACCGGGGTGCTGGTGACCGGGGACGGCGTCATCGCGACGCTGTACCGGCTGCTCCGGGAGGACCTGGACACGGTGACCGTCCCGGCCGCCAACCGACTCTTCGTCGAGCAGATCGGCGCGCAGTTGGTGGACGGGAACGACACGACCGGTCCCACACACGCGACGGATCCCGCGATCGACGAGCACCTCCAGCACTGCTACCGACGGGTCGAGCACTGCATCGTCGTCCCCCACGAACGCTACGAGGTCGTGCTGCTCAGCGCGGACTCGCAGGACCCCGTGCCGGCCACGCTGGTCAACCAGCCCTCCGGCCCCACCGACGTGGCGCTCCTGCGCATCGGCGCCGGAGGCCTGCCGACCGCCGGCCTGTCTCCGACCCAGGAGCCCGTCGACGAGGCGATGGTCGCCGGACTCGAGTGGGAGGTGTCGCAGTCGGCTCCGTCCACGCGCAGCCTGCAGCCCGCAGACGAACCCGTGCGGCTGGACGGCAGCAGGCTGACGGGGGGCCCGACCCTGACGACCTCGCTCGCCGGTGGGCTCAACGGCGGACCCGTCATCGACCGGGCCACCGGCGGCGTGCTCGCCCTGGCCGACTGTGACCCGTCCTTCGTCGTCTCCGCGGTCGGGGCCGCCAGCATCCAGGCCGCGCTGGTCGGTGCCGGCATCACGCCTGCGCGATCCGGTTTCGACATCGCTTTCGCGGACGGGCTCGCGCAGCTCAACCGGGCGGAGTACGCGGTCGCTGCCGAGCGGCTGCAGACGGCGACGACGTACTTCGACTCAGCCCTCGCCCGCGACTACCTCACGCTCGCCCGGGACCGCGCCGCCGCCGAGGAGGAGGCCACCAGCAACCCCGTGCCCGGCGACGGGGGCATCGCATGGTGGATGTGGGGCATGGTGGCGCTCCTCGTGCTCGGGGCCCTGGTCACGGGGCTGCTCATCGGACGACGTCGTCCCCCTGCCGGCTCGGACGCCAGACCCGCGCCTCCCCAAGGGACCCACAGCGCCGGCGACACCGACCCCGCTGTCGGGGGGACTCCGAGCACGACCAATGGAGCGGCGCCCAGGGCAGGGACCCCATCCGCTGGCCAGCGAGATGCTGACCGCTGAGCCACGGCTCGTCCGGGAGCGAGGACCCGGCGTCACGTCGGCGAACGCGGACGTCGCTGCGCTCGCGACAACGGCGCAGCAGCGACAGCCGCCAGGCGGCGACCGGTCGTGGAGGTGGCCGGGGCCGTGAGCGTAGGCGCAGACGAGGGTTCGTCGGCGGAGGTGTACCCGTTCGCCAAGAGGAGAGCCACCCGCCCGCAGGCCTCGACTCCTCCTCGGGGAGACACTGCTCCGGTCAACACGCCGTCCGCCCCCTCGGCAGAGCCGTCCGCAGAGCCCAGGGCGTCCACCCGACAGCGACGCCGTCGGCCACTGTGGGTCGTCGTCGCGGCGGTCGTGCTGGCGGCGGTCATCCTGTTCCTCGTGCTCTGGCGACCGTGGGAGGGCGCGTCCGACCTGGTCACGCGGCAGCTGGGAGTCGGCGGGTACTCGGCGGACGTTCCGCGCGACTGGGAACCATGGCGTCGGCCGGGGATCGAGGGTCAGGCAGTGCTGGCCCCGGTCGACTGGTCCGGGATCTTCCTCGGGGAGGCGAGCGCACGGCAGGAGGCGGCCAGCGCGGCGCAGCGGGAACCCCAGTCGGCGGTCGGCCTGTACATCGCCGAGAGGCCCCTGCTCAACGCGAGAGATCCCGTGGAGCAGCGGGAGCAGATCCAGGCGTCCTTGCCCTCTAGCACGATCTCCCCGCCCGGTGACCAGACCGAGATGGCCGGCCGCGACACCAGCACCTTCGACGGGAGTCTGCAACTGACCCCGGGCGAGGTGCTGCACCTCCACCTGTACTTGATCGAGGGACCCACCCCGGTTCTCCTCGTGTTCTTCGCCCCCGCTCACGTGGACCACGCATGGTTGCCGACGTTCCACGAGGTCTCCGCCTCCATACGGGAGTAGGACCCGACTACGCCGGCCGTCGTCACCCCGTGAGCCGATACAGCGGTGACCACGCCATGCCGAGCGCCGGCTGCGAGCCCCTCACCTCAGCGGCCTCGCGGACGAGGACACCGCTCCTGACTGCCGCCTCGCCAGCAGGGTCACCGACGGGCCGGCCGAGTCGAGGAGCCCGAACGCTCACGGGAACCCGGGCTGGACCGCTTCGTCGTCCAGACCTCACTGGCACGGGGAGGGCCCAGCGGCGCAGCGTCGGGCGGACGTACCGCATCCGCCCCTCGGACACAGCGCAGGAACCACGGCCACCCGCCTGCCGACACGGCGGCCGGAGGGATGTCAGCCCACGATCGGCCCGCAGGCGATGCGGCCGCCCGCGTCGCCGGTGTTCCGGGTCATCTCGTCCGGCCCCCCGGGCGCGTAACGCTCAGGGATGTTCGCGTAGTTGTCGCGCAGGGCGTGCACCATGGCCACGGTGCCGTCGTCGTCGGTGAGGTCCGCGAGGGTCAGGGCATCGGTGACGGCCGTGAGTGACCCGGCGCCCGACTCGGTGACGTACAAGGCGGGGAGGTCGCCCGGATGGTCGCCGTGGTCGGATTCCCCCGCACCGATGTGGCCTCCTGCCGAGAGGAAGTCCCCCGTCATCGACGGGTCGGACGGGCTTGCGCTGTCCGGCTCACACAGCCCGACGGCGTGCAGGTGGAATCCGTGGAAGCCGGGCGGGAGGCCGGTGACCTGTACGGACACCCGGGTGCCTCCCTCCGCTTCCGCCACGTTCACGGTCCCGACCTCCGTGCCCTCCGGGTCGACCAGCGTCGCGGTGAGCTCGTCGGTGCTGGCCGCGTGTTCCTCAGCGGCTGCGGCTGGGTCCTCGTCCTGTGTCCCAGCACCTCCGCAGCCCGCGACGAGAGTGATCGCACACGCGGACAGGAGGGGGGTGGCAAGCGCTCGAGGCATGAGGTCCTCCTGACGGTCACCTCCCGGCCGGCGAAGGTGACCGGCGGAGATGCCGGAGCTGCTCAGACCCGCGTCTCCGAGCGGGGCTCGGCCAGGAGCTGCACCGCGAAGACTCCTCTGCCACGTGAGGTGAGGGAAGTCGCCCAGGCGTGCTCCTGCCGCGTCAGCCGACCAAGCGGTCACCCAGCGGCGATGTCGTCACCGTTCGTGATCACAAGAGCCGGGAATCCGTTCGTGCGGAACCTCGATGCTCCGACGTCCGCGCCGGTCGGCGCTGTGGGAAGGGATGCGGGGCGGCCATCCCCTGCACCGTCGAGGCCATGACCTGCGCCGTCACGTCGGCGGCGCTGCCGGCCACCCAGACGCCGCCCAGTGCGCGGCCACCTCCAGGTGGCGATCCCCGATCAGGGGCCAAGGAGACCGCGAAGGCGAGGACGCCGGTCAGGCCGAGCGCCTGCACGGGACCTCCCGGACCGGTGCCGGGCCGCTCCCCTCCTGCGGCGAGAGGAGCGGAGCGGCCCGGCCGGCGGGTCCCGTGGGATCAGGCGGCCGTCGCGCGGGCGGCCTCGTCGATCAGCCGCGCGACGACGTCGGGCCGGGAGACGGTCACGGCGTGGGAGGCGTCCACCGCGACGGCGTGCGACGACGCCCGCTCGGCCATGAACCGCTGGGCCTGGGCCGGGACGGCCCGGTCCTGGAGCGTCACGAGGGTCCAGGACGGGATGGTCTTCCAGGCCGCCTTCGTCGCCTTGTCCGCCAGCGCGTCGCCGGTGATGGGCCGCTGCGTGACGGCCATCAGCTCGGCGACGTCCGCCGGCACGTCCGCGGCGAAGACCGACCGGAACTCCTCCTGCGCGATGTAGAGGTCGTCGACGCTCTGCCCGCCGGGACCGTGGACGGGCAGCGGGCGCAGCGCCGACCCGAGCTCGTTGCCGGGGTACTTCCCGGCCAGCTCGCCGGTGCTCTCGCCCTCCTCGAGCAGGAAGCTGGCGACGTACACCAGCGCCTCCACCCGCGGGTGCCCGTCGGCCGCCTCGCTCATCACGCTGCCACCGTAGGAGTGGCCGGCGACGACGATCGGCCCGTCCACGCCGTCCAGGACGTCGCGCAGGAACTCGGCGTCGCTGCGCAGGGACCGCAGCGGGTTGGCCACCCCGACCACCGGACAGCCGTCCTGCCGGAGCCGGGCGATCACGCCGTTCCAGCTCGACGAGTCGGCGAAGGCCCCGTGCACGAGCACCACCGTGGGCCTGGCGCCGGCGTGGGCGTCGTTCGTGCGGCTGGTCATCGTTCTCCCTCTCGGTCAGCGGGCGACCCGTGTCGCCCGTCCGGTCGCACACCTCGTGCGCACCATGACTGCCGGGACCCGGTCGTCACGGGGCGATGACCAGCTCCGCGATGAGGTCGCCGTCCATCGCGAAGCGGTAGCGGAGATCGACGACGCCGCCGGGGAAGTCGCCCGCCAGGCGGTTGGTGGCGACCCAGTGCGCGTCGTCGGTGCGCTGGGCACCGACGAGCGTGGTGCTGTAGCGGAACTCGGCGCCGGCCCGGGACAGGAAGCCGCGGATCTCCTCGGTCCCCCGGAAGGCCTGTCCCTGGTCGACGACCACGGCGGTGGGGCTGAAGGCGCGGAGGGCGGCGTCGCCGTCGCGGGCCACGTGGGACGCCAGGAAACCGCGGATCGTGGCCGGGAGCTCGCTCGGCCGGATGCTGGTCGGTGTGGTCATGCCTCGACGGTGCGGCCTCCCGTGCCGGGAGGGTCGAGCACTGGACTCTCCCCCGGGGAGAGGGTGCACAGTGCTCCGGTGCTGGCGATCGGCGAGTTCTCCCGGCTGACGCATCTGAGCGTGCGCACACTGCGCCGCTACCACGACGCCGGCCTGCTCGAGCCCGCGACGGTGGACCCCGCCAGCGGCTACCGCTACTACACCGCGGACCAGATCCCGACCGCCCAGGTCATCCACCGCCTCCGCGAGCTCGACGTCCCGCTCCCCGACGTCCAGCGCATCCTGCGCTCCCCCGACCCCGACACCCGTGCCGCCCTCGTCGCCGACCACCTGCAGCGACTCGAGTCCGAGCTCGACCGCACCCGCGCGGCGGTCGCCTCGCTGCGCCGGCTGCTGCGGCCCGAGCCGGCCCCGCTGGCCGTCGAGCTGCGTGCCGTGCCGGCGACCACGGTGGCCGTGGTCGAGGACGACGTGGCGCACGACCACGTCCTCCACTGGTACGCCGGCGCCATGGCCGAGCTGGACGCCGTGGTGAGGGAGCCGACCGGTCCCCCCGGCGGGCTGTACGACAACGCGTTGTTCGAGACCGGCCACGGGCACGTGCTCGTGTACCGGCCGACGGCGCACCCCCCGCTCAGCGGCCGGGTGCACCCGGTCACCCTGCCGCCCGTCGAGCTGGCCGTCGCCACCCACGTCGGCGAGCACGACGACATCGACGTCACCTACGGCCGACTCGGCACCTGGGTGGTGGCCAACGCGCTCGCCGTGGCCGGGCCGGTGCGCGAGAGCTACCTGGTGGGCCCGCGGGACACGGCCGAACCGGGCGCCTGGCGCACCGAGATCGGCTGGCCCGTCTTCCGTGTGGCCTCGCGTTGACGATCCCGCCGCACCCCTGACCCGCGCCCCGGAGAGGCCGACAGGGCCAGCTCTGGCCAGTACCACTCCGAGGATCAGGCGCCGACCGGGACCGGTGAGTGCCAAGGTCCTGGATCACCCGGGCGGTGGTCACACGCACACCGTCCGCGCGGAGGACCCACGGCCCTCGGTCGGGCAGTGGCATGCGCGGGCACGCTCAGGGTCGCCGGGCAGCCGCCTGCGCGGGACCCGGGCCCCCGTCGATCGGCTCGGACGGCACGACGAGGTCGAGCGCGTCTCCCTGGCGTCGGCGTGCCGCGCCGGACTCTCGCACACGCCGGTCTGGTTGATCGACCAGACACTCCCCGCGTTGGCGTTCCTCGCGCACGCGTCGAGGCTGATCGCCCGAGCACCGTCGGACCGGGACGCCTGCGAGGCGGTCATCGGCACGGACGTGCGCCGGGACCTCGATGTCACAGGGGGTGGGGGCTGTCTCGTCACCGGGATGAGAGCCAGTTCCGGGAGCAGGGAGGTGATGGTCATGCGGGTGTTCGTGGCCGGTGGGACCGGGGTCGTGGGGCGGCGGCTGGTGCCGCAGCTCGTGGCCCGGGGCCACCAGGTGACGGCGACGACGACGAGCCCGGCCAAGCTGGGAGTGCTGGAGCAGCTCGGCGCCGATGGCGTGGTGATGGACGGGCTGGACGCGGTGTCGGTCGGTGGAGCCGTGGCGGCCGCCCGGCCGGACGTGATCGTGCACCAGATGACCGCGATCAACCCCGCTCACGCGGGCAAGCCCGACATGAAGCACATGGACCGGTACTTCGCCACCACCAACCGGCTGCGCACCGAGGGGACCGACCACCTGCTGGCCGCGGCCGAGGCGACCGGCGTGTCCCATGTCGTCGCGCAGAGCTTCGGCAGCTTCAACGGCATCCGCGAGGGCGGATGGGTGAAGACCGAGGCGGACCCGCTGGACCCGCTGACGGGGACGGTGCTGCAACCGATGATGGCAGCCGTGCTCCACCTCGAGGACGCGGTGGTCAGGGCAGGCGGCGCGGCCCTGCGGTACGGCGCGCTCTACGGGCCGGGCGCCACTGACGACCAGGTCGCGCTCGTGCGCAAGCGGCAGTACCCGCTGGTGGGGCGCGGCACCGGCTACAGCTCGTGGGTGCACGTCGACGACGCGGCGAGCGCCACCGTCCTGGCCGTGGAGCAGCAGGCCAGGGGCGTGTTCAGCATCGTCGACGACGATCCGGCCCCGGCCGGCGAGTGGCTGCCCCACCTGGCCGCGTGCGCCGGCGCGAAGCCCCCGGTGCGGATCCCGACGTGGCTGGCGCGGCTGCTCGCCGGGGACCTGGCGGTGGTCATGATGACCGAGGGGCGCGGCTTCTCCAACGCCAAGGCCAAGCGGGAGCTCGGCTGGGAGCTGCGCTACCCGTCGTGGCGGCAGGGCTTCGCGAAGGGGCTGGCGTGACGCGGGCCGAGGAGTTCGAGGAGCTGCGGTCGCTGCTGTTCGCGATCGCCTACCGGATCCTCGGCACCGTGAGCGAGGCCGAGGACGCCGTCCAGGAGACCTGGCTGCGCTTCGAGTCCTCCCCGACACGACCGACGTCGACCAAGGCCTTCCTCTCCGCCGTGGTCACCCGCATCTCGATCGACGTGCTGCGCTCGGCCCGCGTGCGGCGGGAGGAGTACGTCGGGCACTGGCTCCCCGAGCCGCTGCTCGACGACCCCTACGAGGACCCGGCGCGCGCGGCGGAGCTGGCCGACTCGGTGTCGATGGCGGCCCTGTTGCTGCTCGAACGGCTCAGCCCGCTCGAGCGGGCGGTGTTCGTGCTGCGGGAGGTGTTCGGGTTCGGCTTCCCCGAGGTCGCCTCGGCGGTGGGGAGGTCCGAGGCGGCGTGCCGACAGCTCGCGGTGCGGGCACGCCGCCACATGGACGCCGGGCGCCCGCGGTTCGAGGCCGACCGCAGGGCGCGCGAGGAGCTCGCCCAGCGGTTCCTCGACGCCTTCCGGGAAGGGGACGTCGACGGTCTGCGGGAGCTGCTCGCCGCCGACGTCCAGCTGGTCGGGGACGGCGGCGGGAAGGCCCCGCAGCTGGCCAGGGCCGTCGTCGGCGCCGCGAACGTGGCGCGGTTGCTGGCCGCGATCGTGCCTCCGATGGTCCGGATCGACGTGACGTTCGAGCCGCACGAGATCAACGGACAGCCGGGCGCGATCTTCCGCGATCGGGACGGCAGGGTCGTCTTCACCTGGACGCTGGACGTCCTCGACGGGCGGATCCAGACGATCCACTCGCTGATCAACCCGGACAAGCTCGGGCACCTGGGTCCGGTCGCGGACGCCTGGGCCGTCGCCCGCCAGGTGAACCAGGCTCGGCGGCGCACCGACTGAGTAGCCCTGTGTCAAGCCGCCGCCGCGGTTCCCTGACCGAGGTATCGGGTGAGGGCGCCGTGGCGGTCCGGGTCGTAGGGAACGCGGTCGTGCCAGCAGCGCCAGATGATCGCGGTCCAGGCGCGGGCG
>NZ_JBJGYV010000043.1:0-36988 GCF_054050175.1 Geodermatophilus sp. SYSU D00697
GTGACCCCACCGGTGCGAGGGGCCCGCACCCCTGCTGGGGGGCGGGCCCGTTCGCGTCTGCGTGCCGGGTGAACGGTGCCGGCCGGGAGGCCGACGATGTCAGAGCAGGCCCGCGAGGACGTCCGCGGCGTGGTCGATGCCGGCGCGGTCGACGTCGAGGTGGGTGACCAGCCGGATCCGGCGGGGGCTGACCTGGGAGACGAGCACCCCCTGCGCCTTCGCCGCCTCGGCGACCATCGGCGCGGCCACGTCCTCGAGCACGACCATGTTGGTCTCGACCGTCGCCGGGTCGACGCCGAGCCGCTTGGCCAGCAGGCGGGCGTGCTCGTGGTCCTCGGCCAGGCGGCCCAGGTGGTGGTCGAGGGCGTGGGTGCAGGCCGCGGCCAGCACGCCGACCTGGCGCATGCCGCCGCCGAGCCGCTTGCGCCAGAGCCGGGCAGTGGCGATCCGCTCGGCCGAGGCCACGAGCACCGACCCGACCGGCGTCCCGAGGCCCTTGGAGAAGCAGACCGACGCCGTGTCGGCCAGCCGGCCGTAGGTGGCGAGGTCCACACCCGAGGCGACGTGCGCGTTCCAGATCCGCGCGCCGTCGAGGTGGACGGCGACCCCGGCCTCCCGCGACCAGTCCCAGAGCCGCTGCAGCTGGTCGAGCGGCTGCACCAGCCCGCCGCCACGGTTGTGTGTGTTCTCGACGGCGACGGCGGCGGTGGCGGTCAGGTGCCAGTCGTCCCTGGGCCGCACCTGCTCGATCAGCTGCCCGGCGTCCAGCCGGCCGCCGTCGGACACCACCGTGCGCGTGGAGATGCCGAAGACCGCCGCCGCGGCGCCCATCTCGTAGGTGACCACGTGCGCGTCGGCGTCGCAGAGCACCTCCTGGCCCGGCTCGCAGACCAGGCGCATGCCGATCTGGTTGCCCATGGTCCCCGACGGTACGAAGAGCGCGGCCTCGTGGCCGAACAGCTCCGCCGTGCGCTCCTCGAGGGCACGGACCGAGGGGTCCTCCTCGTAGACGTCGTCCCCGACCTCGGCCTCGGCCATCGCCCGGCGCATCCCGGCGGTCGGCCGGGTGACGGTGTCCGACCGCAGGTCGACGAGCTCGGACGCCGCCTCAGCCACGGAGCATCTCGGCGACCAGGAACGCCAGCTCCAGGGACTGGCCGGTGTTCAGCCGCGGGTCGCAGGCCGTCTCGTACCGGCTGTTGAGGTCCGCGTCGCTGATCTCCATCGCGCCGCCGAGGCACTCGGTGACGTCCTCACCGGTCAGCTCGACGTGGATGCCGCCCGGCCAGGTGCCCAGCGCCCGGTGCACGTCGAAGAACCCGAGGACCTCGTCGACGATCCGGTCGAAGTGCCGGGTCTTGTACCCGGTGGGGGACTCGTGGGTGTTGCCGTGCATCGGGTCGCACTGCCACACGACCTGGTGGCCGCTGGCGGTGACCTTCTCCACGATGGGCGGGAGGACGTCGCGGATCTTCCCGTTGCCCATCCGGCTGATCAGCGTCAGCCGGCCCGGGACGCCGTCCGGGTCGAGCCGCTCGACGAGCTCGGTGGCCTGCTCGGGGGTCGTGCCCGGGCCGATCTTGACCCCGATCGGGTTGGCGATGCGGGAGAAGAACTCCACGTGCGCGCCGTCGAGCTGGCGGGTGCGCTCACCGATCCAGACGAAGTGCGCCGACGAGGCGTAGGCCCGGCCGTCGTCCACCCGCAGCAGCGCCCGCTCGTAGTCGAGGATCAGCGCCTCGTGGCTGTTGTAGAGCTCCACGCCGCGCAGGGCGGTGTCGTCGACCCCGCAGGCTTTCATGAACGCCAGCGCCCGGTCGATCTCGCGGGCGATCACCTCGTAGCGCACCCCCGCCGGGGAGTTGGCCACGAAGTCCTTGTTCCAGTCGTGCACCGCGTGCAGGTCGGCGAGCCCACCGCGGGCATAGGCGCGGATCATGTTCATCGCGGCCGCGGCGTTGGCGTACGCGCGCACCAGCCGGTTCGGGTCGGGGATGCGCTTCTCGAGCACCGGCTCGAGGGAGTTGACCATGTCGCCCCGGTAGGAGGGCAGGCCGAGCGCGTCGGTGTTCGACGACCGCGGCTTGGCGTACTGCCCGGCGACCCGGCCCACCTTGACCACCGGCACGCTGGCGCCGTAGGTGAGGACGACGGCCATCTGCAGCAGCGTGCGCGTGGTGCTCTGCAGGTGCGCGTCGGTGTTCAGGTCGAAGGTCTCCGCGCAGTCGCCGCCCTGCAGCAGGAACGCCCGGCCCTGGGCCACCTCGGCCAGCCGCCCGCGCAGCTCGTCGACCTCGCTGGGCGCGACGATCGGGGGCACCGAGGAGAGGGTGGACAGGACGGTGTCCAGCGCGGCGCGGTCGGGCCACTCGGGCTGCTGGGCGGCGGGCAGCTCCCGCCACCGGTCCAGGCCGGGGACCAGTTCCGCGGGGTCGGGGAGGGTCACGCTTTCACAGGGTACGGCGGTGTCCCCCCTCAGCCGAAGAAGACCTCCACCTCCCGGTACCGCTCCACCGGCACCAGCTTGAGCTGGGCGGTCGCCTCGGCCAGCGGCACCCGCACGATGTCGGTGCCGCGCAGCGCCACCATGACCCCGGACGCGCCGTCGTGCACGGCGTCGACGGCCGCCAGCCCGAAGCGGGTGGCCAGCACCCGGTCGAACGGGGACGGCGTCCCCCCGCGCTGGATGTGGCCGAGCACCACGCAGCGGGCCTCCCGCCCGGTGCGCTGCTCGATCAGCGACGCCAGCGCCGTGCCGATGCCGCCCAGCCGGACGTGGCCGAACGCGTCCGTCTGCCCGGTGGCCAGTACCAGGTCGCCGCCCTGGGCCTTCGCCCCCTCGGACACGACCACGATCGGCGAGTACCCGGACTCGAACCGGTGCTGGCAGTGGGCGACCACGGCCTCGACGTCGAAGGGCTGCTCGGGGATGAGGACGACGGTCGCGCCGCCGGCCATGCCCGAGTGCAGCGCGATCCAGCCGGCGTGCCGGCCCATGACCTCGACGACGAGCGTGCGGTGGTGGCTGTCGCCGGTCGTGTGCAGCCGGTCGATCGCCTCGGTGGCCACGCCCAGTGCGGTGTCGAAGCCGAAGGTGTAGTCGGTGGCGTCGAGGTCGTTGTCGATGGTCTTCGGGACGCCGACGATCGCGAGGCCCGCCTCGGACAGCTTGGCGGCCACGCCGAGGGTGTCCTCCCCGCCGATGGGGACGAGCGCGTCGATGCCCAGGCGCTCCAGGTTGGCCATCACCCGGTCCGCGCCGCCCTCCAGCGCGTAGGGGTTGGTGCGCGAGGTGCCCAGCACGGTCCCGCCGCGGGGCAGGATGCCGCGGACCGCCCGCAGGTCCATCGGCACGGTGTCGGCATCGAGCACGCCCCGCCAGCCGTCCCGGAACCCGACGACCTCGTCCCCGTGCTGGACGCCCTTGCGGACGACGGCCCGGATGACCGCGTTGAGCCCGGGGCAGTCACCGCCGCCGGTCAGGATGCCGATGCGCATGTGCGTCCTCCGGGAAGGGTTCTCGCTGCTCAGCGGTTGGTGCGGGCCATGATGCCGCACCGAGGGTCTGCGCACGCATGAGTCGGCTGATCGCGGTCACCGGCGCCACCGGCACCCTCGGCGGCCGGGTCGCCGCCCGCCTGGCCGGGCGGCGCGACGTCTCCCTGCGGCTCGTCGTCCGCGACCCCGCCCGCGCGCCGCGGCTGCCCGGGGCGCAGGCCGTCGCCGCGCCCGGCGGCTACGCCGACGGGCCCGGCCTCACCGCCGCCCTCCGGGGCGTGCACACCCTGTACCTGGTGTCGGCCGCGGAGGCCGAGGACCGCGTCCAGCAGCACCTGACCACCGTCGGCGCCGCCGCGGCCGCCGGGGTGCAGCGGATCGTCTACACCTCCTTCCTCGGAGCCGCGCCGGACGCGGTCTTCACGCTGGCCCGGCAGCACGCCACCACCGAGGACGCCATCGCCGCCACCGGCCTGCGGGCGACGTTCCTCCGGCACTCGATGTACGCCGACTTCGTGCCGTTCTTCGCCACCCGCGAGGACGGCCGGGCGGTGGTCGCCGCGCCCGCGGGCGAGGGCCGGGCGAGCTTCGTGTCCCGCGACGACCTGGCCGGCGTCGGCGCCGCGGTGCTGCTCGACGACTCGGGAGCGCTCGACGGCCGCGCCCTCGACGTCACCGGGCCGGCGGCGCTGTCGCTGGACGAGGCCGTCGCCGTCCTCACCGAGGTCACCGGCCTGCCCGCGGAGTACCGCCGGCAGACGGTCGACGAGGCGTGGGCGACCCGGCGCCCCTCCGGTCACCCGGACTGGGAGATCGAGGGCTGGGTGACCAGCTACCTGGCGATCGCGGCCGGGGAGATGGCCCCGGTGACCGGCGTCGTCGAGGAGCTCACCGGCTCCCCGGCACGGACGGTGGCCGAGCACCTGCGCGCCCACCCGGAGGACTGGGCGCACCTGCGCGCCTGAGCGACCGCGTGGCCGGAGGACAAGGGCCCTGTCGGCGCTCCGGGGGGCGGCCTAGCGTCGGCGCCGCTCGTCCCTGCGACCGCGGAGGTCCGCGATGGACACCCCCTACCAGGGCTCGGCCGACGTCCACGTGCTGCCCGCGAACCTGGCGCTGCCGGGGCTGGGCGTCCTGCCGGTCAACGCCTACCTGCTCATGGCCGAGGAGCCGGTGCTCGTCGACACCGGTCTCGGCGTCGACGCCGACGACTTCGTCGACGCGGTGAGCTCCATCGTGGCCCCGGAGCGGCTGCGCTGGATCTGGCTCACCCACGACGACGCCGACCACACCGGCAGCATCGCGCGGCTCATGGACCTGGCACCGAACGCGACGCTGGTCACCCACGGCTTCTCCGCCCTCCGGATGGCGACCTGGTGGCCCGTGCCGATGCACCGGGTGCACGCCGTCCGCTTCGGGGACGACGTCCACGTGGGCGACCGCACCCTGACCGCCGTCGCCCCGCCGCTGTTCGACAACCCGCTGTCGGTCGGGGTCCTGGACCGCTCCACCGGGGCGCTGTTCAGCGTCGATGCGTTCGGGGCGATCATCCCCGAGCCGGCCCGTGCCGCCTCCGACGTGCCGCCCGAGGCGCTGGCCGGCGGCATGCTGGGCTGGGCGACGTCGGACTCGCCGTGGGTGCACCTCACCCAGCCCGCCGTGTTCGGCGAGGTGCTCGACCGGGTCCGTCAGCTGCGGCCCACGCGGATCTTCTCGGCCCACCTGCCCGCCGCGGACGGCACCGAGCTCGAGGAGTTCCTCGCGGTGCTGGAGCGGGTGCCGGCCGCCGAGCGGTTCATCCCGCCCGACGCCGAGGAGTTCACCCGGATGATCGACGCGCTGACGGAGATGCAGCGTGCCGGGGTGCCGGTGCCGCGCACCGAGTCCGCGCCGCAGCCGAGCCCCGCCCGGCCGGGCGTGCGGCCCAGCTGACCGCCCGGCCCTCGGCTGTCGGCGGGAGACGCCATGACGTCGGCGACAGGTCCTCGGGCCGAGCGTCAGCTCCTACGGGTGAGCGGTGCGCTCCTCCTGGGCGGGTTCGTCTTCGCCACTGCCGTGACGGTGTTGTTCCACCCGGGCGGCGACGAGGACGTCCACGAGGTCATCTTCGCCGAGTACGCCGCGAGCGCATCGTGGACGTGGGTCCACCTCGCCCAGTTCGTCGGGGTCCTGGTCGCCCTCGGGGGCTTGCTCGTCCTGCACCTGGTGCTGCGGTCGCGGGCGCCCAGGTTGTCGACGTTCGCCGCCGGGCTGACCGTGGCCACGGCCGCCGTCTGGGCCGTGCTCCAGGCCGTCGACGGCATCACCCTCAAGCAGGCCGTCGACGCCTGGGTCGCCGCAGACGGCCCCGACAAGGGGGTCCGCTTCACCGACGCGGAGGTCGTGCGGTGGACCGAGTGGGGCGCGCAGAGCTACTTCCGCCTGCTGCTGGGCGCAGCCCTGCTCCTGTTCGGGGCGGCGATCCTCGCCACTCGGGTGCTGGTGGCCTGGGTGGGCTGGATCGCCGTCCTGGCCGGGATCCTGTCGGTCGCCGTCGGGGTGGACGTGGGCCACAGCGGCCTCGACAGCGGGATCCAGCGGAGCGCCGTACCCGCCTTCCAGGTCGCCGTGCTCGTGTTCGCCATCGGCATCGTCGTGACGGCCGCTCGCGGGCGGGCCGGTGAGCCCGCCGTCCGTTGACGCACGGCCGCTCGGACGGGGCGGCCGAAGGAGTCGTTCGGGCCACCCGTGGGAGGCCCTCCGGACGGTGCACGGGCACGGCGTCGCGGGCGCGGAGGGTGGCCTTGCGCCCTACTGCCCGCCGTCCCGCGGTGCGACGCTCGGGCTGTTGCACGGGGGCCGCACGACCGGAGGACGACGGCGATGACCGTGCCCACGAGCCCGCTGACCGACCTGGCCGACCCCTTCCCCGCGCTGGCCGCCCTGCGGGAGAGCGGTCCCGTGCGGCGCGTCGACGAGCGCCTGGGCCTGCCCGTGTGGGTGGTCGCCCGCTACGACGACGTCCTGGCGGCGCTGTCGGACCCCCGGTTGAGCAACGACCCGCACCACGCCACGGCCCTCACCGACCTCCTCGACGGGGACTTCCTGAGCCGCAGCATGATCGGCACGGACCCGCCGGAGCACACGCGGTTGCGGCGGCTGGTGTCCAAGGCGTTCACCGCACGCCGGGTGGAGGGGCTGCGCCCGCGGGTCCAGCAGATCACCGACACACTGCTGGACCGCATCACCCCGCAGGGCAGCGCGGAGCTGATCGGCGCGTTCGCGCTGCCCCTGCCGATCACCGTCATCGGGGAGCTGCTCGGCGTCCCCGAGGCCGACCGGGAGCGCTTCCGCGGCTGGACCGACGAGATGCTGGAGCGGCCGTTCGACCCGGACACCGACATGGCCCTGGTGACCGCGGCCCGCGAGCAGATGTACGGCTACCTCGCCGACCTCGTCGACGCCAAGCGCGCCCGGCCCGCCGACGACCTGCTCACCGACCTGGTGCAGGCGACCGACGAGGGCGAGCGGCTCGACCGGCAGGAACTGCTCTCGATGACCTTCCTGCTGCTGATCGCCGGCTACGTGACCACGGTGAACCTCATCGGCAACGGCACGCTGGCACTGCTGCGCTCCCCCGACCAGCTCGACCGGCTGCGCGCCGACCCGGCCCTCGTGCCGCAGGCGGTGGAGGAGGTCCTCCGCTTCGACGGCCCGGTGAACCCGGGGCTCAGCCGCTACACGGTCGAGGACGTCGAGATCGGCGGGGTGCGGATCCCCCGCGGCGAGATGGTCCTGCTCGCCGTCGCGGCGGCCGACCGGGACCCCGACCGCTTCCCCTCCCCCGACCGGTTCGACGTCGACGCGGCCGGGCCCGGGCACCTGGCGTTCGGCCACGGCGTCCACTACTGCCTGGGCGCGCCCCTGGCCCGCCTGGAGGGGCAGGTCGCCTTCACCGCGCTGCTGGAGCGGCTGCCCGACCTGGCCCTGGCCGTGCCCGAGGACGAGCTGCGGTGGTCGGTCAGCGGCGTGCTCCGGGGCGTCCGGGCGCTGCCCGTGACGTTCACGCCCACGCCCGCCCGGGCCCGGTGAGCCCGGCGGCTCAGCGGCGGGCGCCCTCCATCGCCCGCCAGCGGGCGAGGTTGTAGCGGGCGTCGACCAGCGCGTCGTGGGTGCCGCTCGGCTTGGGCGGCAGCGGCGGCTGCCCCAGGTCGTCCCAGCGCTGCCGCAGCTCCCGGGTGAACCGCGGGATGGGCCGCGGCAGCGCCGGCATCGCCCCCCACAGCTGGCACAGCGCGACGTGGTCGTAGGCGGCGTACCAGGCCCACAGCTCGACCTCCTCCCCCGGGCCGGTGAGGAAGGCCAGCAGGTCGTCGCGGATCCGCTGCCGGCTGCGCCAGGCCCGGTCGGCCGGCGGGGGCAGCTGGTCGAGCACGTTGCGCCGCACCCACGGGATCGCCTTGCCCGGGTCGAACTCGGTGCTCACCGCGTAGAACTCGCGCCCGGCCTCGTCGACGACGCCGATGGACACCAGGTCGATGGTGGAACCGTCCTCGATGAACTCGGTGTCGTAGAAGAACCGCCGCACGCCGATCACCGTAGGCGGCCCCTCCTGCGGGCCGCCGTGCTGCTGCCCCGGGGCCACCCTCGGTTAGGTTGCCCGCATGCCGGTGCTGGCGATCGACGCGGGGACGACAGGGGTGACCGCGCTGGTCGTGGGCGAGGAGGGCGACGTCCTCTCCCGCGGCTATCGGGAGTTCGCCCAACTCTTCCCCCGCCCGGGCTGGGTCGAGCACGAGCCCGAGGACATCTGGACGGCGACCCTGGCCGCCTGCCGCCAGGCGCTGGCCGGCGCCGATCACCGGCCGACCTGCGTGGGCCTCACCGACCAGCGCGAGACCGCGGTGGTGTGGGACCGGCGCACCGGCCGCGCGCCGCGGCCGGCCATCGTCTGGCAGGATCGGCGGACCAGCGGGATCTGCGACCGGCTGCGCGAGGCCGGGCACGAGCCGCGGGTCGCCGAGCTCACCGGCCTGCGGCTGGACCCGTACTTCACCGCCACCAAGTACTGCTGGCTGGCCGCCGAGGAGCCCGCGCTGTGGAACGGCGTCCGGGACGGCAGCCTCGTGCTGGGCACCGTCGACTCGTTCGTGGTGCACCGGCTGACCGGCGGGGCGGTGCACGTCACCGACCCGAGCAACGCCTCGCGCACGCTGCTCTACGACCTCGAGCGCGGCACCTGGTCCGAGGAGCTCTGCGCGCTGTTCGACGTGCCGCGGACCGCGCTGCCGGAGCTGGTGCCCAGCTCCGGCGTCGTCGGGACCACCGACCCCGACGTGTTCCTCGGGCTGGAGCTGCCGGTCGCCGGCATCGCCGGGGACCAGCAGGCGGCGCTGTTCGGGCAGGCCTGCTACTCGCCCGGCATGAGCAAGTGCACCTACGGCACCGGCTCGTTCGTGCTGCAGAACACCGGACCGGCGCCGGTCCGCTCGGACGCCGGGCTGCTGACGACCGTGGCCTGGGACCTCGGGGACGGGCTGGTCTACGCGCTGGAGGGGGCGGTGTTCGTCACCGGCGCCGCGGTGCAGTGGTTGCGCGACGGGCTGGGCCTGATCGACTCCGCCGCCGAGATCGAGGGCCTGGCCCGCACGGTGCCCGACTCCGGCGACGTCGTCTTCGTGCCCGCCCTCACCGGGCTGGGCGCCCCGTACTGGGACCCGCACGCCCGCGGCGCCGTCCTCGGCATCACCCGCGGCACCTCCCGGGCGCACCTGGCCCGGGCCACGCTGGAGGCGATCGCCTTCCAGGTGCGCGACGTGGTCGACGTCATGGCGTCCGAGGCGGGGCTGGCGGTCCCGGAGCTGTCGGCCGACGGGGGCGCCAGCGCCAATGACCTGCTGATGCAGCTGCAGGCCGACCAGCTCGGCGTGCCGGTCCGCCGCCCGGTGGTCACCGAGACCACCGCGCTGGGCGCGGCCTTCCTGGCCGGCCTCGGCACCGGCGTCTGGAGCAGCACCGGCGAGCTGGGCGACACCTGGTCGCTGGACCGCCGCTTCGAGCCCGAACCCGGACGGCGGGACGACGGGCGGCACGAGCGCTGGCGCGCGGCGGTGGCCCGGGCCGGCGGCTGGACCGCGTGAGCGCCGATCGGGGGGAGCGCCCCGCCGACCTGCCCCTGCGGGACAGCGACCTCGTCGAGTTCCTGCTCGCCCGGTTCGACGAGGACGAGGAGGCCGCCCGCTTCGTGCAGGCGAGCCCCGCGCCGACCAACCGGGCGCTGGTCGCCCACGTGCTGCGCGACGCCGCCGCCAAGCGCCAGCTCGTCGAGTACTTCCGGGACCTGGAGAGACGGGGCGGTCGCGGCGACACCATGGACCACGCGCTGCGGCTGATCGGCCAGACCTACGCCGACCACCCGCACTACCGCGACGAGTGGCGCCCCTGACGGGGGACGGTGCCTAGCCGGCCAGGGACTCCGGGGCGCGGTCGCCGGCCTCGTCGGCGGGCGGCTCCATCCGCCGGACCACCTCGGAGGCGCTGGCCCCGGTGGCGTCCATTGACTTCTTGACCATGGCGCCGTAGACGTCGACGTACTCCTGCGCCGACAGGGTCATGATCTCGTACATGATCTCGTCGGTGATCGACCGCTCCACGAACCGGTCACCGGCCAGCCCCTCGTAGCGGGAGAAGTCCAGCGGCTGCCCGAAGCGCACGCAGACCTTCGGCAGCCGGCGTCCCACCAGGGGCAGGGCGCGAGGCCGGTAGACCATCGCCACGGGCACGACCGGCACCCCCGTCTCCAGCGCCATCCGGGCCACGCCGGTCTTGCCGCGGAAGAGCCGCCCGTCGGGCGAGCGGGTGCCCTCCGGGTAGATCCCGAGCAGCTTGCCCTCACGCAGGATGCGCAGGCCGGTGCGGATCGCGTTCTCCGCGGCCGAGGCGTTGGTGCGGTCGATGGGCACCTGGCCGGCCCCGGTGAAGAAGGCCCGCTGCAGGAAGCCCTTCACCCCGGTGCCGGTGAAGTACTCGTTCTTCGCGAGGAAGGTGACCCGACGGCGCAGCGACAGGGGCATGAACACCCAGTCGGCCGCCGACAGGTGGTTGCTCGCGAGGATCGCGGCGCCCGTGCGCGGGACGTGCTCGACACCCTCGACCTGCGGCCGGAAGACCAGCTTCACGACCGGGCCGATCGCCACGAACTTGAGGAACCAGTAGAACAACACGCCTCCCTCTGGGGCTGCCAGACTAAGGAGCCCGGCGGCGGATGGACAATCGCAGGCCCACGTCGCCGTGGCGCCCCCGCCCGCGCTGCCAGGTCGGCACCCCCGCCGACGCCGAGGAGGACCCCCGTGCCCGACGACGCGGTGCCCGCTGCCGAGGCACCTCCCGCCGTGCGCCCCGGCGCCGAGCCGTTCGCGTTCCCCGGCGGACCGGCGGGGGCGGGGACGGGCGTGCTGCTGGTCCACGGCTTCACCGGCTCGCCGTTCAGCATGCGGCCGTGGGGCGAGCACCTGGCCGCCGAGGGCTTCGCCGTCCGGGCGCCGCTGCTGCCGGGGCACGGCACCCGCTGGCAGGACTGCAACCTCACCACCGAGCAGGACTGGGTCGACGCCGTCACCACGGCGTTCGACGCGCTGGCCGCCGAGTGTGACCGGGTGGTGGTCGCGGGGCTTTCCATGGGCGGGACCCTCGCGATCCGGCTGGCCGAGCTGCGACCGCGCGAGGTGGCGGGCCTCGTACTGGTCAACCCCTCACTGCTGACCGAGCGCCTCGACGCCAAGCTGCTGCCGGTCCTGGCCCGGCTCACGCCGAGCTGGAAGGCGATCGCCAACGACATCAAGAAGCCGGGGGTCGACGAGCGGGCGTACGCGAAGCTGCCCACCCGCGCCGTCCTCGGCCTGCGGCGGCTGTGGACGGCGACCCGCGCCGACCTCGGTGGGGTCACCGCGCCCCTGCTGGTGTTCCGCAGCGTCACCGACCACGTGGTGGAGCCCGCGTCGGTGCGCGTGCTGCTCGCCGGTGTGGCCAGCACCGACACGACCGAGGTGCTCCTGGAGGACAGCTACCACGTCGCCACCCTGGACAACGACGCGCCGCGGATCTTCGCCGCGTCCGTGGACTGGATCCGGGAGCGCACGCCCGCGCTGGAGGCCGGCGCGTGACCGGCCGGCGGGGACGGCGCGACAACGGTCTGGACGCCGCGCTCTGGACCCCGGTGCGCGACGTCGACCCGCGGGTGGGCGAGCACCTGCTCGACGTGCTCCGGGACGCGGGCATCGCCGCCTACCTGGAGCCCTCGGCCGACGTCGAGCCCTACACGCGCACGGTCTCGCTGCCCAGCCCGCCCACCGACCGGATCTTCGTCGACCGGGCGCGGTCGGCCGAGGCCCGCCCCCTGGTCGAGCAGCACGTCGACGAGCACGCGCAGGAGCGGACCCGCGCGGCGCGGGCGCCCCGGCGCGACATCGACGAGGACGCCGAGTGGGCCCGGATCGTCGCCGCGTTCGAGGCCGAGCACGGCCGGACGGTGGTGGACGAGGAGCCCTCGCCGGCCCCGCCGCCGGCACCGGCCGAGCCCGAGGTGTTGGACCGCCCCGAGGAGCACTACGAGCCCCCGCCGCCCCCGCCGGTGCCCGCGCCGGCGCCCGCCTCGCTGTACGCGGTGCTGCTGATCGCCGCGGGTGCGGTGCTGATCGTGGCCCCCCGCGTGCTGGGGTTGTCCTCGGACGTCGGGCTCGTGCTGGGCGTGGCCGCCGTCGTGGGCGGGGTCGGCGTGCTGGTGTCCCGGATGCGGGACCGCACCGTCGGCGACGACGGCGACGACGGCGCCGTCGTCTAGAGCGGGCCAGGGGCGAGCCGCCCTGCGGGGGTCGTGCCGCGGTGCGGGGGTCGTGCCGCGGTGCGGGGGCCGGAGGCTCCCCGGCGCGGTGCGGCGGGTGGGCTCCACGCCACCGGGGACGGCACCTGGTCGGGGTGGGGAGCGAGCCGCCCTGCGGGGGTCGTGCCGCGGTGCGGGGGCCGGAGGCTCCCCGGCGCGGTGCGGCGGGTGGGCTCCACGCCACCGGGGACGGCACCTGGTCGCGGTGTCGTCCGGAGGACGACGAGTGACATAGCCTCCGGCAGGTGGACGCACCGCACTCCACCACCGTCAGCCTGACCGGTCACCTGATGGACACCGGCATCCTGGCCCGGGTCCTCGACGACGTCCTCGAGTACGGCGGCGACTACCGCATCGAGGCCCTCGACCTGGGCCGGCAGCACGAGGACGAGTCGCGCGCCACCGTGGAGGTCAAGGCCCCCGACCCCGACCTGCTCGAGCGCATCGTCATGCGGCTGCAGACCCACGGGGCCAACACCGTCGACCCCGGGACGGCGACCCTCCGTCCGGCGCCGGCCGACGGCGTCTTCCCCGAGGACTTCTACTCGACGACCAACCTGGACACCTTCGTCCGGCTGGACCGGGAGTGGCTGCCGGTGGACCGCGCCGAGATGGACTGCGGGCTGGTGGTCGACCGGGGCCGCGACCGGCCGGTGGTGCGCACCGTCCCGGTGAGCGACGTGCGGGCCGGGGAGCTCGTGGTCTGCGGTGCGCACGGCGTCCGGGTGGAGATGCCGCCGGCAGTGGCCCGCGGCGAGGAGGAGGCGTTCGGGTTCATGTCCTCGATCGCCTCCAGCGAGAAGCCGCAGGTGGTCCTGGTCCGCCAGATCGCCGACCGGATGCGCGAGGTCAAGGCGGCCGGGCAGAAGGTGCTCTGGGTCGGCGGTCCGGCCGTCGTCCACACCGGGGCGGCCCCGGCGATGGTGCGCCTGGTGGAGGCCGGCTACGTCGACGTCCTGTTCGCGGGCAACGCGCTGGCCACCCACGACATCGAGTCGGCGCTGTACGGCACGTCGCTGGGCGTGGACCTGGCCAAGGGGTCCGGCGTGCCGCACGGGCACGAGCACCACATCCGGGCCATCAACACCATCCGGCGGGCGGGCTCGATCGCGGCGGCCGTGGAGTCCGGTGTCCTGACCGGTGGGGTCATGCACGCGATGGTGCGCGCGGGCAAGCCGTTCGTGCTGGTCGGCTCGGTGCGGGACGACGGCCCGCTGCCCGACGTGTACACCGACGTCATCGAGGGTCAGCGGGCGATGCGCGCGCAGCTGCCCGACGTCGGCTTCGCGATCATGGTGGCGACGATGCTGCACGCCATCGCGACCGGGAACATCCTCCCGGCGTCCGTGCCCCTGGTGTGCGTGGACATCAACCCGGCGACGGTCACCAAGCTGGCCGACCGCGGCAGCGCCCAGGCGATGGGCATCGTCACCGACATCGGCCTGTTCCTCGAGCAGCTGGCCCGCGAGCTCACCTGAGCGGAGTGCTGCGGGCGCGGGAACCGCACCGTGGCGCTCCGCTCAGGCCTCGCCCTCGCAGACGGCGCGGCGCACGAGGTCCGCCGCGCCGACCAGGCCGGCCTGCGCGCCGAGCTGGGCGGCCACCACCCGCGGGCCGGGGCGGAATCCGCGGCCGGGCAGCGCCCGCTCGAGCCGTTCGCGCGCCGGGCCCAGCACCATCTCCCCGAGCACGCTGACCCCGCCGCCGATGACCACGACCTCGGGGTCGAGGACGGCGGCCAGGTCGGCGATGCCCTGCCCCAGCCAGGAGCCGACCTCGGCGAGCAGCTCGAGCGCCAGCGGGTCCCCCTCCGCGGCGGCGCGCGCGACGTCCTCGCCGGTGAGCCGGTCGGCATCGCCGTCCACCCGGTCCAGCAGCCGCGCCGCGGCGGCCGGGGAGCTGCGGGCCACCTCCCGCGCGGTCTGCCCCAGAGCGGTGCCGCTGGCGTACTGCTCCCAGCAGCCGCGGTTGCCGCAGGCGCACAGCCGGCCGTCGGGGACCACCCGCATGTGCCCCCACTCCCCCGCCACCCCGTGCGAGCCGCGCTGCAGCCGGCCGTCCATGACGATCCCGCCGCCGATGCCGGTGCCCAGGGTGATCATCAGGGCGAGGTCGGCGCCGGCGGCCGCGCCGTAGCGGTACTCGGCCCAGGCGGCGGCGTCGGCGTCGTTGCCCACCCACAGCGGCCGCTGCAGCCGCCCGGCGAGGTCCTTGCGCAGGGTCGAGTTCCGCCAGGCCAGGTGCGGGCTGAACAGCACGGTGTCCCCGGTGCGGTCGAACCAGCCGGCCGCGCCCACGCCGACGCCGACCAGCGGCCCGCCGTGCCAGAGCGCGAGCTCCTCGACCACCGCGGCGATGGCGTTCTCGGTCTCGGTGACCGACGCCCCCGGGGTGGCCCGGCGCGCCGTGGCGAGGACCGTCCCGTCGGGCGCCACGACGCCCCCGGCGACCTTGGTGCCGCCGATGTCGATGCCCAGTGCCGGTAGACCGGCGGCCGCCGGGTCCCCGGGGGTCTGGCTCCGGGTCACTCAGGCGATCTCGACGCGCTGGACCGCAGGGGCCGCCCCCGCGGGTGGCGCCGGCTCCACCGCGACGTCGGTCGGCTCCGCCTCTGCGCCGGTCGGCTCCGCCTCTGCGCCGGTCGGCGGGGTCTGCTCGGCGGCCGGGCCGGCCTCGCTGAAGGACCGCAGCGCGGCCGCCGCGGCACCGAGGACGTCGGCCAGCGCGGCGGTGACCTCCGGCCGCTCACCGCGCACCACGGCCGCCACCTGGCAGACCGGGCACCACCGGCAGTCGGCCGGGTGGCCGTCGTCGCCCGCCCCGCGGGCGCCCTCGCGCAGCGTCTGGCCGAGGGTCTGCCCCAGCCCGGCCACCAGCCGGCGGGCCTGCTCGGCCCAGTCGGGTGCGTCGGTCATGTCGTGCTCCCCTCGGCGGCCAGCAGCGAGGCCGGCCACTGCTGTGGATCGGGTGTGAAGGTGACCTCGAGCCGCGCCCGCGCGGTGCCGGCGTCGGCGAGGGTGCCTGCGGTGACCAGGCAGCGGCGCAGCAGGGCGTCGAGCCGGATCGACCGGCGCGCTCCGGGCACGGTCACGACCAGGTCGTCCCCCCAGCGGGTCAGTTCCAGGCCCGCACGCTCGGCGAAGGGCAGCGGCAGCACCAGCCGCCGTCCGCCGTCCACCCGCTCGGTCACCGGGGTCACCGGCTCGGCCGGGACCGGGTCGTCCTCGGCGAGCAGCGCGGCCAGCGCCGTGGGGCCCTGCGGCGCCTCCGCCTCCTCGGGGACCCGCCGCACCGGGGCGAGCTCGGCCAGCGCGGCGAGGACGGCGTCCTGCTCGGCGCCGCGGCGCGCCCACCACTCCCCCGCGCCGCCGTCGGGCAGCACGCGGGCGAGGACGGCCGTGGGCCGCTGCCCGTGCAGCGCCAGCGCGGTCACCGCCGACCGCAGCACGGGCAGCGCACCGGGCCGTGGCGGAGCCACCAGGCGGACCTCGGTGGTGGCGGGGTCGGTGAGCGAGAGCCGGCCGACCAGCTCCTCGAGCACCGGCACGGCGTCGAGAGCGGCGTCCACCGGGCCACGCTTGACCGCGCCGGACCGGACTGCGGCGGTGCGGACGGCGCCGAGCACCCGCAGCCGCGCCGGCAGGGCCTGGTCCAGCCACCAGCGCAGCACGTCGGGCAGCGCCACGAGGGCCGCGCCCGAGGGCAGGGGCCCAGCATCGACGACGACCGTGTCGGCCTCGGCATCGCGGACGGCCCGCCCCAACCGGGCCAGCAGCGCGAGCTCCCCCGAGCCGGGCGGGGGCACCACCGAGCTGGGCGGGGGCAGCGTCACCCCGGGGACGGCGTCGCCCACCTGCTCGGCGACCGCCGACCAGAGGACCTCCAGTGCGCCGAGCGGCTCCACCTCGTCGACGGCGAGCCCCGGGACGGCGTCCGGGGCCACCGGCCGGGTGCCGGGTCGGGTCAGCAGCAGGGTGCGCCGGCCCGAGCGGGCCGACCGCACGGCGGCGGCCGCGGCGAGGGTCGAGGTACCGGCCCCACCGGGCCCGGTGAGGAGCAGCGTCCGCACGGCCCGGTCAGCCCTCGACGCGCTTCTTGAGCTCCTTGAGAGCCGTGTCGAGGATGACCTTCTCCGCCTTGCGCTTGAACATGCCGAGCAGCGGCAGGTGGGTGTCGATGGTGATCCGGTAGGTGACCTCGGTGCGGTCCCCGCGCTCGTCGAGGGTGTAGGAGCCCTCCTGGCGCTTCTGCATCTGGCCGGTGACCAGGTGCCAGGACACCCGGCGGTCGCCGTCCCAGTCGTACTCGAGGACGTAGTCGTCCTTGACCATGCCGGCGTCGAGCACGAAGTGCACCTGCCGGGCGCGGCCGTCGGGGCCGGCCTCGACCACCTCGACCTGCTTGGCCGCCGCCACCCACTGCGGATAGGCCGGGAAGTCGGCGATGACCGCCATGACGTCCGACGCGGGGGCGTCGACGGTGATCGACTGGGTGGACTGGTCGGCCATGCGCAGCAGGCTAACGGGTCCCCGTGGTGTCGCCCGTTCGTGGCACGGGCGCCTGCTACTCATGGGTAGGCGCCAGCGGTTAGATTCGGGGCACGTCCGCGACCCGGACCGCAGGCGACGGTGCCGTGGCCGGGCGCGAGGAGAGGACCAGGCGTGCGCGAGTTCAGCGTCCCGGCGACGACCGAGGTGGGCCCCGACGAGGCCCTGCCCGACCTGCTCGCCACCAACGTGGCCCAGCACGGCGGAGAGGTCGGGCTGCGGGTCCGCCGCGAGGGCCGGTGGCAGGACGTCACGTGGAGCGAGTTCGCCGCCCAGGTCGCCGGCGTGGCCAAGGGCCTGGTCGCCTCCGGTGTGGGCGCCGGCGACCGCGTCGCGCTGCAGGCCAAGACCCGGTACGAGTGGACCGTCCTCGACTTCGCCATCTGGGCCGCCGGCGCCGTCGTCGTCCCGATCTACGAGACCTCCAGCCCCGACCAGGTCGCCTGGATCCTCGCCGACTCCGGCGCGCGGGCCGCGGTCGTGGAGCGCCCGGAGCACGCCGCGGCCGTCGAGTCCATCCGCGACCAGGCGCCCGGGCTCGGGCCGGTGTGGGTCATCGACGACGACGCCCTCGGCACCCTGACCGCCGCCGGCGCCGACGTCCCCGACGCCGAGCTCGCCGCCCGGCGCGCGACGCTGACCTCGTCCAGCACCGCCACGATCATCTACACCAGCGGCACGACCGGCCGGCCCAAGGGCTGCGAGCTGACCCACGCGAACTTCCTGTTCGAGATCGGCAACGGCATGTCGCTGCTGGACCGGTTCCTCAACGCGCAGGGCTCGCTGCTGCTGTTCATCCCGCTGGCGCACGTGCTCGCCCGCGTGCTGGAGGTCGGGGCGGTCAAGACCCGCACGGTCATCGGCCACACCCCCGACGTGTCCCACCTCGTCGAGGACCTCGGCGCCTTCAGGCCGACCTTCGTCCTCGCCGTCCCGCGGGTGTTCGAGAAGGTCTATAACCAGGCCAAGGCCAAGGCGGAGGGCGACGGCAAGGGGAAGATCTTCGACCGCGCCGCCCAGGTCGCCATCGCCTGGTCGCGGGCGCAGGACACCGGCGGCCCGGGGCTGGCCCTGCGCGTCCAGCACGCCCTGTTCGACCGGCTCGTCTACGGCAAGCTGCGCGCCGCGCTCGGCGGCAACTGCCAGGCCGCCGTCTCCGGAGGCGCCCCGCTGGGCGAGCGGCTGGGCCACTTCTTCCGCGGCATCGGTGTCACCGTCTACGAGGGCTACGGGCTCACCGAGACCACCGCGGCCGCCGCGGTGAACCACGACGCCGCCTTCCGCATCGGCACCGTCGGGCGCCCGCTGCCCGGCGTCGACGCCGCGATCGCCGAGGACGGGGAGATCCTCATCCGCGGCGGCATCGTGATGCGCGGCTACTGGCAGAACGAGCAGGCCACCGCCGAGGCGGTCGACGCCGACGGCTGGTTCCACACCGGCGACCTCGGCGACATCGACGGCGACGGGTTCATCCGGATCACCGGGCGCAAGAAGGAGATCCTGGTGACCGCGGGCGGCAAGAACGTCGCCCCGGCGGTGCTGGAGGACCGGCTGCGCGCCCACCGGCTGATCAGCCAGTGCATCGTCGTCGGCGACCAGCGCCCGTTCATCGGTGCGCTGGTCACCCTCGACGAGGAGGCCCTGCCCGCCTGGCTGGACTCGAAGGGGAAGCCGGCCGACACCCAGGTGGCGGCGCTGACCGAGGACCCCGACGTCCTCGCCGAGATCGAGGCCGCCGTCACCGAGGCCAACAAGGCGGTGTCGAAGGCGGAGTCGATCAAGAAGTTCCGGGTGCTCGCCACCGACTTCACCGAGGGCAACGGCCTGCTGACCCCCAGCCTCAAGCTGAAGCGGGCCGCGGTCATGAAGGAGTTCGACAGCGAGGTCGAGGCGCTCTACAGCAGGTGAGTCGCGCCGAGCCCCGTCCCGCCGCGCGCGGGACGGGGCTCAGTGCCGTCCGGGGTCCAGGAGGTCGGCGAAGGTCTCGGCGATCGTCGACCACGACCACCGCTCCTCGACCCACGCGCGGCCGGCCGCGCCCATCCGGCGGGCGCGGACGGGGTCGTCGAGCAAGCCGGTGATCGTGGTCGCCACGGCCTCGGGTGAGCGCGGGTCCGCGACCACGTGACCGGTCACGCCCTCGCGCACGGTCTCCGGCGCGCCCCCGGACGTGCCGGCCACGACCGGTCGGCCGCAGGCGGCCGCCTCGAGGTAGACCATGCCCAGCCCCTCGACGTCCAGGCCGCGGCGGCGGGTCCGGCAGGGCATGGCGAACACGTCACCGGCGGCGTAGTGCTCGGGCAGCCGGTCCGGCGGCACCGCCCCGGTGAGGACCACGGACCCCGCCAGGCCGCGCCCGGCGACGGCGCGGCGCAGCGACGCCTCGAGGGGGCCGCCGCCGACCAGCAGCAGCCGGGCGTCGGGGTGCCGCTCCAGGACCCGCGGCCAGCCGGCGACCAGGACGTCCTGCCCCTTGCGGGCGACCAGCCGGGACACGCAGACGACCACCGGCGCCTCCCCCAGGCCGTACCGCTCCCGGACCGCCACTCCGTCGGCCCGAGGGGTGAACCGGTCGACGTCCACCCCGGGCGAGAGCTGGGCCATGCGGGTCACCCGGCCCAGCGCCGGGGCCAGCCGGCCGTGCGTGTACTCGCTGATGTAGGTGAGCACGTCCAGGCCGCCGGCGATCCGCCGCATCAGCTGCCGCGCGCCGGGCAGGGCGACCCAGCCGGTCTCGTGGCCGTGCGTGGCCCCGACCAGGTGCCGGACGCCGGCGGCCCGCAGCGCGGGGGCGAGCAGCCCGAGCGGCGCCGCGGCGCCGAAGAACGCCGTGTCGCACCCGTACCGCCGGGCCAGGTCGACGGCGGCCCGGGCGGTGGCCGGCGTGGGCAGCAGCATGCCGGTCGGCCTGCGGACCACCGGGTAGGGCAGCGTCGCGTCGTACTCCTCCCAGCCCGGTGACCGGGAGGCCAGCACGACGAGGGAGTCCGGGGGCCGGCGGGCCAGCAGCGCCGCGACGAAGGTCTGGATGCCGCCCTGCCGCGGCGGGAAGTCGTTGGTGACGACGAGCGTCCTCACCCGGCCTCCTGGAGCCGCTGCCAGTCCTCGGCGAACGCGACCCGCTGGGGCCCGGTGGGGTGCGAGCCGAAGAACCACTGCCAGGCAGCGGGCGGGTCGGGGTCGGAGAGGTTGGCCGCGGCCAGCCGGTTCTGCATGGCGACGAACGCCTCCGCGTCGCCGGTCAGGTCGAGCGCGTGGAGGTCCGCGCGGGCCTCGATGTGCCGGCTGACCAGGTTCTGCACCGGCGTGGACACGAGCGTGCCCAGGGCCACGAGCAGCAGCGCCAGCGGGACCACCCGCGGATCGCCGGCGCCGCCGATCCCCGCCCTTCGGAGCAGCGGGGTCCACGACAGCAGCCAGCCCAGCGCCGCCACCGAGGCGGCCGCGCCGAGCGCACCCATGAGCGTGCCGGTGAGGACGTCATCGGTGCTGACGTGGCCGAGCTCGTGGGCCACGATCGACTCGATCTCGGCGTCGGGGAGCTGGCCGAGGACCGTGTCGTACACGACGATCCGCCGGGTCGACCCGAAGCCGGAGACGTAGGCGTTGAGCGCCGTCGTCCGGCGGGAGGCGTCCGCGACCAGGACGTCCTCGACCGGGGTGCCGTTCTCCTCGGCGAGCTGCAGAAGGTCGGTGCGCAGCTGCCCGGCCGGCAGCGGGTCGAACCGGTTGAACGCCGGCTCGATGACGACCGGGTAGAGGAAGGACCCCACGACGACGAACCCGGCCGCCATCCCCGCCGCCCACGCCCACCAGGTGCGCGGCGCGCGGCGGGCCAGCCACACCAGCGCGAGCAGGACCACCGCGGTGACCGCGGCGTCGATCGCGGTGGAGAGCGCGACGTCCCGCGCCCACAGCCCCCAGCTCCGGGTGGACAGCCCGTACCGGTGCCGGACCGTCTCGCCGTAGGCCGCCGGCGCGAGGGTGACCAGCCGGCCGAGCACCACGAGGGCGGCCGTGCCCAGCAGCACCTGCCAGGCCCAGCCACCACCGAGCGGCCGCGCGACCGCCCGCACCAGCCGGCGGCCCAGCGGGGTCAGCGCGAGGACCGCGGCGGTCGCCAGGCCCAGCACCAGCGAGACCAGGGACGCCGGCCGCAGTGCCGCCGCGAACGACTCCGCGCGCTCGGCGGTCCCCGGCGGCAGTCCGGCCCCGGGGCGGACCGGCGTGGGGCCCCCCGGCGGGTCGGGCAGCAGCGTCCACGGCGTGCGGACGGCGATGACGAGGACGAGCGCCGATCCCAGGACCACCGCGACCAGCAACGCGGCCCGGCGGGCGCTCACCCGCCCGATCCTAGAAGGACCCCGGGAAGGACCCCGGGAAGGACCCCGTCCTGCCCACCCTTCACGAGCTCAGGGCGGGACCCGGGACGGGGCCACCCCCGGGCCTTCGCGAGCTCAGGGGGGTGCCGGGACGGGGCCACCCCCGGGCCTTCGCGAGCTCAGGGGGTGCCGGGACGGGGCCACCCCCGGGCCCTCCACCGGCTCAGGACGCAGGGGACAGAGGTCGGGCCGGTGACCCCCCGTGGAGGTCACCGGCCCGGTCCGAGCCCGCGAGTGGTGGCGGGAGCGGCGCCCCTCAGGCGATGCGGCGCATGGCGGTGATGCCGCCCATCGAGTCGACGCTGACGACCTTGACCGGCTGGCCCGACGTCGAGGCGTGGACCATCTGGCCGTTGCCGATGTACATCGCCACGTGGCTGACCGGGCTGTAGTAGAAGATCAGGTCGCCCGGCTGCAGGTCCGCGCGAGAGACCGCGGTGCCCATCGTCGACTGGATGCGGCTGGAGTGCGGGAGGCTGATCCCGGCCGCGGCGTACGCGTACTGGGTCAGGCCGGAGCAGTCGAAGGCGTTCGGCCCGCCGGCACCCCAGACGTAGGGGTCCCCGACCTGGGCCAGCGCGGTGTCGACGGCGGCCTGGACCGCACCGCTGCTGGCGGGGGCCGGCGCGGCGGCGGCCACGGCCTGCCCGGCGTGCGCCGTGACGACCTCCTGCTGCTGCGGGGCCGACAGCGCGGCGTACTGCGCCTGGTAGTCGGCGATGTCCGCCTCGAGCTGCTCCTGCCGCGCGGTGACGTCGTCCAGGGTGGCCTGCGCCCGGACCGCGGCGGCGTCGGCGTCCTGCTGGGCCTGCTCGGCAGCACCCGCGCTCCGGGCGACCTCGGCGAGCACCTCGTTGGTGTGGCCGGCGATCGCCTCGAGCATGGCCAGCTGGGACACGAAGTCCTCGGGTGAGTCGCTGGTCATCAGCAGGTCCAGCTCGGGCATCCCGTCACCAGCGGTGAAGGCGGTGCGGGCGACCTGACGGATCTGGCCGTCGAGGGCGTCGAGCTGCTGCCGGGCCGCGGCGGCGGCCTGGTGCGCGGCCTCCGCGGCGGCCTGCTGCTGGGCGAGAGTCTCGCGGGCCTCGTTGACCTGCTCGGTGACGACCTCGAGGTCGTGACCGGCCCGCGCGACGAGCTGCGCGGCCTGCGCCGCGCTGGTGGCCTGCTCCGGGTCCGCGGCAGCGGTCCCCGGCAGCAGCGTCAGGGAGAGCGTCGCGACGGCGCCCACGACGATCCCCCGGCCGAGGCGGCGGGGCAGGGTCGGGCGGCGGAACGCCAGCGGGAGGTCGGAGTCGATCTGGTCGAGCGCATGCCCCAGGGCAGGGCGGGGGGTCGCCACGGTCGGCGGCTCTCCGTTTCTTCCTCAGCAACCGCCTACCGAGTTAGCTGACGGGTTCGGGCTGGGAAGACGTGCCCTATCTCTGCGCCCCGGCGAGCCGGCGCGTGTGCCCCGGCGGACCGGCGCACGCGAGAACTCACCCCAGTGCTGCGGTGGGTCCCCGGTTCCCCCTCCGTGCCGTACGGGCACGTCGGGCGATTCGGCGGTGCCCGGCCGAGGCCACCTCTCTGCGGGTGACGACCACCCGGTCGGACCGGCTCACCGTACGGGCGTGATGAAGTTGTGACAAATGGGGCCTGCGGGAACTGTGGTGACATCCACAGGGCGGCGGAGCGACACACCGTCGTCGGCGTCACCCGCGGCGTGCCGGCCGGGGCGCACCGGCCCCGCAGGGAACCGGGTCACCCCGTGCGCCGCCTGCCTCGTGCCGACCCGCCGTCCCGCGCACCCGGCTGACTCTGGTGCCGCAGCGGCGGCACCAGGCCGCCCTCGGCGAGCGCTCGGACGGCACGGCGCTCGACCTCGTCGAACTCCACGACCACGCCCGGACCCGGGACGACGGCGTCCTCGGCCACGCCGGCCTGGCGCCGGCCGGTCATCGGCACAACGGTCGGGTCCTCGCCCCGCCAGCCCGGCGGCGCCCCCAGCAGCACGGTGACGACGCAGTCGGCACAGCCGGTGCCGCGCACGGTGCAGGTGTCGCAGTCGATCAACATGACCCACTCCTCAGCTGGCCGACCCCGGTCGCGGAGGCCCTCCATGGCCCCGGTCGGTCCGGCTCGCACGGTAGGGACGGGCACCGACAGTTCCGCGCGACCGCGCCGCGGCGGGACGGGCCCAGCGGCGGCACGGACACGCACGCGGCCGGCAACGCCCTCGGGCGCCCCCGCGCCGTGGCGCCTCCCACCCGAGCCGCTGCGAACCCGCCGGCACCGGCCGCCGTCCGGCGCGCGTCCCCGGGACTGTCACTGGCCCGACCTACCGTCCGCCCGTGCCCTCCTCCCTTCCCCGGCAGGTGCCGCTCTCCCCCGCCCACCTCGCCGGGACGGCCGCGCGAGCCGCGGGCGGGCTCCCCCGCTACGAGCAGGCCACCATCGACGAGCTGGGCACCGCGCTGGCGGAGGTCACCTTCGTCGTCGTCGACCTGGAGACCACCGGGGGTTCCCCCAAGGACAGCGCGATCACCGAGATCGGTGCGGTCAAGGTCCGCGGCGGGCAGGTCCTCGGCGAGTTCCAGACCCTGGTCGACCCCGGCTGCGAGATCCCGCCCTACATCAGCGTGCTGACCGGCATCACGACGACGATGGTCGCGGCGGCCCCGCGGATCGGCGCGGTCCTGCCCAGCTTCCTGGAGTTCGCCCGGGGCGCGGTCCTCGTCGCCCACAACGCCCCGTTCGACCTGGGCTTCCTCAAGGCGGCGTGTGCGGAGAACGGCATCCCGTGGCCGGCGGCCGCCTCGGTCGACACCGCCGTCCTGGCCCGCCGGCTGCTGACCCGCGACGAGGTCCCCAACTGCAAGCTGGCCACCCTCGCGCCGTACTTCCGCACCCAGACCGAGCCGTGCCACCGGGCCCTGGCCGACGCCCGCGCCACGGTCGACGTGCTGCACGGCCTCTTCGAGCGGCTGGGGCCCCTGGGGATCACCACCCTGGAGGAGCTCTCCACCCTCAGCCGGCAGGTCGACCCGGAACGGCTCCGCAAGCGGCACCTGGCCGACGGCGTCCCCTCCGGTCCGGGCGTCTACGTGTTCCGCGGGCCGCGGGACGAGCCGCTCTACGTGGGGACGTCGAACGACCTCCGCAGCCGGGTGCGCACCTACTTCACCGCGGCCGAGCAGCGCAGCCGGATCACCGAGATGGTGGCGCTGGCGCAGCGGGTCGACGCGATCCCCTGCGCGCACGACCTCGAAGCCGCCGTCCGCGAGCTGCGGCTCATCGCCGAGCACAAACCGCGCTACAACCGCCGCTCCCGCTTCCCCGAGCGGGCGCTGTGGGTGCGGCTCACCGAGGAACCCTTCCCCCGCCTGTCGGTGGTGCGCCGGGTGCGGCCGGGCACCGGGGTGTTCCTCGGGCCCTTCCCCGACCGGCGGGCCGCCGACGCCGCCGTCGCCGCCATCCACGAGTCCCTGCCGCTGCGCCAGTGCACCGGCCGGCTGTCGGTGAAGGTGCTCGGCACCGCCTGCGCCCTGGCCGGGATGGGGCGCTGCGGCGCGCCGTGCACCGGCGCGCAGTCGGTCGACGAGTACGCCGCGATCGCCGGGGTGCTGCGGGCCGCGGTCGCGGCCGACCCCCGGGCCCTGCTGGCGCCGCTGCTGGCCCGCGTCGACCGGCTGGCCGCCCAGGAGCGCTACGAGGACGCGGCGGTGCTGCGGGACCGCGTGGCCGTCCTCGTCCGGGCGGTGCGCCGCCGGCAGCGGCTGGCATCCCTGGCCGCCGTACCCGAGCTGGTCCTCGCCCGGCCGGCGTTCGAGGGCGGCTGGCAGCTGTCCGTCGTCCGCCGGGGCCGCCTGGTGGCCGCAGGCTGCGCGCCCCGCGGCTCCTCCGTACGGGCCACCCTCGCCGGGCTGCTGGCCACGGCGGAGACGCCCCTGGGCCCCGAGGACGAGCTGGCCGCCTCGGTCGACGAGACCGAACTGGTGCTGCGCTGGATGGAGAAGCCGGGCACCCGGCTGGTCCAGGTGACCGGGACCCTCGCCTGCGCCGCCCCCGGCACCGGGAGCTACACCACGTTCCTCGACCGCGTCGAGGCCGGCCGCGCCGACCGCGACCCCTTCGCCGACAGCCGCTCCCTGAGCACCCGCGCCCGCCCCGACCGGGTCTCCCCCGCTCCGCGCGGCTCCGTCAGCGGGTCGGCACCCCGGCTAGCATCCCCGGCGTGATCACCGCCATCGTCATGATCGACGCGGCCACCGACTCGATCCCCGAGGTGGCCGAGGCCGTCGCCGACCTCGACGGCGTGAGCGAGGTCTACTCCGTCGCAGGCGACGTCGACCTCATCGCCGTGGTGCGGGTCCGCGAGTTCGAGCAGGTCGCCGACGTGGTGGCCGGCCGGATCAACAAGGTCCCCGGCGTGCTCGAGACCGACACCCACATCGCGTTCCGCGCCTACTCCCGGCACGACCTCGAGGCGGCCTTCGCGATCGGCTTCGACACCGCCGACTGAAGAAGGACCCCCTGCCCCCGCCGCTCGCACCTCGCGCCGGGATCCTGCAGGGGGCCTACGGGGCCTGTGCGCGGAGGGACCGGCTGACGGTCACCCACCGCTCCAGCTGGACCTGAGCGCGCCCGTCGTCGATCGCGGCGGCGGCCCGCTCCAGCCCGCCGGCGAGGACGTCGTGCAGCCGCCCCGTCCGCTCGTCGAACGCGGCCAGCGCGGCGGCGGCGTTGAGCAGCACCGCGTCGCGGACGGGCCCCCGCTCCCCCGCCACCACCCGCCGGAAGACGTCGGCGTTGAAGGCCGGGTTCCCGCCGCGCAGGGCGCCGGACGGCGGGACCTCGATCCCCAGCGCGGTCGGGTCGAGCCGATCTGGCTCCACCTCGCCGTCGCGGACCACCCACACCGACGAGGTCGTGGTGGTCGTGAGCTCGTCGAGGCCGTCGTCCCCGCGGAACACCAGGCCGCGCATGCCGCGCCCGGAGAGGACGGCGGCCAGCACCGGCGCCATGCGGGCGTCGGCACAGCCGATGGCGGCCGCCACCGGGCGCGCGGGGTTGGCCAGCGGGCCCAGGAAGTTGAAGACCGTCCCGACGCCCATCTCCCGTCGCGGGACGGCGGTGTGCCGGAAACCGGGGTGGAAGACCGGGGCGAAGAAGAAGCCGATCCCGGCCTCCCGCACACAGGCGGCGACCGCCGCGGCCGGGAGGTCGATGACGACCCCGAGGGCCTCGAGGACGTCCGCGGCCCCGGAGGACGAGGACGCGGCCCGGTTGCCGTGCTTGGCGACCGGCGCCCCGGCCGCCGCGGCGACGACCGCGGCCATCGAGGAGATGTTGACCGTGTGCGCCCCGTCCCCGCCGGTGCCCACGATGTCGACGCAGGCCAGCGGCAGGTCCACCGGCGTGGCCCGCTCCAGCATGGTGGCCGACAGCCCGGCGACCTCCTCCGGCGACTCCCCCTTGGCGCGCAGCGCGACGGCGAAGGCGGCGATCTGGGCCGGCGTGGCCTCGCCGGCCATCACCTCCCGCATGGCCCACGCCGCCTCGTCGCTGGAGAGGTCCTCGCGGGCCAGCAGCCGGGTGAGCAGCGCGGGCCAGGTGGGCGTGCGGGCGGTCACCGGCGCGGGGCCGGCCGGCGTCCCACCCGGTCCCGGAGCAGGTCGGCAACGGCGGCGGGGGCGGTCAGCGGGTCGATCGGGAACGGCAGCGTCGCGTCGGCCAGGGACCAGTGCGCCAGCCAGCGGTCGGGCTGCCGGGCGATGAGCACGCACACCGCGGGCCGGTCGGCCACCTCGACGGTCAGCTGCCGGCTGAGCGCCAGCCCGCCGGTCGGCTGCGCCTCGCCGTCGAGGATGCACAGGTCGATGCCGCCGCCGTCCACGGCCTCGACGACCTCCTCGCCCGTGGCGCACTCCACCCACGTCACCGGGCCGACGTCGGCCGCCGGGCGGCGCCCCACCGCGGTGCGGACGGCGGCCCGGACCTCGGGCCGGGAGCTGTACACCAGGACGGTTGCCGCTGCGTCACTCACGGCCGCAGCCTAGTGGCAGGGCCCCCCGCGCCCGGGGACCGTGCACACGCAGGTATCGGGGAGGTCACGGTGGCCGCCACACCCAGCACCCGCGGTCGTGGGCTGGCCGGAGCCGATGCCATGATGAGCCCGTGACAACGGCTCCCGTGGCGAGCGGCACCTTCGACACCTCCCGGGTGCACTCCCTGACCCGACCGAACATGGTCAGCGTCGGCACGATCATCTGGCTCTCGAGCGAGCTGATGTTCTTCGCCGGGTTGTTCGCCATGTACTTCACCGCGCGCGCCCGGGCCACCGACGGGTGGCCACCGGAGCCGACCGAGCTGAACCTGCCCTACGCGCTGGTCTTCACGATCATCCTGGTGGCGTCCTCGGTGACCTGCCAGCTCGGCGTCTTCGCGGCGGAGAACGGCAACGTGTACGGCCTCCGGCGCTGGTTCACGATCACCTTCGTCATGGGTCTGGTCTTCGTGCTCGGCCAGGCCAACGAGTACCGGGTGCTCGTCATGGACCACGACACGACGATCTCCAGCTCCACGTACGGGTCGGTCTTCTACCTGACGACCGGGTTCCACGCGCTGCACGTCATCGGGGGCCTCGTCGCCTTCGTCTACATGCTCATCCGGTCCACCATGGGCCGGTTCACGCCGGCACAGGCGACCTCGGCCATCGTGGTCTCCTACTACTGGCACTTCGTCGACGTCGTGTGGGTCGGGCTCTTCGCCACGATCTACCTGATCCGCTAGGGAACCGGTGTCCTCCACGAACCCGCAGTCCGACGCCCAGCCCGACGCCGAGTCGCCCCGCGGCCGCGCCCGCTGGTCCCGACGCTCCGCTGACGGCACGCCCGCCGCGGCGGCCCGCGCCCGCCGCCGGTCCAAGCACCGCCGCCGCGTGGCCAACGTGGCCGGCCTGATGGCCGCCCTCGTGCTGACCGGCGCGCTGTACTCGGCGCTGTCCCCGGCGTACGCCAGCGACGAGGGCACCGCCGGCGAGTCCTCGGCCGAGGCCGCCGGCCGCGAGCTCTACGAACGCAGCTGCATCACCTGCCACGGCGAGAACCTCGAGGGTGTCCCGAACCGGGGACCCTCGCTCATCGGCGTCGGCGAGGCGGCCGTCTACTTCCAGGTGCACACCGGCCGCATGCCCCTCGTGCGGCAGGAGGCCCAGGCGCCCGACAAGCCCGCCGTCTTCTCCGAGGAGGAGATCGACCAGCTGATGGCCTACGTCCAGACCAACGGTGGCGGGCCGACGCTGCCCTCCGGCGACCTGCGCGACGGCGACCTGGCCCAGGGCGGTGAGCTCTTCCGGCTCAACTGCTCCTCCTGCCACAACTTCGTCGGCGAGGGCGGCGCGCTGTCCTCCGGCAAGCGGGCCCCGAGCCTCAACGACGTCACGGACATGGAGATCTACACCGCGATGCTCTCCGGCCCGGAGAACATGCCGGTCTTCGGGGACAACCAGCTCACCCCGGAGGAGAAGCGGTCCATCATCAACTACGTCCAGACGATCCAGTCCCAGGCAGACCCGGGCGGGGCCGGCGTCGGCCGCCTCGGGCCTGCGGCCGAGGGCCTGGTCATCTGGACCGTGGGCGTCAGCATCCTGCTCTTCGGGATCTTCTGGATGGGGAGCAAGGCGTGAGCGGGCCCGCGAGATCAGCAGCGAAGACCGCCCAGCGAGCGCTGACCACCGCCGTCAGCGAGGAGGAAGCGTGACCACGCGCGAGACCCGCCCCGGTTCGGCCGGCGGCGCGGACGCTCCCGGCCCGCACGTCGGCGGCCCGGACGAGCTCTACACCCCCGAGCAGCTCGCGGCGATGCCACGGGAGGAGCTCGACCGCCTCGGCGCCAGCTACGACGACGTCGAGATCCTCCACGTCGACCCGGGCCCCGAGCCGGGCTCGCCCCTGGAGCGTCGTGCGGTCCGCCAGGTGGGCCTCACCTTCGCCCTGGCCGGCGTGGCCGCCCTCCTGTTCGTGGTCGTCTACGTCGGTTCCGGGTGGTTCCTCCCGGACTGGCACTGGGACATCACCGAGCGCGGCTGGAGCGCCCTGTTCACCCCGCTGCTGGGCGCCCTGATGGGACTCTCCCTGGCGCTGGTCGGCGTCGGCCTCGTGCTCTACACCAAGAAGCTGCTGCCGCACGAGACGGCGGTGCAGGACAAGCACGACGGATCCCACTTCGACCGGGTCACCACCGGGGCGACCCTCGTCGGCGGTCTGCACAACAGCGGCCTGGCCCGGCGCAAGCTGATCAGCCGCTCGCTGCTGTTCATGGGCGGCGGCCTGGGCCTGATGCTGCTCATGCCGCTGGGCGGTCTGATCAAGAACCCGAACACGGGCAACCCCCTGGGGGTGACCAGCTGGGCGCGGGGCGTCCGGCTGGTCCGTGACGACGGCACCCCCATCCGGCCCGGCGACCAGCAGCCCGGCTCGATGGAGACCGTCTTCCCGGCGGTGCCCGGCGGGAACCGCGAGTCCGACGCGGCGACGATGCTCTTCCGCCTCCGCCCGGAGCAGGTGGCCGTCGACCGGCCCCGCCGCGGTCAGGACGACTTCGGCTACGGCGACTACGTCGCCTACTCCAAGATCTGCACCCACGCCGGCTGCCCGGTGTCCCTGTACGAGCAGGAGACCAGCCGCATCCTCTGCCCCTGCCACCAGTCGCAGTTCGACATCACGCAGGGCGCCAAGCCGATCTTCGGTCCGGCGACCCGGCCGCTGCCCCAGCTGCCGATCACGGTCGACGAGGAGGGCTTCTTCGTGGCACGCAGTGACTACATTGAGGCTGTAGGCCCCACCTACTGGAACCGGGAGCGCATCTGATGGCTCGCACCGCCACCGCGCCAGGTGTCCCCACCTCGCGGCTCGGCAAGGCCGCCGTCGAGTTCGACGACCGCCTCATCGTCGCCGGTCCGCTCCGGCGGACCCTCAACAAGGTCTTCCCCGACCACTGGTCGTTCCTGCTCGGGGAGATCGCGCTCTACGCGTTCGTCATCCTGCTGCTCACGGGCACGTACCTGACCTTCTTCTTCGACGCCTCCATGCGCGAGGTCGTCTACGAGGGCAGCTATGCGCCGCTGCGCGGCGTGGAGATGTCGGCGGCCTACGAGTCCACCCTCGGCATCTCGTTCGACGTGCGCGGTGGGCTCTTCATCCGCCAGGTGCACCACTGGGCGGCGCTGCTGTTCGTGGCCGCGATCGTGGTCCACCTGTTGCGCATCTTCTTCACCGGCGCCTTCCGCCGGCCGCGGGAGACCAACTGGCTGATCGGCGTCGTGCTGCTGATCCTGGCCATCGGCGAGGGCTTCGCCGGCTACTCGATCCCCGACGACCTGCTCTCGGGCACCGGCCTGCGGATCATGTCGGCGATCATCCTGTCGATCCCCGTCGTCGGCACCTGGGTGCACTGGGCGGTCTTCAACGGCGACTACGTCGGCGAGTTCATCGTCGGGCGGCTCTACATCGCCCACGTGCTGCTCATCCCGGCGATCATGCTGGCCCTCATCGCCGTCCACCTGCTGATCCTGGTCAAGCAGAAGCACACCCAGTTCCCCGGCCCGGGGCGGACCGAGCACAACGTGGTCGGCAACCGGCTCTTCCCGACCTTCGCGGGCAAGGCCACCGGCCTGTTCTTCATCGTGTTCGGCGTCTGCGCCGCGCTCGGCGGGCTCGTGCAGATCAACCCGGTCTGGCTGTGGGGCCCGTACAACCCGGCGCAGGTCTCCGCGGCGTCCCAGCCCGACTGGTACGTCATGTTCCTCGACGGGACGTCGCGGCTGTTCCCGGCGTGGGACCTCAACCTCCCCGGGGACTACACGATCCCGGCGCTGTTCTGGCCGACCGTCGTCGTCGCGGGGATCATCTTCACGGTCCTGGCGCTCTACCCGATGATCGAGCGCAAGCTCACCGGCGACACCGCGTCGCACCACCTGCTGCAGCGCCCCCGCGACGTGCCCGTGCGGACGGCGCTGGGCGTCATGGCCCTCACGTTCTACGTGGTGCTGCTGCTCTCGGGCGGCAACGACGTCATCGCCGAGAAGTTCGACATCAGCCTCAACGCGATGACCTGGGCCGGCCGCATCGGCGTGATCATCCTCCCGCCGATCGCCTACGTGCTCACCTACCGGATCTGCCTCGGTCTCGAGAAGCACGACCGCGAGGTGCTCGAGCACGGCATCGAGACCGGCGTCATCCGGCGACTGCCGCACGGCGAGTTCATCGAGGTGCACCAGCCCCTCGGGCCGGTGGACGAGCACGGCCACAGCTCGCTCGCCTATGGCGGAGCGCCCGTGCCGAAGCGGATGAACCAGGTCGGCGGCGCCCGCCGGGCCATCCGCGGGTTCTTCCGTCCCATCGAGGAACCGGCGCGGGTGGAGCTCGAGCAGCGGCAGGAGGAGCACGGCCAGGCCGCCGGTCAGGCCAGCCGCGAGCTCACCACCTCCGGTCGTCCCTCCGAGGGTGGCCGGCCGCAGGAGCCGCGCGACTGACCGCACTGCGCCTCACTGGAGGGCCCCGACGGATCCGTCCGTCGGGGCCCTCCGCGTTCCCGGGTGCACCGCTGAGGGATCGGCCGGGCGGTCGGCGTCACCCACGGCGCGGCACCATCGGCTCCCCGTCGCGGGGCGCAGCACCCACGAGGTCGCCCACGGCCTCGTCCACGTGGCGGACGGAGCCCCGCAGGACCGACCGGAGGCCGCCCGTGGGGCTGACGCCCGCCGGCGCCCGCGGCGTCCGGTGCCGCCCGTCGGCCGATCCACCGGGCCGCCCGGCTGACGGTGACCCTGACTCGGCCGGGCCCGCGGACGGACGGCCGCTGACCGCTCTCAGCGCCTCGGTGGGCGCCCGGGCCATGCGTGGACCTGAGGACGCCCGCCCGCGCCTGTCCGAGGCTCTCCGCCCCCACGGCTGACCCTCGACACCACGTGGCCCATCGACGACCGGCGGGTGTGCCACCCGGTCACACGGGCCCGCCTCCGCGGGGCTGGACGTGGTACGCGACGTGCCTCGCCCGGGGCATCGGCGGGCGGCGGGCGGGGTCCACGGTGCGGTGGGCTGCCGAGGTGCCGCTCCCCCGCGTGAGGCCCCACCCGACCGCCGCGCGCCCCTGGGTGTCGCCGTCCGTGCTGCTGCGGACGGCACCGGCCCACTCGAGGCCTGCACCAGGGCCCGACGGGCGCGCCTCGCACGACGAGGGCCCCCTGCCCACCGGAGCGGGAAGGGGCCCTCGTGGACGAGCGGCAGGCGCGTCAGCTGTGCGCGTTCTGCCCCACGTAGTACTCGAACAGCAGCCCGCCGATGGTGATCAGCAGCGCCGCGGCGGCCAGGATGATCAGCCACGGGTAGAAGAACGCGAGCGCCACACCCATCAGGCCGGCCGACAGGGCGATGCCGAACGGCCAGTAGCTGGCGGGGCTGAAGAAGCCGAGCTCACCGGCGCCGTCGGCGATGTCGGCGTCCTTGCGGTCCTCGGGTCGCGCGTCGATGCGGCGCGACACGAACCAGAAGAAGCCGCCGATGAGGAAGGTCAGGCCGCCGGAGAGCACGAGCGCCGTGGTGCCGATCGGCTCGCGGGACCACACCCCGTAGACGATCGCCATCGCGATGCAGAACACCCCGATGATGTTGAAGATGAGCGCTTCGACCTTCACGGCCGTCCCTCCTGCTGCGTGGTGGAACCCGGGCGGAGACGCCGGTCAGCCATCGGCCCGCTGCGCGTCGTCGACGAGGTCCCAGGGCGACGTCGTCTGGGCGTCACCGGGCAGGCCGATGCTCTCCAGCGCGTCGAAGGTGCTCAGCCCCGACTCCCGGGCCGCCAGGTAGGCGTCGTAGTCCGCCGGCGAGACGGCCCGCACCTCGAAGTTCATGTAGGCGTGGTAGGTGCCGCACAGCTCGGCGCAGCGTCCGACGAAGGCGCCCTCCTCGCGGATGGTCACCTCGAAGACGTTGTCGCGGCCGTTCTCGTTGCCCGGGATGACGTCGAGCTTGAAGAGGAACTCCGGCACCCAGAAGGAGTGGATGACGTCGGCCGAGGCGACCTCGAACCGGACGGTCTGGTCGGTGGGCAGCACGAGGATCGGGATCTCCTCGCTGTTGCCGACCGTGTTGACCGGCTCGCCGTCCTGCCCGGTGGTCTCGGGGTAGACGAACTGCCAGTTCCACTTGAACGCGTTGACCGCGACCGTGACGTCGGGGTCCTCGCTGCGCTCCATCACCTTGTTCTGCGTCACCACGGTGAAGAAGAACAGCCCGGCGATGATGAGGAAGGGGATGATCGTGTAGACGATCTCCAGCGGCAGGTTGTACGCCGTCTGCTTGGGCAGCTCGTCCCCGCGCTTCCGGTGACGGACGACCGACCAGAGGATCAGGCCCCACACACCGATGCCGACGAGCAGCGCCGCGATGACCGACCAGATCCACAGGTCGCGCATGGCGTAGGCCTCGTCGGTGATCCCGTCGGGCCACCCCCAGCGCCAGAACTCGTTGTTGGGCGTGCACCCGGTGAGGGTGACCACCCCCAGGAGACCGAGCGCGGCGCCCCGCGCGAGCCTGCTGCCTCGAGCCACTGCTCGCTGCCTCCTCGTCCCCCGCCCGGACAACCCGGACGGTCTTCCCCGGCGCGCCGTCCACCGGTAGGCGGTGAACGACCTCTGTGCCGACCACAGTCTGCGGCGAGACTAGCCGACCCCGCATGGCGGCCGACCACCGGAGACGGCGTCCCGGCGGGTCGCGCCGCGCGAGGGGCCGAGGGCGGCGCCGCCGGCTGGTCCGCGCACGGGCGGCACTCCGGTGAGACCCCTCACCGGCGACCCCGTGCGGAGGGCCGCGGCGGTTACAGTCGAGGCCGTGTGGACCCGGCTGCTGACCCCGATGTGGGTGGTGCTGCACCTGGTGGTGGCCGCGCTGTTCGTGGCCACCTTCTTCCTCGGCTACTGGCAGCTGACCAAGGCCGAGGCCGGCGGCGGGGCGGTGAACTGGAGCTACGCCCTGCAGTGGCCGCTGTACGGGTGCATGGGCCTGTTCTTCTACATCCGCATGGTCCGTGACGAGCTGCGGCGCGACCCCGACGAGGACGAGCCGGGCAACGCCCTGGTCCTGTACCAGCGGCCCCGCATCGACACCACCGGCGACCCCGAACTGGCGGCGTACAACGCCTACCTGGCCGAGCTCAACGAGAAGGCCCTCGGCCGGCGGAGCAGCAATGGGCGTTGAGCCCGACGTCGCGTCGTCCGCGCGCGGCCGCGGCCTGCCCCGCACCCTCGCCCGCCGGGTCGGTCAGGGCGTGCCCGCGGCCCTGACCCGGTACCGGGTGATGGCCTGGGTCGTCGGGGTGCTGCTCATCGCCCTCATCCTGGTGGCGGTGCCGCTGAAGTACCTCGGCGGCACGGACACGCCCGTCGCCGTCATCGGCACCCTGCACGGCTGGCTCTACGCCATCTTCTTCCTCACCGCCTGCGACCTCGCACTGCGTGCGTGGTGGACGCTCAGGGGGACGGTCCTCGTGCTGCTGGCGGGGACCATCCCGATCGTGTCCTTCGTCGCCGAACGGATCGCCACCCGCAAGACCCGCGCCGGCGAGCGCGTCTGACCCCGTCCCGGCCCCTCGGCCGGGACTCGAGCCGACCCCCCCGGAGACCTGCGCCTCATGTGCGGCCTGCTGGCCTACCTGTCCACCGACGCCGACCGGGTCGGCGACTCCCACGTCTCGGGTGTCCAGGACGCCCTGCACTGCCTGCACCACCGCGGTCCCGACGACACCGCGGTGTGGTCGGACTCCCGCGTGGTGCTCGGCTTCAACCGGCTGTCGATCATCGACCTCGAGGGCAGCCCGCAGCCGCTCCCCTACGCCGGCGACCGCTACCGCATCCTGTTCAACGGCGAGATCTACAACTACCTGGAGCTCCGCGAGGAGCTCGCCGCCGCCGGCGCGCAGCTGACCACGCACGGCGACACCGAGACGATCGTGGCCGGCTACCACCTGTGGGGGCAGGACGTCGTCCGCCGGCTGCGCGGCATGTTCTCGTTCGTCATCTGGGACACCCACACCCGGACGGCGTTCGGCGCCCGCGACCCGTTCGGGATCAAGCCGCTGTTCACTGCCCGCCTGGCCGACGGCGGCCTCGTCTTCAGCTCCGAGAAGAAGGCCGTGCTGGAGATGCTCGGGGGCAGCGAGGCCGCCGGCGGTGTGGACCCGGCCTCGCTGCAGCACTACCTGACGCTGCAGTACGTCCCGGAGCCGGCGACGCTGCACCGCGGCATCCGCCGCATCGAGAGCGGCACCAGCTTCACCGTGGTCGACGGCGAGCTGCGGACCAGCCGCTACTTCCACCCGACCTTCCGGCCGCAGCCGGTGCCCGCGGGGCGCGAGCAGGAGCTCTACGACCGCATCGCCGCGGCCCTCGACGAGTCGGTGGCCAAGCACATGCGCGCCGACGTCACGGTGGGGTCGTTCCTCTCCAGCGGCATCGACTCCACCGCCATCGCGGCGTTGGCCCACCGCTACAACCCCGACCTGCTGACCTTCACCGTGGGCTTCGAGCGCGAGTCGACGTCCGAGGTGGACATCGCCGCCGAGTCGGCGGCGACCCTCGGCGTCAAGCACGTGCCCGTGGTCATCGACGCGCAGCAGTTCGCCGCCGCCATCCCCGAGGTCGTCTGGTACCTCGACGACCCGGTGGCCGACCCCGCGCTGGTGCCGCTGTACTTCGTGGCCCGCGAGGCCCGCAAGCACGTGAAGGTGGTGCTCTCCGGCGAGGGGGCCGACGAGCTCTTCGGCGGCTACACGATCTACCGGGAGCCGCTGAGCCTGGCCTGGGCCGAGCGGCTGCCGCGGGTCGCCAAGCGGGCGATGGCGGGGCTCTCCGGCCGGCTGCCCGAGGGGATGCGCGGCAAGGACCTGCTGCGCCGGGCCTCGATCCCGCTGGAGGAGCGCTACTACGGCAACGCCCGGAACTTCTCGGTCGCCGAGCTCAAGGCGCTCATGCGGGGCCACGACGCGGACCTGTCCCACGTGACGGTGACCGAGGACCTCTACAGGCAGACCCGCGAGGCCGGCTACGACGACGTGACGGCCATGCAGTACGTGGACCTGTTCACCTGGCTGCGCGGGGACATCCTGGTCAAGGCCGACAAGATGACCATGGCCAACTCCCTCGAGCTGCGCGTGCCCTTCCTCGACCCCGAGGTGTTCGCGCTGGCCAGCACCATCCCGCTGGACCAGCGGGTGCCGCGCAACGGCTCCGGGGACCGAGCGGGGGCCACCAAGTACGCGCTGCGCCGGGCGATGGAGCAGATCGTCCCGCCGTCGATCCTGCACCGGCGCAAGCTCGGCTTCCCCGTGCCGACCGCGGACTTCCTCGCCGGTCCGCTGCACGACTGGGCACGGGACGTCGTGACCGAGAGCCAGACCGACGAGTGGCTCGACCGCGACCACGTGCTCGGCCTGCTCGACCGGCTGCGCGAGGCCGAGGTGCCCAGCAAGCGCATCGCCCGCCAGGTGTGGGAGGTGCTGGTCTTCATGGTCTGGCACGGGATCTTCGTCGAGGAGCGGATCCGCCCGCAGATCCCCGAGACCGTCTACCCCGTCAGGTTGTAGGGCCCGGCCCGCCCCGGACGACGACAGCGCCCGGTCCCGGCGCGGGGGGTCGGGGGGGGGTGGGGTGTGGGGGTTGGTGGGGG
>NZ_JBJGYV010000044.1:0-36404 GCF_054050175.1 Geodermatophilus sp. SYSU D00697
TCCGGCTCAGCGCGGCGGGGGACGGCAGGTGGCCGCGGTGTCGTGAGGAGTGGGGGCCCGGAGGGTCTCCGCGAGGAACGACGGTCCGGCTCAGCGCGGCGGGGGACGGCAGGTGGCCGCGGTGTCGGCCGGAGGCCGACCGTGTCGTCGCGTGATCGCTTCACGTCGCGCGCTCGGGGGTGCTGGGTGATCATGGATCGCGGGATGCCGCGTCATGGGGACCCGGCGCCAAGGGGACGAGCAGCCGGGCGGGCCGTGCGGGTCCGCCGCCGGTTGCTGACGGAGGGGAGTCATGGCCGACTCGAGCACTGCGGACCTCGGCAAGGGCAAGCGGATCACCGGGGACGACCGGTCGTCGCTCGCCGACGACCTGCGCAAGCGATACGACGGCGGGGAGAGCATCCGGTCGCTGGCCACGTCGACCAACCGCTCCTACGGCTTCGTCCACCGCCTCCTCTCGGAGTCCGGCGCCACCCTCCGCAGTCGCGGTGGGGCGAACCGGAACAGCAAGAAGAGTTGAGCGAGCTCGCGAGCTCGACCGACGACGGAGCGCCTCCGGGTACGCGCTCGACGAGCGCCCGCGAGGAGGGCGCGTGACCGACGGGGACGCCGACGGCTGGGTGCGGACGGCGCGTGACGGACCCGTCCTCACCGTCACGCTGGACCGCCCCGACCAGCTGAACGCGCAGACCCCCGCGACCTGGGCCGCCCTGGCCGCCGTGGGGGAGTCGCTGGACGACGACGTCCGCGTGGTCGTGGTGCGCGGGGCCGGTCGAGCGTTCTCCGCGGGCCTGGACCGCACGTTGTTCAGCACCGACCCCGGGACCGCCGGCGGTCTGGGCGAGCTGGCGCGGCTGCCGGCCGAGGAGACCCAGGAGCGCATCCGCCGCTACCAGTCGGGATTCCGCTGGCTGCGGGCGCCGGGGATCGTCTCGGTGGCCGCGGTGCAGGGGCACGCCATCGGTGCCGGCGCCCAGCTGGCTCTCGCCTGCGACCTGCGGGTCCTCACCGAGGACGCCGCGCTGCGGTTGCCGGAGGCCACGCTCGGGCTGGTCCCCGACCTCACCGGCACCAGCACCCTGGTGGAGCTGGTCGGCTACTCGCGGGCGCTGGAGGTCTGCCTGACCGGCCGTCCGGTGCGGGCGGAGGAGGCCCGCGCGATCGGGCTGGCCAACGCCGTCGTCCCGGCCGAGGAACTGGACACCGCCGTCGCGGCGCTGGTCGCGGCGGTCACCGCGTCACCGGCCGGTGCCAGCCGGGAGACCGCCGCGCTGGTCCGGTCCGCCGTGCGGAACGACCCGGCGACGCAGGACGCCGCCGAGCGGGCGGCGCAGACCCGGCGGCTGCGGGACCTGGCCGCGGGGCGCTGATCCGTCGGAGGGCGCTGGGACACTCGTCTCCGGAACAGGCCGTCCGACGGGGGTGTTGGCCGGTCGGGAAGGAGGTGGCGTGGACATGAGCGGTCCCATGACCTCCATGGCGGCGATGCGGTCCTTCCGCCGCGACCCGTCGGTGACCACCCGTGAGCTGCCCCCCGGCACGGTGCGCCGCATCCTGGGCGTGGCCCGGCCCTACCGGCGGGACCTCACGTTCTTCGTGCTGCTGGTGGTCGGCTCCTCGGTGATCGGGGTGCTGACCCCGCTGCTGGCCGGGCGGATCATCAACCGGATCGCCGGGCTGGAGGGCACCGCGGCCGACATCGTCCGCATCGCCCTGCTCATCGCCGGGCTGGCGGTCCTCGACGCCGGGATCTCGCTGGCCACGCGCTGGTTCTCCGCCCGCATCGGCGAGGGGGTCATCTACGACCTGCGCAGCCGGGTCTTCGAGCACGTGCAGCGGATGCCGGTCGCGTTCTTCACCCGGACGCAGACCGGCGCGCTGGTCAGCCGGCTCAACAACGACGTCATCGGCGCCCAGCAGGCGTTCACCTCGACGCTGTCGGGGGTGCTGTCCAACGCGATCGGGCTGGTGCTCACCGCCGGGGTGATGTTCAGCCTCTCGTGGCAGATCACCGCGCTGTCGCTGGTGCTCGTCCCGGTGTTCGTCCTCCCGGCCCGGCGGATCGGGCGGCGGCTGCAGGAGATCACCCGGGAGTCCTACGGCCTCAACGCGTCGATGAACGCGATCATGACCGAGCGGTTCAACGTCGCGGGCGCGCTGCTGGTCAAGCTGTTCGGCCGGCCCGACGCCGAGGCCGAGGGGTTCCGCGGCCGGGCGGCGCGGGTCCGCGACATCGGGGTCCTGTCGGCGATGTACGGGCGCACCTTCTTCACCGCGCTGACCCTCGTCGCGGCCCTGGCCACCGCGCTGGTCTACGGGCTCGGCGGCTCGCTGGCCTTCACCGGCTCGCTCAGCCCCGGGGACGTCGTCGCGCTGGCCCTGCTGCTGTCCCGGCTGTACGGGCCGCTGACCGCGCTGTCCAACGTCCGGGTCGACGTCATGAGCGCGATGGTGAGCTTCGACCGGGTCTTCGAGGTGCTCGACCTGCAGCCGATGATCCGCGAGGAGCCCGACGCCGCCCCCGTGCCGGCCGGCGACCGCTCGATCGAGTTCGAGCACGTGTCGTTCAGCTACCCATCGGCCGCGGAGGTCTCGCTGCCGTCACTGGAGGAGGTGTCACTCCCCGAGCACGGCGGGCCGACGGCCGTCCTGCACGACGTCTCCTTCCGGGTGGAGCCGGGGCAGCTGGTGGCCCTGGTCGGCCACTCCGGGGCGGGGAAGTCGACGATCGCCAACCTGGTGCCGCGGCTGTACGACGCGACCAGCGGAACGGTGCGGGTCGGCGGCGTCGACGTCCGGTCGGTGACCCTGGCCTCGCTGCGCGACGCGATCGGCGTGGTCAGCCAGGACGCGCACCTGTTCCACGACACGATCCGCGCCAACCTCCTCTACGCCCGGCCCGACGCGACCGAGCAGGAGCTCGAGGCCGCCCTGGCCGGGGCGCGCATCGCGGCGCTGGTCCGGTCGCTGCCCGACGGCCTGGACACCGTGGTGGGTGACCGCGGCTACCGGCTCTCCGGCGGCGAGAAGCAGCGGCTGGCGATCGCCCGCGTGCTGCTCAAGGCGCCCGGCATCGTGATCCTCGACGAGGCGACCGCGCACCTCGACAGCGAGTCGGAGGTGGCGGTGCAGCACGCGCTGGACACCGCGCTTTCCGGACGGACGTCCCTGGTGATCGCCCACCGGCTGTCCACCATCCGCAGCGCCGACCAGATCCTCGTCGTGGACGACGGTCGCATCGTGGAGTCGGGCACACACGAGGAGTTGCTGGCGCTCGGCGGCCGGTACGCCGACCTGTACCGGACCCAGTTCGCCGTCGGCGAGGGGCGGACGGTCGGCGCGGCGTGACCACTACCGTCACTCCTGTCCCAGCAACGCAGGAGGAGCCAGCGTGACGTCCGCGCACCCGAACGACGCCCAGATCCGTGCGCTCTACGCCCAGTTCCTCGACGGCTGGAACCGGCGCAGCGGCGCCGCGGTGGCGGCCGCCTTCGCCGACGACGGCGACATCATCGGGTACGACGGCACCCACCACCACGGCCGTCTGGCCATCGCCGCCGACTTCCGGCAGATCTTCGGCCACCACCCGACCGCGGCCTACACCGCCGTGATCCGCTCCGTGCGGCCGATGGCCCCGGGCGTCGCGGTGCTGCTGGCGCACGCCGGGATGATCCCGCCGGGGGACAACGACGTCGACCCGCGCTACCACACGGTCCACACGGTGGTCGCCGTCGACGAGGGCGGGGGCCGCTGGCGGATCTCCCTGCTGCAGGCCACGCCGGCCGCCTGGTACCAGCACCCCGAGGCCCGCGAGGCGCTGACGCAGGAGCTGCGCGGGCTGCTGGCCCCGCAGTGACCCGCCCGGCGGCCCGGCCGGTGCTGGTCCCCGCCGGCGAGCTGCTCCGCCGGCGCGACCGGGCGGTCCTGCTCGACGTCCGCTGGGCGCTGGGGTACGACGCCGCGCGGTCCCGGGCGGAGTACCTGACCGGTCACCTGCCCGGCGCGGTGCTCGTCGACCTGGACACCGAGCTGGCCGACCCGTCGTCGTCCGCGGTCGGCCGCCACCCCCTGCCGTCGTTGCAGCGGCTGCAAGCAGCTGCGCGCCGGTGGGGGGTCCGGGCCGGTGACCCGGTCGTGGCCTACGACGACAGCGGCGGTCTCGCGGCCGCGCGGGCGTGGTGGCTGCTGCGCTGGGGTGGGCTGGCCGACGTGCGGCTGCTCGACGGCGGCCTCGCGGCGTGGCGCCGCGCCGGCGGCCCGCTGGAGACCGGCGACGTCGTCCCCGAGCCCGGCGACGTGACCCTGACCCCGGGCGGGATGCCGGTGCTGACGATCGACGAGGCGGCGGCCCTGCCGCGTGCCGGCGGCCTGCTCCTGGACGCCCGCGCCGGCGAGCGCTACCGCGGCGAGACCGAGCCGGTCGACCCGGTTGCCGGCCACGTACCCGGGGCGGTGAGCGCACCCACCGCCGAGAACCTGGCCGAGGACGGCACGTTCCTTCCAGCGGCTGTACTGGAGGAGCGGTTCGGCCGGCTGGGCGCCACGCCGGGCCGGCCGGTCGGCGCCTACTGCGGCTCGGGCGTCACCGCGGCGCACGAGGTCGCGGCGCTGGCCGTGGCCGGCGTCGACGCGGCGCTGTGGCCCGGCTCGTGGTCGCAGTGGTCGGCCGACCCGGCGCGGCCGGCGGCCACCGGGCCCGAGCCGGGTTGAGCGGAGCCGGGGGCACGGAGCCGGGCTGAGCTCGGCCGGCGGCCACCGGGCCCGAGCCAGCCGGACTGAGCGCAGCCGGCGGCACCGGGCCCCGAGCCAGGTGGGCGGGCCGCCGTCGTCACGACACCGGCAGGTCCTGGGGTGGCGCCGAGAACGGGTCGTTCTCGGGCGTGTCCGCCCCGACCCGGAACTGGTGCATCATGTCGTGGTCCTCGTGGCTGGTGTTGTGGCAGTGGATCATGTACCGGCCGGTGCGGCGGACCGGCTGCCCGGCCGGATCGGTGCCGAGGACCCCGCCGAAGCGGGCGAGGATCCGGACGACGTCGTTCTCGCCCTGGTAGACGACGTCCTTGGGTCCGCGCTCGTGGGGCTCCGGCGGCTTGCCGTTGCGGCTGAGGATCTTGAAGTCCACGAGGTGGACGTGGATCGGGTGGAACCAGCCCCCGGCGTTGTTCTGCAGCTCCCAGACCTCGACGTCCCCCGGCTGTGGATCGGCGATGACGTCCTGGAACTCGGACGCCTCGACGTCGGCCCAGGTCTTCTGGTCGATCGTCCAGTGGCCGTTGTGCCGCCGGAAGCGCAGCGCGCGGGTGCGGACCGCGTCCGCCTCGGTCAGGTCCATCAGCGGCTTCTCGGCCGGGGCGGCCAGGGGCATCGGTGGCATGGTGATCGGGGTGTCCGGGACGGTGACCCGGTCGGTCACCTGGAAGGCCATCACCTTGTCGGTGTGGTCGTAGTCGATCGCGTTCGTGATCCCGAGGTTGCGCAGCTCGACCCGCTGGCCGGGGCGGAAGGCGCTGAAGTCGACGACGACCTCGTACCGCTCGGCCATGGTGGCGGTCAGCGTGGTCACGCTCACGGGAGCCGGCATGATGCCCCCGTCGGTGGCCACCACCGTGAACGGCGCCTCGGGGGAGAGCCGCAGCCGGTAACCGCGGCCGAGCGAGGCGATCAGGATGCGGAACCGGTACCGGCGTCGCTCCACCGGCATGACCGGCCACGGGACACCGTTGACCAGGATGACGTCGCCGTTGATCCCGGACTGGCTGTTGTCGTCGAAGAGGAGCTGGCCCTTCTCGGTGAAGGCCACGTCGTTGATGACCAGCGGCACGTCGTACTGGCCGGTCGGGAGCTGCCCGTCGACGGGGTTGCGCACGACGTACATGCCGGCCAGGCCCATGTAGACGTTCTCCGTCGTCCGCATGACCGCGTGGTCGTGGTACCAGATCGTGCGCTCCTCCTCGATGTTGTCGTAGAGGTAGTCCTTGAACTGGCCCGGCATGGTGAGGTCGTTGGCGTAGCCGTCGTACTGGGGCCGGGACGGCGACCCGTGCAGGTGCGTGGACGTCGCGGGCACGTAGCCCAGCGTGGGGTGCTTCTCCGGCAGCCGGTTGGCCTGGCGGACGACGATCGGGACGCCGCGGGTCGCGCGGATGGTGGGCCCGGGGAACTGGCCGTTGTAGCCCCACATCGTGGTCGTGAAGCCGGGAAGGATCCGGGCCTGGAACGGGCGCTGCTCGATCTCGTAGAGCGGGCGTTGCACGCCGTCGACCGTGACCACCCGCGACGGCAGCAGGTCGGCCGGCTGCCGGAAGGGCAACGTGTAGGGCCGGGGCAGGTTCCGCAGCTCCGAGGCGCGTTTGGCGCTCAGCGCGCCCGCGGAGAACGGCAGGGCGAGCGCGGCGGCACCGAAGGCCCCGATCTTCAGCGCGTCGCGGCGGGTGAGGGTGTTCTCGTGCATGGCGGTGCTCCAGCTGTCGGTGCCCCCGGACGGCGATGTTCCCCCCGCGAGCACGAGCCTCGCGGGCATCCCGATCAGGTCCGAGCCGTCGCTGGGGGGTACTAGGACCCCCGCCTCTAGGGGGGCCCCGGCTCAGTGGAGGATCTTGAGCCCGACCACGCAGCCGACGATCCCGGCCACCAGGAGGAGCTTGACCGCCGAGGCCGGCTCCTCGCCGGTGAGCATCGCGACCCCGACGGTCAGGGCGGCACCGATGCCGACCCAGACGGCGTAGGAGGTGCCCACCGGCAGCTCCCGCATGGCGACGGCCAGCCCCGCCATGCTCAGCACCAGGGCGACGGCGAAGACGATCGAGGGGACCAGTCGGGTGAACCCCTCGGAACGGCCGAGGGCGGTGGCCCAGACGGCCTCCAGCACACCGGACAGCACGAGCACGAGCCAGGACACGATGACCCTCCGGGAGCCGTCTTGTCGCTGTCCGGGTACGGCACCGCTCGTCCGGGGGCCCGGGAGGAGGGCCCACCCCAGGCTCTCACGTCGGGGCCGCGTCGTCCTCCAGCGCGCGGGCGATCCCGGTCACCACGACCTCGTGGTCCAGGGCGGCGTCCTCCCGTCGGTGCAGGCCCAGCTCGACGACCCGCCCGTCGTCCGGGTCGTCCGGGCGGTCGTCGCCCGCCGCGCCGAGCAGCGGCGCCAGCCCGTCGAGCGTCGGCTGCCACAGGCCCGGCCAGTTGCTGCCGGGCGGCACGGCGAAGGCCAGCTGCAGCGTGACCGGGCCGGGCAGGAGCGGCGGCTCCCCGCCGAGCTGCTCCCGGACCTGTCCGGTGTACTGCGGCGAGCCCGCCGACGTGGTGGTCCGGACGGTGAACCGGCGGTCGCCCTCCGGCGCGGGCACCGGGCGGGTGTCGTCCACGCGGAGCAGCGAGTCCGCCCCGCGCCCCTTGGTCGCCCAGACGCTGGCCAGCCGCTCCGCGCCGTGCGACGCCAGCCACTCGGCCAGCGGGGCCAGGTACTGGACGAGCCGGTACTGGTCGAGCAGCCGGACGTCGTCGGGCAGGCCGACGTCGAGTCGCAGTGCCGCGGGGCCGGGCGGCGGCGTCCCCAGGACCGATCGGGCGTGGGTGACGAACGCGCGCACGTGCACCTGGTCGGGGTGTCCGGTCGCCATCCAGCCGGCCAGGCGCGGGTCGATGCCCAGCCGGTGCGGCTCGCTCTCCGGCCGGGCGTAGAAGGCGACGCCGGCGTCCATGACGGCAGCCTCGCCCGCTGCGGCCCGGCCGACAACCGGAGGCCCCTGCGCGGGCCCTCCTCCGAGGGCGGGCAGGAGGGTCCCCCTCAGGCCGGCACGGCCTCGCGGGGGACGGCGCTCCCGGCCGAGCCGGAGCGACGGCGGGCGGCCGCGACCGTGCACAGGGCGAGGCCGGCGACGACCCACCCGGTCAGCACCAGCAGCGGCAGACTCGCACCGGCGCCGTCGAACCAGGACACCGACCGCAACAGGGACCCCGTGGCGCCCGGCGGCAGCAGCTGCCCGAGGGTCCCCCAGCCGGCCGGCAGCATCTCCGGCGCGGTGGTCAGCCCGGACAGCGGGTTGCCCAGCAGCACGACGGTGGCCGCGCCGACGGCGAAGCCGGCCGTCCCGGCGAGGGCCTCCAGGCCCAGCAGGACCAGGGCGGTCGCCGCGATGCCGAGGGCCACTGCGGCGGTCACCGACCACCAGCCGCCGGACAGCGACCCCAGCCAGGTGCCCAGCACGGTCGCGGCCACCATGCCGCCGCCGACGGCCATGGCCAGCGCGGCGGCGACGCGCAGCCGCAGGCGGGGCAACAGGCGCGAGGTCAGCGCGGCGATCACGATGCCGCCGATCGCCAGGGGCAGCGCGCCGGCCGCCAGTCCCGCGCCGCGCGGGTCGGCCCCCGGCAGGGGGACGACGTCCTGCACCGGCACCGGGGTCCCCGTGGCCGCGCTGAGGCCGGCAGCCACCTGCTGCAGCGCCTGGGCGACCACCGGCCCGGCGGCGGAGGCGACGAGCACCCGCGGCGGGGCCCCGGGGGTGGCCACGACGGCTCCGTAGACCTCCCGGTCGCGGATCGCCGCCTCTGCCGCCGCCTCGTCGGGCACCTCGCGCACGCTGAGCGCGCCGGGGCCGGCGGCGGTCAGCCCGGCGGTGAGCGAGGCGGTCGCCGCGGGCGGCCCGGCGACGGCCACGGGCAGGTCCCGCGGCGCCGACCGCACGGCCGGCCACGCGAAGGCGGTCAGCAGCACGGCCATCAGGACGGCGAAGAGGGCGAGCAGGGCCGGCACGAGCCGGGTGCCGGGGAGTCCGGGGGAGGGGGCCATGGCGGATCCTCCGATGAAGGAGAACGAACGATCGTTCTCTGTCCTGGCAGCATGCTCCGCTGCCGCCGAGCCCGTCAAGAACGAACGTCCGTTCTACGATCCTGACGTGCCACGCGTCTCCGAGGAGCACCTGACCGCCCGTCGCGACCAGATCGTCGACGCGGCGATCGTCCGGTTCGCGGCGAACGGCTTCCAGGCCACCGGCATGGCCGACGTCATCGCCGAGTCGGGGCTCTCGGCCGGCGCGGTGTACCGCTACTTCGCCAGCAAGGACGAGCTGGTCCGGGCCATCGTCGACCGGGTCCTGGCCGAGGCCGTCACGCGGTTCGGCCGGTGGCGCGCCGAGCAGCCCGACCCCGACCCGGCCGAGGCGGTCGCGACCGCGGTGGAGGTGGTGGCCTCGGTCGCGGAGCGGGGTCCGGTCGACGTCACGCGGGTCGCCGTCCAGGCGTGGGCGGAGGCGCTGCGCAACCCCGCCGTCCACGACGTGGCGCGCGAGGCCTACACGACGATCCGCGCACACCTGCACGACGTCGCCGTCGCGGCGCAGGAGGCGGGACGGCTGCCGCGGGACGCCGACCCCCGGCAGCTGGCCGCGGCGCTGCTCTCCCTGGTGCTCGGCTTCCTGCTGCAGCGACTGCTGCTCGGCGACGTGCCGGCCGCGGCGTACGGGGACGCTGTTCGTGCGCTCCTCGGCAGTCAGGCGGGGACGGCGGCGTCGTAGCGGTCCAGGAGCACGGCGGCGATCCGGTCGTCGGGCAGCAGCGGATCGGTGACCGCGTCCGCGCCGGCCGAGGCCAGCCTGTCGTGGAAGTGTCCCGGCGCCAGGAGGTAGGCCGCGAGCACGACCCGCCGGGCGCCGGCCCGCCGTGCGGCGGCGACCGCCTCGGGCACCGGCGGCGGGGCCGCCGACCCGAACCCGGTGGTGACCGGACCGCCCCAGCGCTCCTGGAGGAGGGCGGCGGTGTGCTCCACGTCGGCGCGGGACCGCGGGTCGCTGGAGCCGGCGGCGGCCAGCACGACGGCCGTGCGGGGGTCCTGCGGGTCGGCGCCCGCGGCCGCCAGCCGGTCGGCGAGGACGGCGACCAGCCGGGGATCGGGCCCCAGCGGGCGCGCGGCGCGTGCGGTGTCGGAGGCCTGCACCGCGCGGGCGATGTCGACGTGCACGTGGTAGCCGCCCGACAGCAGCAGGGGGACGACGACGGCCGCGCGGCCCTGCCCGCCCAGCCCGCGCACGACGTCGGCCACGGTGGGCGGCTGGACGTCGACGAAGGCCGCTGTGGTCTCCAGGCCCGGCCGCGACCGGCGGGCGGCCAGGGCCAGCTCGGCGATCAGCCGGCGGCCGGTGGGGTTGCGCGTCCCGTGCGCGCAGGCGACCAGGACCGGCGCGCTGGCGGGGACCTCGGCGCTCACGAGTCGGCCGTCAGAGCGCCCGCAGGACGCCGCCGTCGACGGGGACCATCGTGCCGGTCACGAACGAGGCGGCGGGGGAGAGGAGGAAGGCCGCCACCCGGCCGAACTCGTCGGGCCGGCCGACGCGGCGCAGCGGGATGCCGGCCTCGGTGCGCGCCCGCATCGCGGCCGCGTCGCCGGAGGCCTCCTCGATCTCGGTGATCCGGTCGGTGGCGATGGTGCCCGGCATCAGCCCGACCACCCGGATGCCGCGGGGGCCCAGCTCGTCGGCGAGCGCCTTCGCCGTCATCGCCAGGCCGGGCCGCAGCCCGTTGGAGATGGCCAGGTGGCCGATCGGCTGGCGGACCGACGTGGACAGCACGAAACCGATGACCGCGCCCTCGCCCAGGTTCGGGACCAGGGCCCTGACCAGGCGCAGCGGGCCGAGCAGCACCTTCTCCACGCCGTCGCGCCAGTGCTCCTCGGCGGTCTCCAGGACGGTGCCCGGTGTCGGTCCGCCCACCGACAGCAGCGCTCCGTCGACGCCGCCGAGCCGCTCGACGGCCGCCCCGACCAGCTGCTCGGCGGCGGCGGGGTCGGCCAGGTCGGCGGCGAGCCCGTGCGCCGCCGGCGCCCCGCCCAGCGAGGCGACGGCGGCGTCCACGGAGTCGGGGGAGCGGGAGCTCAGCAGCACCCGCGCCCCGTCGTCGACCAGGGCCCGGGCCGCCGCGAGCCCCAGCCCCCGGCTCGCGCCGGTCAGCAGGTAGCGGCGGCCACCCAGGCCCAGGTCCATGCCGATCAGCCCGGGATCAGGCCGACGTGGCGCGCAGGGACCGCAGCACGTACTGCATGATCCCGCCGTTGCGGTAGTAGTTCGCCTCACCGGGGGTGTCGATCCGGACGGTGGCGTCGAACTCCACGTCGCCGGCCTCGACCTTGACCGTGCGCGGGGTCTCGCCGTCGTTGAGCGCGGTGATCCCGGTGATCGTGAACTCCTCGTCGCCGGTCAGACCGAGCGACTCCCGGTCCTGGCCCTCGGGGAACTGCAGCGGCAGCACGCCCATGCCGATGAGGTTGGAGCGGTGGATCCGCTCGTAGCTCTCGGCGATGACCGCCTTGACGCCCAGCAGCGCCGTCCCCTTGGCCGCCCAGTCCCGCGACGACCCAGAGCCGTACTCCTTGCCGGCCAGCACGACCAGCGGGATGCCCTGCTCCTGGTAGGCCTCCGACGCCTCGTAGATCGACGTCGTCTCGCCGGTGAGGTGGTTCTTGGTGACGCCGCCCTCGGTGCCCGGCACCAGCTGGTTGCGCAGCCGGATGTTGGCGAAGGTGCCGCGGATCATCACCTCGTGGTTCCCGCGCCGGGAGCCGTAGCTGTTGAAGTCGCGGCGCTCGACGCCGTGCTCCTGCAGGTACCGGCCGGCCGGGCTGTCGGCCTTGATCGACCCGGCGGGGGAGATGTGGTCGGTGGTCACCGAGTCGCCGAGCACCGCCAGCGTGCGGGCGCCGGTGATGTCCTGCACCGGGGCCGGCTCGGCCGGCATGCCCTCGAAGTACGGGGGCTTGCGGACGTAGGTGCTCTCCGGGTCCCAGGCGAAGGTGTCGCCGGTCGGGGTGGGCAGGTTCTGCCACTGCTCGGTGCCGGCGAAGACGTCCTCGTAGCTGCGGCCGAACATCTCCGCCGAGACCGTCTCGTCGATGACCCGCTGGACGTCCTGCGGGGACGGCCAGATGTCGCGCAGGAAGACGTCGTTGCCGTCGGGGTCCTTGCCCAGCGGGTCGTTGTTGAGGTCGACGTCCATCGACCCGGCGATCGCGTAGGCGATGACCAGCGGCGGGCTGGCCAGGTAGTTCATCTTGACGTCGGGGTTGATCCGGCCCTCGAAGTTGCGGTTGCCCGACAGCACCGAGACCACGGCGAGGTCGGCCTCGTTGACCGCCTGGCTGACCGGCTCGGGCAGCGGGCCGGAGTTGCCGATGCAGGTCGTGCAGCCGTAGCCGACCAGGTAGAAGCCGAGCTTCTCCAGGTACGGGGTGAGCTCCGCCTTCTCGTAGTAGTCCATGACCACCGCGGAGCCGGGGGCCAGGGTCGTCTTCACCCACGGCTTGCTGGACAGCCCGCGCTCGACGGCGTTCTTGGCCAGCATCGCGGCGCCGATCATCACCTGCGGGTTGGAGGTGTTGGTGCAGGAGGTGATCGCCGCGATCACCACGTGGCCGTGGTCGACGAAGGTCTCCGTGCCGTCCTCCATGACGACCTTGGTCGGCTTGGCCGGGCGGTCGGGCAGCTGCTCGCCGGGCAGGTAGGGGTGCGGCCGGCCGTCCTCGCCGTTGCCGTGGGCGAACGGGCTGACCGGGTCCGAGGCGGGGAAGGACTCGGCCGAGGCCTCGTCGGCCGCCGACACGACGCCGTAGGGCTGCTCGTTGGACGGGACGCCGGGCTTGCGGTCCTCGCCGCCGGTCTCGTCGTCGGAGACGTAGTCGGCCAGCGCGGCCCGGAAGGACGCCTTGGCGTCGGTGATCGCGACGCGGTCCTGCGGGCGCTTCGGGCCGGCGATCGAGGGGACGACGGTGGAGAGGTCCAGCTCGAGGTACTCGGAGAACGCCGGCTCGCGGGACGGGTCGTGCCAGAGGCCCTGCTCCTTGGCGTAGGCCTCGACGAGGGCGACCTGCTCGTCGCTGCGGCCGGTCAGGCGCAGGTAGCCGATCGTCTCCTCGTCGATGGGGAACATCGCCGCGGTGGAGCCGAACTCCGGGCTCATGTTGCCGATCGTGGCGCGGTTGGCCAGCGGGACGGCGGAGACGCCGGCGCCGTAGAACTCGACGAACTTCCCGACCACGCCGTGCTCGCGCAGCATCTCGGTGATCGTCAGGACCAGGTCGGTGGCGGTCGCGCCGTCGGGCAGCTCGCCGGTCAGCTTGAAGCCGACCACCCGCGGGATGAGCATGGAGACCGGCTGGCCGAGCATCGCGGCCTCGGCCTCGATGCCGCCGACGCCCCAGCCCAGCACGCCCAGGCCGTTGACCATCGTGGTGTGCGAGTCGGTGCCGACACAGGTGTCGGGGTAGGCCACGACGCGGTCGCCCTCCTGGCGCGGGAAGACCACGCGGGCCAGGTGCTCGATGTTGACCTGGTGGACGATGCCGGTGCCCGGGGGGACGACCTTGAAGTCGCTGAAGGCGCCCTGGCCCCAGCGCAGGAACTGGTAGCGCTCGCCGTTGCGCTCGTACTCGATCTCGACGTTGCGCTCGAACGACTCGGGGGTGCCGAAGACGTCGGCGATCACGGAGTGGTCGATGACCAGCTCGGCCGGGGCGAGCGGGTTGATCTTCTGCGGGTCGCCGCCGATCTCGGCCATGGCCTCGCGCATGGTGGCGAGGTCGACGATGCAGGGGACACCCGTGAAGTCCTGCATCACCACGCGGGCCGGGGTGAACTGGATCTCCTGGTCCGGCTGGGCGTTCGGGTCCCAGTTCGCCAGCGCACGGATGTGGTCGGCGGTGATGTCCGCGCCGTCCTCGGTGCGCAGCAGGTTCTCGAGGAGCACCTTCAGGCTGAAGGGCAGCTTCTCGGAGCCCTCCACCGCGTCGAGCCGGTAGATGTCGTAGTCGGTGCCGTCGACGCTCAGCGTCGACCGTGCCCCGAAGCTGTCCTTGCTGGCTGCCACTGCTCTGCGCCTACCCCTCGCTGGTCGATCGCGCTGATTGCCACCCCCGATCATCCCAGCCGCCTCCGCAGCCGCGCAGGTGAGGCGACCCTTGCCTACCCCGTGAGGTCGCGCACCGGCCGCGCCGGCTCCCTACCGTGGACGCCGTGACGACCGGTGCCGTGCCCGACCCGCTGCCCGCCTGGCTGTCCGACGCCGGGCGGGTCACCGTCCTGACCGGCGCCGGGATCTCCACCGACAGCGGCATCCCCGACTACCGGGGGCCGAACGGCGTGTGGACGAGGGACCCGGACGCCGAGAAGCTGGTCACGCTGACCTACTACGTCGCCGACCCCGACATCCGCCGCCGGGCCTGGCTCATGCGCCGCGACCTGCAGGCGCGCGACGTCCGCCCCAACGCCGGGCACGCCGCGCTGGTCGACCTGGAGCGGCAGGGCCGGCTGCGGGCGCTGCTCACCCAGAACATCGACGGGCTGCACCAGGCGGCCGGCTCCTCGGCGGACCTGGTGCTGGAACTGCACGGCACGGTGCACGAGGTCGAGTGCCTGGCCTGCCGGGACCGGACGACGATGGCCGAGGCGCTGGCCCGCATCGACGCCGGTGAGCCCGACCCCGCCTGCCGGCGCTGCGGCGGCATCCTCAAGTCGGCCACGATCAGCTTCGGCCAGGCCCTGGACGCCGCGGTCATCGAGGCCGCCGCGGAGGCCGCGACCGACTGCGACGTCTTCCTCGCCGTCGGCACGTCGCTCACCGTGCACCCGGCCGCCGGGCTGACCGACCTCGCCGCGGGTGCGGGCGCGCGGGTCGTCGTCGTCAACGCCGAGCCCACCCCCTACGACGGCCTCGCCGACCTCGTCGTCCGCGAGCCGATCGGCACGGCCCTGCCGCGGCTGGTCGCCCGCTGACGACGCCGCCGACCGCGTCCGCACGGGCACGGCTGCGGGACCCTGCCTGACCGCGGAGGTCCGGCGCTAGCGTGACGGGCACCACGTCGAGCGGCTGCCGGGCACCTGCGGGCACGGCGGCCCGACCACCGGGAGCCGGACATGCGCGTGCCTCTGACCACTCGAGACTTCCTCGACCGCGCCGAGCTGGTGTACGGCGACCGGATCGGCATCGTCGACGAGCCCGACCAGCCGGCGCCGTCCATGGGTGAGGTGACCTACCGCGAGGTCGCCCGCCGCGCCCGCGCCATGCAGGCCGCGCTGGACGAGCTGGGCATCGGCGAGGGTGAGCGGGTCGCCGTCGTCAGCCACAACTCCGGCCGGCTGCTGGAGATGCTGCTCGGCGTCCCGTCGTCGGGCCGGGTCCTCGTGCCGATCAACTTCCGGCTGGCCCAGGAGGAGGTCGCCTACATCGTCGGCCACAGCGGTGCCCGCGCGCTGTTCGTCGACCCGGAGCTGGAGGCGTCGCTCAAGGGGATCGAGGTCGAGCACCGCTTCGGTACGGGGGAGGAGTACGAGCAGCTGCTGCGCTTCGACGTCGAGCCGCGGCCGTGGTCCGAGCCCGACGAGGACGCCACCGCCACGATCAACTACACCAGCGGCACCACCGCGCGGCCCAAGGGCGTGCAGATGACCCACCGCAACGAGTGGGTCAACGCGGTGACCTTCGGGATGCACATGCAGGTCAGCGACCGCGACGTCTACCTGCACACGCTGCCGCTGTTCCACTGCAACGGGTGGGGGATGCCCTACGCGCTGGCCGGTCTGGGCGCCCGCCAGGTGGCGCTGCGCAAGGTGGACGGCGCGGAGATCCTGCGGCGGGTGGAGCAGCACGGCGTGACGCTCATGTGCGGGGCGCCGGCGGTGTGGAACGCGGTGCTCGACGCCGCGTCCCGCTGGGACGGCGAGGTCCCCGGGCGCGACCGGGTGCGGATCGTGGTCGCCGGTGCGCCACCGCCGTCGCGGACCATCGCGCGCATCGAGTCCGAGCTGGGCTGGCAGTTCAACCAGATCTACGGCCTCACCGAGACCGCCCCGCTGGTCACCGTCAACCGGCCGCGCGCGGAGTTCGACGACCTCTCGCCCGAGGAGCGCGCCAAGAAGCTGTCGCGGGCCGGGGTCCCGGCGCTGGGCACCCGGATGCGGACCAGCGAGTCCGGCGAGGTGCTCGTGCAGAGCAACACGGTGCTGGCCGGCTACTGGCAGAACCCCGACGCCTCGGCCGAGGCGCTCGAGGGCGGCTGGTTCCACACCGGCGACGGCGGCTCGATCGACGAGGGCGGGTACCTCACCATCTCCGACCGCAAGAAGGACGTGATCATCACCGGTGGCGAGAACGTCTCCTCGATCGAGGTGGAGGACGTGGTGTTCAGCCACCCAGCGGTCGCGGAGGTCGCCGTCATCGGGGTCCCCGACGACAAGTGGGGGGAGCTGGTGACCGCGATCGTCGTCCGTGCCGAGGGGCAGGACGTCGGCGCCGAGGAGATCATCGCCCACTGCCGCGGCAAGATCGCCGGGTACAAGATCCCGAAGCGGGTCGAGTTCCGCGACGCGCTGGCCCGCACCGCCACCGGGAAGATCCAGAAGTTCAAGCTGCGCGAGGCCTTCTGGTCCACCTCGGAGCGCCAGGTGAACTGAGAGAGGGCCCCCTCGCCCCCCGCCACTCGCGAGCTCGTGGCGGGACCCTGCACGGGGGGCTGCCGTCACCCCCGCAGGCCCTGGGGGCCCTCACCCGACGGGGTGAGGGCCCCCTCAACCGTCCTGCCGATCCCGTCGATCCCCGCTCCAGGAAGCGCCCTCCGGGGCGCCGTCGGTGTCGGGTCGCGCCGGCGAGGACCCCTCCGGGACGACGCCCGCGCGCCGGGGAGAGGTCGGGACAGTGGACAGCGGGACACGCAGGACGGGTTCCCACACCGGGGTGTCCCGGTGGCTCCTCCGGGGGATCGGGACGGCGGTCGCCGCCCTCGTGGCCGTGGGTGCGACCCCGGGCGCGGCGCTGGCCGCACCCGGGGACGCCGAGGTCGCCGACGCGCAGGCCGCCCGGGACGCCGCGGCCGCCCAGGTCGGGCAGGTCAGCGCCCAGCTCGCCGAGGCCGAGGCCAGGGCGGCCGCCGCGCACCAGGCCGCGCAGATCGCGCTGCAGGAGTACGAGGAGCGCCTCGCGGCCCAGCAGGAGGCGCAGGCCGCGGCCGACGAGGCCGCCGCGGCCGCCGAGCGGGCCCGGGCCGCGCTGACCCGCGGCCGCGAGCAGGTCGCCGAGTTCGCCCGGTCGACCTACATGCAGGGCAGCACGGCGCCCGGCGCCGCTGCGCTGATGAGCGCCGAGGGCCCGACCCAGCTGCTGGAGCGGGCGGCGCTGCTCGACGCCGCCGGTGAGCACCGGGTCGACGTCGTCGACCAGCTGACCGTCCTCGAGCGGCAGGCCACCGACGCCGACCAGGCCGCTGCGCAGGCGGCCGAGGAGGCCGACGCCCTGGAGGACCAGGCCGCGGAGTCGCTGGCCTCGGCCCAGGCCCAGGAGGTCTCCGCGCGCGCCCAGACGGCGGCGCTGGCCGAGCAGCGGGAGGCGTGGGAGGCCGAGCTCGCCGCGGCCCAGGCGGAGCTCTATGGCGCCCAGGGCGCCCAGGAGGCGGCGGCGGCCGCCGAGGCGGCGCAGGAGGCTGCCCGCACCAGCCCGCCGGCTCCCGTGCCGTCCTCCTCGGGCGGGTCCTCCGGCGGCTCGTCCTCCGGCGGCTCGTCCTCCGGCGGCTCGTCGTCAGGGGGGACGCCGGCGCCGGTCCCCACGCTGGCCGACGCGCCGTCGGGCTCGGCGGTCGAGACGGCGATCGCCGCCGCGAGGTCCCAGCGCGGCCTGCCCTACAGCTGGGGTGGCGGCAACAGCCACGGCCCGACCCACGGCATCCCGCCGGACACGTCCGTCTACGGCTTCGACTGCTCGGGGCTGACCGAGTACGCCTACGCGCAGGCCGGGATCGCCATCGGCGGCACCAGCCGCGAGCAGTACTGGCGCCTCCGGGACCGCACCGTGGCCGCCTCCGACCTGCAGCCCGGGGACCTGGTGTTCTGGGGCTCGGGGTCGGCCTACACCTCGATCTACCACGTGGCGCTCTACATCGGCGGCGGCCAGGTCATCCAGGCGCCGCAGAGCGGGGACGTGGTGCGGATCTCCTCGATGTGGTTCGGGAGCGACTACTTCGGCGCCGTCCGCCCCACGGGCTGAGACGCGACCTCGGGACGCCGAGGCGGGGCCGGAGATGGGGCGTCGGGCAGCCACGGGGGGAGCTGCCCGACGCACCGCCGAGGCTAGCAGTCAGCCGCCTGCGCGGGCAGGGGTGTGCACACGCCTTGCCGACGGTCGGCGTGCCGGGCCCGGGACGACTCCTCCGCGCCCGCCAGCGGGGACGGCTGCCGTCCAGGAACGTGTAGGACACTGGCCGGGGACGGGCACGCAGCCCCGTCGCCGGCCTCCTCGAGGCCGTGGACCCGCACGACCAGGGAGTCACGTGAGCGAGCTCGCGAGCGAACCGACGAGCGCAGCAGCCTTGCGAACGCAGCCGACGAGCGCCGGCGAGGAGGCCGCGTGAGCAGCGCCGCCAGCACCCCCCTCCAGCAGGCCGCCGGCCAGCCGGTGCCGCCGTCGGCCGACGCGGCGCAGCTGGAGCGCGTGCTGTTCGAGATCAAGCGGGTGATCGTCGGGCAGGACCGCCTCGTCGAGCGGATGCTCGTGTCGCTGCTCGCCCGTGGCCACGTCCTGCTCGAGGGCGTGCCCGGGGTCGCCAAGACCCTGGCCGTGGAGACGCTGGCGACCGTCGTCGGCGGCTCGTTCGCCCGGCTGCAGTTCACCCCCGACCTGGTCCCGGCCGACATCATCGGGACGCGCATCTACAAGGCCGGACAGGATGCCTTCGACACCGAGCTCGGCCCGGTGTTCGCCAACTTCGTGCTCACCGACGAGATCAACCGTGCGCCGGCCAAGGTGCAGTCCGCGCTGCTGGAGGTCATGGCCGAGCGGCAGGTCTCCATCGGCGGGGTCACCCACCCGCTGCCCGACCCGTTCCTGGTGCTGGCCACGCAGAACCCGATCGAGTCCGAGGGCGTGTACCCGCTGCCCGAGGCGCAGCGCGACCGCTTCCTCATGAAGGTGCTCGTCGACTACCCGAGCCCCGAGGAGGAGCGGGAGATCATCTACCGGATGGGCTCCACCCCGCCGGTGGCCGAGACGGTGCTCGGCCCCGGTGACCTGGTCCGCATGCAGCGCACCGCCTCGCAGGTGTTCGTGCACCACGCGCTGGTCGACTACGTCGTCCGGCTGGTGGTGGCCACCCGCGCGCCGCGCGAGCACGGCATGGAGGACGTCGCCTCCTGGGTCTCCTACGGTGCGAGCCCGCGCGCCTCGCTGGGCCTGATCGCCGCCAGCCGCGCGCTCGCGCTGGTGCGCGGCCGGGACTACGTGCTGCCGCAGGACGTCCTCGACGTCACCGCCGACGTGCTCCGCCACCGGCTGGTGCTCTCCTACGACGCGCTGGCCGACGGCGTGCCCGCCGACCACGTGGTCAAGCGGATCCTCCAGACCGTCCCGCTGCCGCAGGTGACCCCGCGGCAGCGCTCCGGCGGCTTCGGCCCGGCCGCTCCGGGCGGGCCGGCGGTGCCGTCCTTCGGTCCGCCGCAGGCCCTCCCGCCGCAGGGTGCCCCCCAGTTCGGGCCGCCGGCCCCGCAGTTCGGCCCCGGACCCCAGGGCCCGGCACCGCAGGGACCCTTCCCGGGCACGCCGGCCGCCGAGGGTCAGCCGGGCGGGGTCCCGCAGGGGCACCCGGGCCCGGCCGGCAACGGCTACGGCCCCGGGTCCGCACCGGCGTGATCCTCCGTCGTCGCTCGGGGGGCTCCGGCACCGCGACGCCGGAGCCCCCTCGCCCCGCGCCCACCCCCGGCTCGGGGATCGACCCCGGGCGCGGCGACGGGGCCCCACCGCACTTCGCCGAGGGCCCGGCCGACGTGCTGCTGCAGCGGCTCGAGCTGACCGTCCGTCGCCGGCTCGACGGCCTGCTCCAGGGCGACCACCTCGGGCTGGTCCCCGGCTCGGGCAGCGAGGCCGGGGACTCCCGCACCTACCACCCCGGGGACGACGTCCGGCGGATGGACTGGCCGGTCACCGCGCGCACGCAGGTCCCGCACGTCCGCGAGACGATCGCCGACCGCGAGCTGGAGACCTGGGCCGTCGTCGACCTCTCGGCCAGCCTGGACTTCGGCACCGCGCAGTGCGAGAAGCGCGACCTCGCGATCGCCGGCCTGGCCGCGGTCAGCCACCTCACCGTCCGTGGCGGCAACCGGCTGGGCGCGGTCGTCACCACCGGCGAGCGGGTCGACCGCTACCCGGCCGCGGCCGGGCGGCTGGCCGCCGACCGGCTGCTGCGGGCGGTGGTGGCCACGCCGCGGGCCGCCGGGGGACGGCGGGGCGACCTCGCGGCCGCGCTGGAGTCGCTGCGCCGTCCGCCGCGCCGGCGCGGTCTGGTCGTCGTGGTCTCGGACTTCCTCGGCGACAGCGACTGGGAGCGGCCGCTGCGCGGGCTGGCGGGGCGGCACGAGCTGCTCGCCATCGAGGTCGTCGACCCGCGCGAGCTGGAGCTGCCCGACGTCGGGCTGCTCACCGTCGTGGACCCCGAGAGCGGTCAGACCCTCGAGGTCCCGACCGGTGACGCGGAGTTCCGCGCCCGGTACGCCGCCGGGGCCGCTGCCCAGCGGCAGGCCATCGCTGCGGCGCTGCGCCGGGCAGGGGCGGGCCACCTGCAGCTGCGCACGGACCGTGACTGGCTCATGGACGTCGTCCGTTTCGTCGCCGAACGACGACGGGCCGGCTCCGGAGGGGCGTCGCGATGACGTCCCGGAGCCCGCGCACCCGTCGCGAACGCCGGCATGCCGGCAGCGGAGGAGCCTCCCGATGACCTTCCAGGCCCCGCTGTGGCTGCTCGGCCTGCTCGCCGTCGTGGCGCTGGTCGCGCTGTACGTGGTCCTGCAGCTGCGCCGCAGGGCCTACGCCGCGCGGTTCACCAACGTCGCCCTGCTGGGCAGCCTGGTGCCCAAGCGGCCGGGCTGGCGCCGGCACCTGGCCTTCGGGCTGGTGGCCCTCGCCCTGGCCGCGCTCGTCGTCTCCCTGGCCGTGCCCAGCACCGAGGTGCGGGTCCCTCGGGAACGGGCGACGGTGATCATGGCCGTCGACGTCTCGCTGTCGATGCAGGCCACCGACATCGAGCCCAGCCGGTTCGAGGCCATGCAGAAGGCGGCCAAGGAGTTCGTCGACGTCCTGCCCTCGCGGATCAACCTGGGGCTGGTGTCCTTCGCCGGCACCGCGACCACCCTGGTCACCCCGACGACCGACCGCGGCCAGGTCCGCAGTTCCATCGACAACCTGGAGCTGGCCGAGTCGACGGCGATCGGCGAGGCGGTGTTCACCTCGCTGACCGCGATCCAGAACTACCAGGCCTCGCTGGAGGCCACCGAGGACGAGCTCCCGCCGGCCCGCATCGTGCTGCTCTCCGACGGCTACAACACGGTCGGCCGCGACGACACCCAGGCCATCGACGCCGCCGTCGACGCCGGGATCCCGGTCTCCACCATCGCCTTCGGCACCGACTACGGCACCTTGGACCTCGACGGCGAGCGGGTGCCGGTGCCCGTCGACCGGGAGACCCTCGAGCACATCGCCGACCAGACCGGCGGCAGCTACAGCGAGGCGGCCAGCGCCGCGGAGCTCGAGCAGGTCTACGAGGACCTGGGCAGCCAGATCGGTTACACGACCGAGCCCCGCGACGTGAGCTACTGGTTCGTCCGCGGCGGGGTGGTGCTGGCCCTGCTCGGCGTCCTCCTCAGCCTGGTCTGGACCAACCGCCTGCTGTGAGGCGGAGGGGATCGGTGCGGGTCACGCGCACCGATCGCCTCCGCTCAGCGGGACGGGTCGAGGGAGAGCTTGCCGGTGGTGCGGCGGGCGAGCAGGTCCTGGTGCGCCTCCCGGACGGCGGTCAGCGGGTAGCGGCCCCCGGCGATCGGCTGGAGCGCGCCCTCGGCCACGAGCGGCAGCAGCTCGGTCATCGCGTCGTCCATCATGTGCGGCCGGGTCATGCACTGGGCCAGCCAGAAGCCGATGACCGCCCGGCTCTTCTGCATCAGCGCGCCGGGGTGCACCGCGGACGCCGGTGTCCGGGCGGCCATGCCGTAGGTGACCAGCCGGCCGAAGGGCGCCAGTGCCGACAGCGACCCGTCGAAGACGTGCCCGCCGGTCATCTCCAGCACCACGTCGACCGGCTTCCCGCCGTTGGCCTCGCGCAGCGCGGCGGCGAAGGCCTTGGGGTCGTCGTCGGCCAGGGCGGGGTCGACCGAGGCGTCGGCGCCGAGCTCCTCGGTCAGCGCCCGCTTCTCCGAGCTGGAGGCGGTGGCGATCACCCGGCCGGCGCCCCAGCGCCGGGCGAGCTGGACGGCCAGCGACCCGACCCCGCCGGCGCCGGCGACGACGACGACGGTCTCGCCGGGGGCCAGGTGGGCGCTGGTGCGCAGCAGGTGCCAGGCGGTGGCGCCCTGGAGGACGACGGCCAGCGCCGCGTCGTCGGAGACGCCGTCGGGCACCTCCCACGTCAGCCGCGGGTGCGCGGCCACCTTCTCGGCGTAGCCGCCGCCGTCGAGCAGCCCGACGACCCGCGGCCCGCCGCCGGCCGGCGTCCCGACGAACTCCGCGCCCGGGACCAGCGGCAGTTGCTGGGGAGCGAGGTAGCTGTCCTCGATCTGGTGGGTGTCAGCGAAGTTCACGCCGGCGGAGCTGACCTCGTAGAGCTGCTGACCCTCGCCGGGGGTGGGGTCGGGCAGGTCGACGATGTCGAGGACTTCCGGGCCGCCGAAGCGGGTGATCTGCACGGCACGCATGCGACTGACACTAGGGGCTGGCACGGGACCGGGTCGTGGGCATGGCTGCTCGAGGTACTGACCGCCGCACCCGCTGTCTAGGAGGCGCACAAGTTGCTTTCGACGTACGCGCAGGGAGGTACGCCAGAACGCACCCAAGTCTCGCGTTCTGTATGAACGCGAAGCGTGTCAGTTGCTGACCCTAAACTCGATTTTGTGACTGAGCCCAATGGTGTTGAACGCGAGGCTCCGGGATGGCACGACGACCCCATCGGCTCCGTCGAGCAGGACCGGCTTGGCCGAGCGCCGTTCGCAGAGCATGCTGCACGGCTCATCGACGAGAACCACACGGCTGAGTCCAGCGTCGTCTACGGACTAGAGGGGCCTTGGGGCAGCGGCAAGTCGTCGGTGATCGCGATGATCAAGCACTTCCTCACCGCCCCGGGCAGGACAGGTGACGGCCGTTGGCGCGTCGTGTCGTTCACCCCGTGGGCGACCTCGGGGACCGAGGCGTTGCTCGAGGAGTTCTTCGCCGTGCTAGCCGGAGCCGCCCCGCAAGCCGAAGGGACCCGACGGCTTCGTGAGCGAATCACCGCCTACGCCAGCATTGCCCGACCTCTGGCCGCCGCGATCCCGGTGGTGGGGGCCGGCATCGTCGAGGCGAGCCGCACTGCCGAGGACCGGCTCCGCAAACCTTGGAATGTCGCATTCGCCGAGGTTGCGGCTGAGCTGCGAAACCTCAGTACACCGATCTTGGTCATTGTGGACGACATCGACCGGCTGCAGCCGCTTGAACTGCTAGACCTGCTGAAAGTCGTCAGGTTGCTTGGTCGCTTCCCTGGCGTTGATTTCCTGCTCGCGTACGACGAGCAGACGTTGGTCGAGACTCTCCAGGACCCCGCCCGCGGCCGAGTCTCGACAGCGCGCGCACGGGCGTTCATGGAGAAGATCGTCCAGTACCCGCTGAGCATGCCGCCGCTGTTGACGGGCAAGATTGTAAAGATGCTCGGTGCTGGCCTCACCGAAATCGTGACTCTCGAGCGGGTCGAGACGAAACTCGAAGAGCATCGCCTCGGACGCCTCGTCCTCACCACTTTGCCTTCCCAGCTGACGACGCCTCGAGCCATCGAACGGTTTCTGGCTCAGGTTCGCGAGCAGTTCCGCATTCACGACCTCCATGAGGTGAACGACGTTGACCTCATCTTGGCGACCTTTCTCAGAGTTCAGTTCCCCGACCTGTTTGGGCGTCTCCAGCGCTGGAAGACCGAGCTCACGAGCGGGTCGACCGGCTGGATCAGCCGTGGCTCGCGCGACGACGCCGGGCCCGACTGGGACACGTTGCTCGCCGCCGTCGAGGACGGCCAAGACCAGCGTGATGCTCGCGCCGTCCTCCAGACGCTGTTTCCGGCCTTCGCCGAGAAGCACGCCGCACGCGCCAAGGCCGGTAGATTCGCGCACCCCGAGTACTTCGACCGCTACCTCGCCCAATCCATTCCTGAGGGCGACATCCCTGACGCGGCGATCGCCGGAGCACTGGCACAGGCAGCCGACGGAGACCCCGACAAACTCCGCGGCCTCATCTTGGCCGAGGACGATGAGCAGGTCATTCTCGCGCTGAGCAAGATTCGGGTCCGCTACCCCGACATTGGGGAACCCTGGACACGTGGCGAAGCACCCGAGGGCCCGGTATCGCTTGACTTGCTCCGTACCGGCATGGGTTTGGTCGACCAGCTCCCGGACCGCATCGCCGCGTGGCCGTCGTCTCAGTCTCAGACGGCCTACTGGATGGCGAATCTGCTGCGCCTCCTGCTGGACGCCGACCCAGAAGCGGACGTTGACTCTGCGCTGGCCGCCTGCAATCAAACCCATCGGCGCGCGCACGTCGTCTCCAGAGCCACCAGCGCCATGGAGCGCATCCGTCCCGAGACCCAGGAAGCGCTTCGCAATGCGCTGCGGCGTGAGGCCACCCGGATCCTCCCCATGCTGCTAGACGATCTTCGCGGGCGAGATGACTCCGAGGGTGAGGTCGGCAGTCCCTTTCTGTACGGCGTGGTCGACGAAGCCGGCCTCTTGCCAGAGCTTCGGGCCGCCGTCCGCGATGGCGTAGCGGCTGGGGAGTTCACCGTCGGAGATGTCGCGGCCCGTTTGGTTGGGTTCGCCTACATCATCGGCGGCCCAACCGGAGCGCCACCGGCGTCAGCGTCGTTCTCGGGTGAATTGTTCAGTAAGATCACGGGCCTGGAAGCCGACTCAGCTGACCATAGCGAGCGCGAGACCTGGACCGACACTCAGTTGGGCCCGACGTCGGGGATTTGCAGCCGGCTACATCAAGGGTCCTGCGGCCGAAACGTCGTGAGCCCACGCGTTTGAAGCGCTTCGGCTCTCCAGGCCGGACCCACCTCAGGGAGCATCTCCACACATCCGCGCACGGCTCCCAATTCCGCCGGGCCTGACGCCCGGTCCTCGGACGTTCCGCCTTTGAGTCTGATCGTTACCTGCGGGCTCGACGGGCAGCGACGAAGACATACGCGGCCTGCCTTCGAGCAGTCATACGGTCACCTAGGAACGGCGCCAGAGTGGCAAGCGCACCTAACGCACCCACGCCCACGCCAACGAGCCCGCCGGTGATTCCGCCTATCATCATGGACGCGCCTGACAAGCCGCCTGGAATGACGGCCTTCCAAACGCGATCTGAGCTCGCTACTTTCTGTAGGTTGTAGGACGCGGCCTCGAGTTGGTGAGTCAGTTCGGTGATCGCGTCAATGTTCTCGTTATCCGTGCGAGCGGTCCTCAACGATGCACGCACCTGCCGGCGCAGATCCTCGATGGCGTCTTCATTCTTCAACAGCTTGGCCAACTCGGGGCTTCGCAGCGAAGGTAGCTCGGGCACGTCAGCCCATAATGCAGCTTGCGCCGGCCGAATGCGTGCATGACGCGCCCGAATATGAAGCAGCCTGGCCTCGAATAGGGATGCTGAGACGTACTCCGAACCGAAAACATCCGCTGCGACTACTCGTTCGTGCGTACGCTGCACCAATGCGCTGACCGCCGAGTCCTTCACCTGGTTGATCCACGGCTCGTAGTCAAACGCAGGCTTGTACGGCTGCAGCATCAAGGTTCTGAAGCGCCCGGTCTCACGGTCGATCGAATCCCGGTCGATGTGGGCGTACAGCCAGAAATTAGCGACCTCCTGAGCCGGATCGTCTGCTGCGCGCACAAAGAGCGCTTCGCGAGCGGTGGGCCCTTCGATAATCAACTGATTGCGCACCCACTCAATCAATGCGGCGACCTGCAAGTCCGCAGCAGCCAACTTCTGAGCCGTGGCGCCTTGGGCGGCCATGGCCACTCCTGCGGGGACCGGGATGGCGATGCCACCACCCAGCAGTTCAGCGTTCTTCAGCTCGGTTATCGCGTCCTGTCGTAGCCGGCGCACCGTGGGAGTGCCGCGCAGGCTGTCGAACACGTGGTCTGGGTACAACACGTGGTCCGCAATAAGCAGCGTCCGACCCAGGAATCGTGCGACATCAAGTTCCTGGTTCCACAGCATCGCTGGTCGTGGCTCTTGCCTCGCCAATTGAGCGACCGTGCGCACCGTCTCTGCAGCGAGTTGGTACAGAGCCTCGATGATGTTGTCAGATGGCGGATCGTCGCTGATGGACATTCCAGCTAGCCGCCGAAGAACCTCGATACGCAATGTGCCGAGAGCCTCGACGCTCAACGATTCCGGGCCGCTACTAAACGCCGTCGCGAGGTCGGCCTCCCAGTTCGTATACGAGATCGCCCTAGGCCTCGGACCACCGGGTGGCAACGTGATATCGGTCCCTGCCGGCATCGTCCCGATCAGCGCATCGTTTGCCAGCGAGACTGTCGGACTCAACCACCTGCTGCCTTCGGGGTCTGGAGGAAGCGGAGCGCCCGGCCGAGACGGCGGTCGCTCGATTCCGTGACACAGCTTGTACTTGCGACGAGAACCGCACCAGCAGGCCTCATTACGTCCGTACGGCGCCAACAGGCCGGATCCCACCACGGGACCATCCTCTCGCAGCCGAGCGAGAGTTTCGGTGGCGTCCAACTCGTGGAGCCCTGTGGGCAGGCAGATCAGCGGGGCAGGAACGCTACGGCGACGGACTTCGGCAGCCGGTGGTGGGTGTCGGCGTAGTTGATGCCGGCCGCGGAGACCTCGTAGAGCTGCTCGCCGTCCCGGGGAGCCGGGTCGGGCAGGTCGACGACGTTGAGGACCTCGGGGCCACCGAACTCGGTGATCTGGACAGCGCGCATGGGGAGAGGCTATGACCTGCTCACGCCCGGACGTCGTTCCGGCCGGCACCGCCGGTCGCCGGACCGCCGGTCAGCCGCTGGAGCCGGGTGGTCAGCGCGGTCCGCCGATCGGCGTTGCCGTGGAGGTCCACGTACCGCTGCCCGAAGCCGGCCAGCAGCGCGTCGTCCAGCCGGCGCACGGCACCCGGGGGATAGCGGTAGCCCATCCGGGCCGTGATGCCGCTGTCGTCGGCGCCGCGCAGCACCTCGCCCAGCTCCACCAGGCTGGTCACGCCCAGTTCGAGCAGCAGGCCGGAGATCCAGGTGTAGTGATCCGGGCGTGACCAGTCGGCGTCGGCGTACTGGCCGGCCAGGAACGCAGCCAGTTCCCGGGGCGCGATCCGAGGGTCGTCGGGGTCGATGTCGTCGGCCTCGTCACTGGGAGCTGGTGCCCGAAGGCGCTCGCGGATCGCGGTGAACTGCTGATCGGCCAGCTCCAGCAACCCGGCGGCCAGGGTGAACCGGCGGTCGAACTCGGAGGCGTGCTCGTCCGGCACCGTGCCCTTGTAGCGGATGTCGTGCTCGAACTCTGCCCACGCGTGCTGCAGCACCGTGCGAACCTGCACCTGCACCACGCGCCCGACCAACTCCGGCCACTCCGCCGCCCGAGCCGGGTCCACGCCGATCAGCAGGTGCCGGCTGGAGTAACCGAACCGTCCCTGCTGCGCGGTCTGCCGCCCCATGTCGCGGTCGTCGATCACCCGCACCTGCTCGGCCAGCAGCTCGGCGACCGCCTCCACGTCGCTCTGCACGTAGGTGATCACCCGCACGCCGATCTGATCGGTGATGTCCCGCGCCGGGTCCGGATAGGCAGGCACGCCGTCGACCACGCGGGCCGCCTTCTCCGCGAACGAGGCGATGGTCTTGGTCCGCCCGGTCACCGACAGGTAGTTGATCCCGGCGTCGTCGAGCACCCCGGTGACGAGCGCGAGCGCCTGCGCTCCCGCGGCCAGGGTCTCGGGCCGGCCGTCGGCGTACGCCTGGATGGCCTGCTGCACCGGGTCGGGCGGGGGTGCGGCGACCCGGGCGGCGGGCTTCAGGTCCGGCGGCAGGGTCGGGGTCAGGATGGCACCGCCGGCCGCGTCGCCGTAGGTGGTCACCTCGTCCGGGCGCCGGACGGTGATCCACCCCACGTAGGCGCATACCACGGCGTCGACCTGGTCTTCCGCCACCCGCAGCTCGCTCTTGCGAGTGGCTGCCTGCACCTGCTGGCGCAGCGCGGCGAACGGTGCACCGAGTCCGAGCTCGACCACCGCGCCCAGCAGGTCGACGAGCAGCAGCAGCTCCGCGCGCATCTGCTCGAGCGTCCGGCCCGGCTTGTTCTTGTACTTCAGCGTGCGGCCCAGCCGGAACAGCGCCACCGTCGCCGCGTGCGGGTAGACCTCGATCGCCCGGCGGCCGCGGCCTGAGCGAGGGTCGAGGTCCAGCCCCAAGCGCCGGACGATCCGCGCGCCGCGGGTGTCACCGTCGACGAACTCGGGTTTGCCGGTGTTCGTCGGGTGCGCCCCGGCCTGGAACCTCGCGAAGTCGGCGTTGAGCGCGCGCTCGGCGGCCCGGTTCCCGGTTGCGTTGGTGACCACCAGCGGGGCGTCGATCGCCACGATGCACGGGCCGGCGGTGAACGGGGTCAGCGCGGTCTCGATCTGCTCGTCGGTGCGGACCGCGCTGACGTGCACCAGCCGGCCGCCGTCGTCCAGCACCGCGAGGCCGGTGGGTTGCTTGAGCCCCCAGGCGAGGTCGATCCCGATGTGATGCACGGAGTCAGCTTGCCCTGCCCTGCAGCCCGTCGGGCCTCGTCCCGGCGGAACCCTCACGACACAGACTCGCCGCGGGCGCGGCTCCTCAGGACGCCCGCCCGCAGGCCGTCACCTCGTGGTCGACGAGCGCCTGCAGGTCGTGATCGGGCCGCTGACCGCGCGGGAGGCGGTGACCGCATCGCCGTCCTGCACGTCGTCGCAGCGACGCGGATGCCCGCGGGCTGCATCGCGCATGTGGAGTGGTTCAGGTCAGTTGCGAGACAGCCGGTGGTGGGTGTCAGCGAAGTTCACGCCGGCGGAGCTGACCTCGTAGAGCTGCTGACCCTCGCCGGGGGTGGGGTCGGGCAGGTCGACCACGTCGAGGACCTCGGGCCCGCCGAAGCGGGTGATCTGCACGGCACGCATGACGGCGAGGCTACGGCCGCGGCCGAGGGCGGCGTGGACCAGCACCTCCCCGCGGAGCAGCTCAGCTGACGGGCAGCGCTGCGAGCCGGGCGGCCAGCTCCGCGTTGCGACGCAGGAAGGGCACCCATCCGGTCGGCGCCCGGGTGCCGGGCACCGGCCTGGTGCAGGTCTCCTGCTCCCAGGCCCGGAGTCGGCCGTCCCGGATCCGGAGCCGGACCAGGACGTCGTCCGCCCAGGCGGTGACGTCCTCGTCGCCGTCCCCGGCGGGCGCGGTGACCCGCTGCGGCGCGACCACCCACTCGACCGCCTCGATCTCCTCCTGGAGCCGGGCCGCGGCCTCGTAGGCCTGCGCCCCGGCCGCGGCGTCGCGCCGGGCAGTGAGCGCCGCCAGTGCGCCGGCGACCGCCGTCGGCTCGCGGTCCAGCACGGACGCCACGGCCCTCGCCAGCTGCGCGACGGGGGTGTCCTGCCCGCCGCGCAGCCGCGCCAGCTCCCGCTCGCCGGCGGTGCGGGTCGGGCCGGCGTGGCCGAGCGGGTACAGCCGCTCCAGTCCGGACACGGCCAGCTGTACCTTGCGGGCGCCGAGGTAGGGCCCGAAGAAGCGGACACCCGGTGCCGGCCGGTGCGCGGAGGTGAGACCCAGACGCGGCGCCTCCGGCGAGGGGTCCAGGCGGATGCGGACGGGCACCTCCAGGCCGCCGACCATCCGGTTCCACGGGGGCAGCGACCGCTCGAGCAGGTTGCGTTCGGCCCAGGCGGCCTCGTGCACGGAGTCGCACACCAGCGCCTCGATCCGGGCGACCCGGGGGACCATTCGCCGCAGGTGGCGGCGGTCCCGCAGATCGCCCCAGTAGGAGCTGACCCGGCGGCGCAGCTCCCCGGCCCGCCCGACGTACAGCACGCGGCCGCTGGCGTCCCGGAAGCGGTACACGCCCGGAGCGGCCGGCAGGGCGGCGACGGCGGCCGGGCGTGCGGGCATGGCCCCATCGTGCGCAGGGCCGCCGCGCCGGTGGTGGCGCCGCGCCCCACGGCCCCCACGCGTCCCACCGGTCACGTCCGGGTGTGGCGCGGCGGGCGGGGCCGTCGTGTCCGCGCCGGCGGTCCCGCCGCCTTCGGGCCGGGTGTCCCCGGACCGGCAGGACAGGCGTCGAGGGGGACGCCCCCTCGCAGGGTCGTCCCCCTCGACGTCGTCGCACCGATGGTCTCGATGGGGCCCCGGCTCGTCGTCCGGGACGCGCCGATCGGGACCTCAGGTCATCGGGTGGTCTGCGCCTCGCGACGCGGGAGCACCCAGTCCGGCCGCACGTAGTGGCAGGTGTAGCCGAAGGGGATCTTCTGGAGGTAGTCCTGGTGCTCCTCCTCGGCCTCCCAGAACGGGCCGGCCGGTGTCACCTCGGTGACGACCTTTCCCGGCCACAGGCCCGAGGCGTCGACGTCGGCGATCGTGTCGAGCGCGACGCGCCGCTGCTCCTCGCTCGTGTAGAAGATCGCCGAGCGGTAGCTCCTGCCCACGTCGTTGCCCTGCCGGTCCTTCGTCGACGGGTCGTGGATCTGGAAGAAGAACTCCAGCAGCTCCCGGAACGAGATCTTCTCGGGGTCGAAGACGATCTCGACCGCCTCGGCGTGGTCACCGTGGTTCCGGTACGTGGCGTTGGGTGTGTCGCCGCCGGAGTACCCGACCCGGGTGGAGAGCACGCCGGGGCGCTTGCGCAGCAGCTCCTGGGCGCCCCAGAAGCAGCCGCCGGCGAGGATCGCGGTCTCAGTGGTCACGTGTGCCTCCCTCTGTGTCCAGCACGATGGGTGAACACCGCGACCCCGGCCGGTGTTTCCTCGTCGGTGACCAGCGCGGCGATCTCCCCGAGCTGCGCTGGGAGTACGGCTGCGTCATCCTGCTCGGCTCCAGGGTGGCGCGACTTGATCTGCACGGCTCGCATGCCGTCGAGGCCCGGGGGTGATGGATGCATGGCTACACGACACCGCCGCTCATCAGTGCGCCCCTCGCTCCGTTCAGGGGTCACGCTCGGTGGCGGCGAACGAGGCACGTGGGCTGGTCCGCAGGGCAGCGGCCGTGCTGGTGTGGGCGGTGATCAAACGCTCAGGGAACTGAGTCCCGTCCGTGGACGTCCCCAACGAACGAGCTGGTCGAAACAAGATCGACCGGCTCGTTCGTTGTGCGCCGTACGGCAGATGCGAGCTTCTACGGTGCGCCGAGGCCGTAAGTGAAGGAGCCGCTTGTCCAGTTCATCGTCGCGTTGTACTTGTACCCACTCATCGTTCCGTCGCCGTTGTCCTCGTTGGCGGCGAAGCATTCGAAAACGGTCGTCTGCTCCGTGAGGTCGTCGGTGGAGCCGCCACCGACCGGAGAGCAACTCACATCAATGATCGGGCCATCGATGATGCCGTCGGCCGCGTGCCCCTCGGCCATCTCCTTGACGCTCGACTCGATCTCGGTGACGGACGAGCGCCGTGCGTTGCGTTCCGCTTCGTCTCGTCTCGCTTGAGCGGCGGCAGCCGCGGCATCCCTGCGCTCTTATTCTTCACGTTCTTCGGCCGCGGCCTTCTCGGCCGCGGCCTCCGCCTCCGCTGCTGCCACTCGTGCGTCATGGGCCACCTTCCAGGCGATACCACCCCCGACGAGGCCCAGAAGCGCAGCCACCACGCCGGCGATCGCGAACCACTTCCCAACCCGCCGCTTCCTCGGCGCCGAGCTGGGCGCAGGCGTACCCATGCCCGGTTCGGACGTTCCGGCGGGTGGAGGTAGTGCAAGCCACTGCTCGCCATCCCAGTACTGCTGCTCGCCGGTCGGAGTGGGATACCAGCCTGCGGCCGGAGTGGCGCGCGGCACATGGCCGTAGCCGGATGGAACGTCAGTGGCTCCGGATCCGCCCTGTCCGGGCACGCCGTCAGGGGGCGTTGTGCTCATTCGAGAACATTCGCACGGCCATTCGACACCGAGCGGAGTGCCACCCCGTTCGTGGGGCTGTGGGACTTGCCAAAGAACGCATGGGTGGGTCGTTGTCGTCCTACGTCAGCAACGCTGCAACCCAGGTGGCACGTCGTCTGTCTGGAGGGTGACGTGCGATCCTCATCAACCTGACGCGTTCCGCCGGATCCAGGAGCGCCCCGTGCAGTCACCGCGGCCTCCACTTCCTGAGGTGGGGCAGTCGTCGACTTCTGCTGGGTGCCGTCAACAGGCCTGCCGAGGCTATCCCCCCAACCTCGCGGCGGTCGGTCGAGATCAGCGCAGCGCCGCGTGGCTCGGGTCTGGCGGCCGTCAGGGCGGTCCGCCGCGTGCTTGCCGACCGGGGAGTCGGCACCCCGGTCGGCTCAGGTCCGTGCCCGGGCCGGTCCCGTCGTCAGGCGACGTCGGTGCGGGCGTCGGACAGGTACTCGCGCACCGCCGGCTCGGGGACCCGGAAGGACCGGCCGACGCGGACGGCGGACAGCTCGCCGCCGTGCACGAGGCGGTAGACGGTCATCTTGGACACGCGCATGATCGCCGCGACCTCGGCCACCGTCAGGAAGCTGACCGCAGCGCGCGGAGCGGGCCGCTCCATCGCCGGCCGTGGCGCCGCGGAGGGGCCGGCCGGCCGCGCGGCCATGGGGCGCTGGCCCATCGGGGCGAGGCCGGGCTGCGGGCGGACGTGGGCCGGTGCGGGGCGCATCCCGAGGTGGGAGCCGGGCGCGACGGGCCGGGCCGGGCGCGTGCCGTAGGTGGCGGAACGGGGGAGAACCGGAGCGGGGGAGCGCTGGGGCAGGGACACGTCGTTCCTCTCGGTAGCGGTCCACGGGATGCGGGGCCGGCTCGCCGCCGGTGACGATCCGCGTCCGTGCTGGTACCGACAGTAGGGGGACGGCGGAGCCCGACGCGAGAGCACGAGGAACGAGACGAACCGGTCCGCTTCGTCAGTTGTTGACCGTGCGCCGGACGGGTCCGTTGCGATGCGCGAGGTGACGTGCGCGAGGCGCGGCGCACGCGGCGCACGGGGCGCCCACGCGGCCGGCGGTCAGATCGGCTGGTTCGTCGGCAGGAGGACCAGGTCGCGCACGGTGAGGTGCCGGGGCCGGCCGAGCATGAAGGAGGCGGCGTCCGCGACGTCCTCGGAGCGCATGCCGGTGCCCGCGGCCACCCCGTCGGCGACCTCGTCCTCGTCGGCGACCGCCCACAGGTCGTTGAGCACCACGCCCGGCGCGATCGACATGATCCGCACCCCCGTGCCGACCAGCTGCTGGCGGACGCCGTGCACGAACGACTGCAGCGCGTGCTTGGACGCCGAGTAGACCGGCTCCCAGGGGATGGCCTGGTGCCCGGAGACCGAACTCGTGACGACGACGTCGCCGGACCCGCGCCCGATCATCGCCGGCAGCGCGGCGTGCACGGCCGCGATGACCCCGGTGACGTTCGTGCTGACCAGCTGGGCGAGCTGCGTGGCGTCGTTCTCCCAGACGTTGCCCTGGACGTAGACGCCGGCGTTGGCCACCAGCACGTCGAGCCGGCCGTGCTCGCCGAGGGTGGCGTCGACGATCCGCTTGCCGGCGCCGGCCTCGCTGACGTCGGCCGGCAGGACGGTGCTGGGCCCGGGCAGCTGTGCGGCGGCCGCCTCGAGCCGGTCCGCCGAGCGCGCCGTCAGGACGACGTGCGCGCCCTCGGCGGACAGCGACCGGGCGATCGCCAGGCCGATGCCCGAGCTGGCGCCGGTGACCAGGGCGACGCGGGCGGGGTGCGCGGCCTCGGCTGCGGTGGCGGTCATGTCTCTCCTCGTTCGTCGGCGGGCGGGGTCAGGGACGGAGGGACGCCGTCGCCAGCGCGTCGCGGCGGACCTGTTCGTCCTGCCGGCTGTCGATCCGCACGACGCTCTCCTCCGTCATCGGGACGACGGTGCCCAGGCTCAGCGCCCGGCCGAGCACGCGGGCGGTCTTGTCGGCCATCTCGGTCACCTGCAGGGCCTGGGCGGCGCTGCTCCCGAGGGCGAACATGCCGTGGTTGGCGAGGTAGATCGCCCGCGGCAGGCCGTGCTCGGGCACGTAGTCGGCCAGCCGGCGGCGGACCTCCCGGGCGAGGACCACCCCGGGGTCGGTGTAGGGGACCAGCAGCGCCCGGCGGCCCAGGACGACGACCTGGTCGGGGAAGAGCGGCTGCTCGGCGAGCACCGCGGCCCGGTCGGTGCACAGCAGCGCGTTGACCGACTCCGGGTGGGTGTGGGCGGCGGTCGTCGCGCCGGCGTCGAGGACGCAGACGACGTGCAGCAGCGCCTCCACCGAGGGGCGGGCGCCCTGCTCGGCCTCGACCTCGTCGAAGTACGCGGCGACGTCGGCGTCCCCGGCGTCGGGCTCGTCGACCAGCGCGGAGAGCCGCTCCAGGCTGACCAGGACGAAGTCCTCCGCGCGCGCGTCGCGCAGCGACCGGCCCGTCACCTTGACCGCCAGCAGGTCCTCGCCGACCCGCTGCGACGTGTTGCCCTCGGCGAGGATCGCGAAGCGACGCCCCGGCTCGCCCAGGGTGCGGGAGAGCTGCACCAGCTCGGTGAGGTCGGGGGTGGACGGGCCGGCGGCGGTGGTCACGCGGATCTCCCGGGGAGTGGTCGGGTCGGGGGGCTGGTCACGGTCCGGTCCAGCTCGTGACCGGCACGAGGCCGTCGAGCCGTCGCCAGTACCGGCGGACGCCCTCGTCGACGGGCGGGGGCTCGACGCCGACGTCCGTGCTGCGGGCCAGCACGGCCTGCATCTCGGCGAGGTCGGGGACGGCGCCGCGGGCGACGGCCTGCGTGGCGATGCTGCCCAGCGCGGTGCCCTCCACCGGCCCGTACCGGACCGGCCGGCCGCAGGCCTCGGCGGTGAGCCGGCGCAGCAGCGCGTTGCGGGAGCCGCCGCCGGTCATGTGCACCGTCTCCACCGGTTCCCCGGTCAGCGCCTCGCACAGGTCGACCGTCCGCCGGTAGCTGAGCGCGAGGCTCTGCAGCAGGCAGCGGGTCACCTCGCCCGGGGTGGCCGGCGGGGTCATCCCGGCGTCGGCGCACAGAGCGGTGACGGTCTGCAGGACGTCCCCGGCCGAGACCAGGTCGGGGGCGCCGACGTCGACCGCGGCGGCCGTCGGCCCGAGGGCCGCGGCCTCGTCGAGGAGTGCCGGGACGGGGACGTCCAGGCCCTGCGCGCGCCAGGCGCGGAGCGCCTGCTCGAGCAGCCAGAGACCGGTCAGGTTGCGCATGCACAGCGTCGTGCCGGCCAGCCCCGCCTCGTTGGTGAACCCGGCGCGGAGCGCCGCGGCGGAGGTCACCGGCGCGGCGGTCTCGACGCCGACGAGGGACCAGGTGCCCGAGGAGAGGAACGCCGTCCGCGGGCGCCCGGAGACCGCCGCGACCGCCGACGCCGTGTCGTGCGAGGCGACCCGGACGAACTCCCAGGGGCGGGCGGCCCCGATCCGGTCGGCGACGTCCGGCCGCAGGGGGCCGGCGAGCGTCGCGTTGTCCACGACCTGCGGCAGCAGGCCGGCGTCCACCCCGGTGGCCCCGACGAGCTCCGCGTCCCAGTCCCCGGTCGCCGCCGACAGCAGGCCGGTCGTGCTGGCGATGGAGCGTTCCGCGGCGCGGCTGCCGGTCAGCAGCGCGCACCACAGGTCGGGGACCAGCAGCGCGGTCGCACCGTCCAGTGCGTCGGCACCCGAGCCGGCCGCCGCCGCGTCGACGGCGCCCCGGAGCCGGAACAGCGTGTTGATGCGCTGGGGGAGGACGCCGGTGCGCCGGAAGAGCCCGTCGCCGCCGAACCGCTCGAGCAGCGCCCGTCCGTCCCGGGGGTCGGCGGCCCGGTAGTGCTGCACCGGTGCCAGCAGGCCCCCGCCGGCGCCGAGCACGCCCACGTCGACGCCCCAGGCCGTGACCCCCACGCTGGGGTCGGCGTCGGCCGGGAGGAGTGCGGCGGCCGTCCGCAGCCCGGTGAGGGTCTGGTCGAGCAGGTCGTCGACGTCCCAGTGCTGCTGCCGGCCCGAGCCCACCGGCTCGTTCGGGAACCGGTGGGCCTCGGCGAGGGCGATCCGGCCGTTCCGCAGCTCACCCACCATGACCCGGCCGCTGGTGGCGCCGAGGTCCACGGCGACGTGCGTGCTCACCAGCCGGTCAGCGGAGGAAGGCGGCGGCGACGCCGGAGTCGACGGGGATGTGCAGGCCGGTGGTGCGGGACAGGTCCCCGGCGGTGAGGGCGTAGACGGCGTCGGCGACGTGGTCGGGCAGGACCTCGCGCTTGAGCAGGG
>NZ_JBJGYV010000045.1:0-35834 GCF_054050175.1 Geodermatophilus sp. SYSU D00697
CCCCCCCCCCCCCCCCCCCCCCCCCCCCCCCCCCCCCCCCCCCCCCCCCCCCCCCCCCCCCCCCCCCCCCCCGCCGGCCCCCCCCCCCCCCCCCCCCCCCCCCCCCCCCCCCCCCGGTCCGGCCGCCGACCGTTGCCCGAGCACCCGGACGGAGGAGAAGCCATGACCGCTCCCACCGAGGTCACCGGCGACCGGGTCCGCGACCTGGTGGGCGACCTGGTCGCCGCCGTCGGGCGCGAGCGGGTGCTCACCGACCGGGCGCAGCTGCGCACCTACGAGTGCGACGGGCTGGCCAACTTCCGCGTGACGCCGGCGGTGGTGGTGCTCGCCGAGACCCGGCAGCACGTCGTCGACACCGTGCGGCTGTGCGCGCGGGCGGGGATCCCGTTCGTCGCGCGCGGCTCCGGGACGGGCCTGTCCGGCGGCGCGCTGCCGGTCGCCGACGGCGTCCTGCTGGTGCTGTCCCGCCTGCGGGCCATCCGGTCGGTGGACCCCGACGACCAGCGGGCGGTCGTCGAGCCCGGCGTCATCAACCTGTGGGTGACCCGCGAGGCCGCGCCGCACTCGCTGGCGTACGCGCCGGACCCGTCCTCGCAGCAGGTGTGCTCGATCGGCGGCAACGTCGCGGAGAACTCCGGTGGCGCGCACTGCCTGAAGTACGGCTTCACGGTCAACCACGTGACCGGTGCCGAGGTGGTGCTCCCCGACGGGGAGGTCGTCCACCTGGGCGGCACCGCCCCCGAGCACCCCGGCTACGACCTGCTGGGCGTGTTCGTCGGCAGCGAGGGGACCCTCGGCGTGGCCACCGAGGTGACCCTCCGGCTGATCCGGGTGCCCGAGGCGGTGCAGACCATGCTCGTGGCCTTCTCCAGCGTCGAGGACGCCGGCGGCGCGGTCAGCGACATCGTCGCGGCCGGGATCGTCCCGGCCGCGGTGGAGATGATGGACGCGCTCGCCATCGAGGCCGCCGAGGCCGCCGTCCACTGCGGCTACCCGCCCGGGGCGGTGGCGGTGCTGGTCATCGAGCTCGACGGGCCGCGGGTGGAGGTGGAGGCGCAGTTCCGCCAGGTCGAGTCGATCGTGCGGGCCCACCACTCCTTCGAGACCCGCATCGCCGCGGACGACGCCGAGCGCGCGCTCATGTGGCGGGGCCGCAAGTCCGCGTTCGCCGCCGTGGGGCGGATCAGCCCCGCCTACTTCGTCCAGGACGGCGTCATCCCGCGCACCCGGCTGCCCCAGGTGCTCGAGCGGATCGACCGGCTGGCCGACGAGGCCGGGCTGCGGGTCGCCAACGTCTTCCACGCCGGGGACGGCAACCTGCACCCGCTCGTGCTCTTCGACGACCGCGTCGAGGGGCAGGCGCACGACGCCGAGGAGCTGGCCGGCGCCATCCTCGACCTCTGCGTGGCCGAGGGCGGCTCGATCACCGGGGAGCACGGCGTCGGCCACGAGAAGCGGATGAAGATGTCGGTGCAGTTCAGCCCCGAGGACCTCGACACGATGCAGCGGGTGCGCTGCGCCTTCGACCCCGACGGCCTGGCCAACCCGGGCAAGGTCTTCCCGACGCCCCGGCTGTGCGGCGAGCGGCCGGGGGTGCGCACGGGGGAGCACCCGGTGCAGGCCGCGGGGCTGGGGGAGGTCTTCTGATGTCCCCGGTGGTGACCGGCGCCCGGCGTCCGGGGACCGCCGACGACGAGGTCGCCGGCGTCGTCCCGGCGGAGGTGGTGCGCCCGTCCTCGGTCGCCGAGGTGGTCGAGGTCCTCCGGGACGCCGCCGCGCACGGCCGGTCGGTCGTGCCCGTCGGCGCAGCCACCAAGACGTCGTGGGCGGCGCCGCCCACCTCCTGCGACGTGCTCCTCGACACCACCGGCCTGGACCGGGTCGTGGAGCACGCGCCCGGTGACCTGGTCGTCGTCGCGCAGGCGGGGACGCGGCTGCCGCTGCTGCAGGCGCGGCTGGCCGAGGCCGGCCAGTTCCTCGCCGTCGACGCCCCCGAGCAGGGCGCGACGCTCGGCGGGGTGGTCAGCGCGAACGCGTCCGGTCCCCGCCGGCTCCGCTACGGCACCGTGCGCGACCTGCTCATCGGCATCACCGTGGTGCTCGCCGACGGCACCGTCGCCACCGCGGGCGGCAAGGTCGTCAAGAACGTCGCGGGCTACGACCTCGGCAAGCTCTACACCGGCGCGCACGGCTCCCTGGGCGTCGTGGTCTCGACGACCTGGCGGCTGCACCCGGTGCCCCCGGCCCGGCGGGTCGTCGTCCGGCCGCTCGGCGACGCGCGGGAGGCCGGCGTCCTGGCCCGGCGGCTGGCCGCCTCGCCGCTGACCCCGACCGCGGTGGAGCTCGAGGCGACCGCCGGGGGCGCGGGCCGGCTCGTCGTCCTGTTCGAAGCGATCCCCGAGTCCGTGGAGGTGCAGGCCCGCGCCGCGGTCGAGCTGCTCGGCGGGGGAGAGGAGCACGACTCCCCGGGCGAGGGCTTCGGCCGGCGGCCCGGCGGGGACGCCGACCTGCGCCTGCGGGTGGCCTTCGCGCCCTCCGCGCTCACCGCCGTGCTCGAGCTGCTGCCCGAGGGGACGGCGGTCACCGCGTCTGCCTGCACCGGGGTCGCCTACGCCGCCCTCCCCGCCGCGGGGGCCGTCGGCGCGCTGGCGCGGCTGCGGCAGGGCCTGCGCGCGCACGACGGCACGGCGGTGGTGCTCTCGGCACCCCCGGCCCTGCGCGCGGAGGTGGACCACTGGGGTCCGGTGGGGGACGCCCTGGGCCTCATGCGCCGGGTCAAGGACTCGTTCGACCCCGAGCGGCGGATGTCGCCGGGACGCTTCGTCGGAGGGCTGTAGATGCGCTGGCGCAGGAGGGGGAGGGGCAGCGGCCCGGCCGCCACGGCCTCGGTGGCGGACCTGCCGCCGGGAGCCGCCACGGGCCGGGTCCGCGCGGCCGACCAGGCCGCCGCCGAGGTGGTGGGGGCTCGCCGGCCCCTCGACATCGGGCAGGGCGGCCCGGTCGCGGCCAGCGCGGCCGCGGCGACGGTGGGAACGGCCCCGGCGCCGGTCGCCCTCGGGATCCCGGCCGTCCCGCGGGGCCTGCTGCCGGCCTTCGACGACCATCACCCGCCGGACGCCGACCTGGCCGGGGACTGCGTGCACTGCGGCTTCTGCCTGCCGACCTGCCCCACCTACGTGCTCTGGGGCGAGGAGATGGACAGCCCGCGCGGGCGGATCGACCTCATGAAGCAGGGCCTGGCCGGCGACCCCCTGGAGGACTCGGCGATCCGCCACCTCGACCAGTGCCTGGGCTGCATGGCCTGCGTGACCGCCTGCCCCTCCGGCGTCCAGTACGACAAGCTCATCGAGGCCACCCGCGCGCAGCTGGACCGGCGCGCCGAGCGGCCGCCCCGGGACCGGGCGATCCGCGGCGCCATCTACGCGCTGTTCCCCTACCCCCGCCGGCTGCGCGTGGTCCGCGGGCCGCTGCGGCTCTACCAGGCCTCCCGCCTGGGCGCGCTGGCCGCCCGCACCGGGCTGCTGTCCCGGCTGCCCGCGCCGCTGCAGGCCATGGAGTCGCTCGCGCCGCGGCTGGGCCGGCTGCACCGGCTCCCGGAGCGGACGCCCGCGGTCGGGCCGCGGCGCCGCACGGTCGGCCTGCTGACCGGCTGCGTGCAGGGGACGTTCTTCCCCGACGTCAACGCCGCGACGGTGCGGGTGCTCGCGGCCGAGGGGTGCGAGGTCGTCGTCCCGCGCGGGCAGGGCTGCTGCGGCGCCCTGTCGGCGCACGGCGGCCGGGAGGAGCAGGCGCTGCGCTTCGCCCGCTCCCTCATCGCGACCTTCGAGGACGCCGGCGTGGACACCGTCGTGGTCAACGCGGCGGGCTGCGGGTCCAACCTCAAGGAGTACGCCCACCAGTTGCGCGACGACCCCGCCTGGGCCGCCCGGGCCGAGGCGCTGGCGGCGCGGGTGCGCGACCTGACCGAGCTGCTCGACGAGCTGGGCCCGCGTGCGCCGCGGCACCCGCTGCCGGTCACCGTCGCCTACCAGGACGCCTGCCACCTCGCCCACGCCCAGGGGGTCCGCGACCAGCCGCGCCGGCTGCTCCGCGGGATCCCCGGCGTCGAGCTGCGGGAACTGCCGGAGGCGGAGATCTGCTGCGGCAGCGCCGGGGTCTACAACCTGCTGCACCCCGAGCCCGCCCGGGAGCTGGGCGAGCGCAAGGCCGCCGCCGTCCGCAGCACCGGGGCCGCGCTCATGGTGACCGGGAACCCCGGGTGCTGGATGCAGGTCGCCACCACGATGGCGCGCACCGGGGAACGCCTGCCGGTCGCCCACACCGTCCAGGTGCTCGACGCCGCGATCCGCGGCGTGCCCGCCGACCGGTTCCTCGCCGCCGCGCTCGACGGCCCCGGGACGGCGCTGCCCCGACCCGACCGCGGCCCCCGCCGGGGCCCGCGGCACCGCACTGCCGACGACGACGGAGAGGCCCCCACATGAGCGACGCAGACCGGATCGGCTGGGGGATCGTCGGCCTCGGCCGGATCGCCGACACCGAGATCGCCCCGGCCGTGGCCGCCGCGGACAACGGCACGCTGGCCGGGGTGGTCAGCCGGGATGCGGGCCGGGCCCGCGACTTCGCGGACCGGCACGGCGCCGCGTCGGCCTACGACGACTACGCCGCGCTGCTGGCCGACCCGGCCGTCGACGCCGTCTACATCGCCACCCCCAACGGCCTGCACGCCGAGCAGGTGGTCGCGGCCGCGGCGGCCGGCAAGCACGTGCTGTGTGACAAGCCCCTGGCGACGACGGTGGCCGACGCCGAGCGCGCGGTGACCGCCTGCCGGGAGGCCGGCGTCGGCCTCGGCATCACCTTCCAGACCCGGCGCCACGAGGGTATGCGCGACCTCCGGGAGCTGCTGGCCGGCGGGGAGATCGGGCCGGTCCGCCTGGCGCAGCTGCAGATCGGCCCAGGACGGATGCTGCCCAAGAGCTGGCGCACCGACCCCTCCCTGGCCGGCGTCGGGGTGATGAACAACTTCGGCGTGCACGCCTACGACCTGCTGCGCCACCTGCTCGACGCCGAGGTGGTGGAGGCCACGGCCGTGGTGGACGTGGAGCCGGGCTACTCCGTCGACACGCTGGCCCTCGCCGTGCTGCGGTTCGACAACGGGGCCCTGGCCTACGTCAACGCCAACCAGTCGCTGCCCAACCCGCAGCTGGACCTCACCGTCCACGGCACGGAGGGCACGGTGCTCGGGCGCAACGTCACCCGGCCGAACCTGACCGGCACCGTCACGGTCATCGGCCGCACCGACACCACCGAGCGGACCGTCTCCACCAGCGGCGCCTTCCTCGCCACGGTGCAGGCCTTCGCCGACGCCGTCCTCCGCGGGGAGGACCCCAGCCCGTCCGGCGTGGACGGGTTGCGCAGCGTCGAGCTCATCGAGGCACTGACCCGCTCCGCGCAGGAGCGCCGGACCGTCGCGCTGGGCCGGTGACCCCCGGGGCGCGGCCGGCGCCGGCGCTGGCCGAGCTGGTGTCGATCCCGACGCCGGGGACGCCGCTGGACGGCCTGTTCTACGAGCCTCCCGGCCGCCCCCCGCGGACGGCTGCGATGCTCATGCACGGCAACGGCATGAACTTCTACTACGGCGCCTCGGGGTTCCTGCCGCCGTACCTGACCGGCACCGGGCTGGCGGTGCTGGCCTACAACCGGCACGGCCACGACACCGTCAGCGCCCGCACGCGGGTCGCGGAGGGCAACGCCTACCAGACGACGGCGCAGGCGATCGAGGACAACGAGCGCGCCGCCCGGTGGCTGGCCGACCGCGGGTACCCGGCCCCGGTGGTCATCGGCCACAGCAACGGCGGGATGCTCGCGGCCGAGCACGTGGTCCACCACCCGGAGACGCCGGCCCTGGTCCTGCTCTCGGCGCACCTGGGCGGCACGGAGATGTTCCGGCGCGGCTCGGCCCTCGGCCTGCTGGCCGGCGACCGGCTCCCGGAGCTGACCCGGCAGGCGTACGACCTGGTGGCGGCCGGCCGGCCCGACGAGCTGCTGCTGCTGCCGGGCTGGTTCTACGTGATCACGGCGGGGTCCTTCGTGGACCTGGCGGAGAACCTCCCCGTCCTCCTGGACAACGCTGCGAAGACCACCTGCCCGGTCCTCTTCGTGCGGGGCGACCAGGAGGACCCCGGGATGTACCCGGCCGAACGGTTCGCCGAGGTGGCGGGTGGGCCGGTCGACGTGCGCATCCTGGCCGACTGCGACCACTTCTACACCGGGCAGGAGGCCGCGGTCGGCGAACTGGTCGCCGGCTGGCTGGACGAGGTGCTCGGGTGAGCCGCCCGGCGTGGGCCACGGCCCGGAGGCCGCCCGCGGAGGCGACCTTCCGCCTGCGCGTGAACGGCCGGGAGGCGGAGGTGACCTGTCGCGGGGACGCGCCGCTGCTCTACCTCCTCCGCAACGACCTCGGCCTCCGCGGCTCCCGGTTCGGCTGCGGGCTGGCTCAGTGCGGCGCCTGCATGGTCCTGCTCGACGGGCACCCGACGCCCTCGTGCGACCTCCCGGTGGAGGCCGCGCAGGGACACGACGTCGTCACCGTCGAGGGGCTGGCCGAGGACCCGGTCATGCAGGCCCTGCGGCGGTCCTTCCTGGACCTGCAGGCGGCCCAGTGCGGGTACTGCACCTCCGGCATCCTCGTCTCCGCGTGCGCCCTCCTCCGGGACGAGGCAGCTCCGGCCCGGCCGGCGGTCGCCGGGGCGCTGGAGCGCAACCTGTGCCGCTGCGGCAGCCACGGCCGTGTCCTCCGGGCGGTGGAGCAGGCCGCCACCGCGCTCGCCGACGACCGGCCCGCCGGTGACCCCGCGTCATCCACCACCGACCACGGACGGGACGACCCATGACCGACGACACCACCGGCGGGCCCTTCCGGTTGGAGGAGGCGACGATCGAGGACCTCCACCGGGCTCTCCGTGCCGGGGAGACCACCTGCGTCGAGATCGTGCAGCACTACATCGACCGGGCCCGCGCCTACAACGGCGTGGCCAGCCTGCTCGTGACCCCGGACGGCGCCCCGGTGCCCCCCGCTCCCGGCACCGTGCGGGCCGGGGCCCCGCTGCGGTTCCCCACGGACACCGTCGCGGCCGCGACGATCCTCCCGGACCTCGACAAGTACGAGGGGCCGCCGCTCGAGTTCGGCCGGATGGAGGCCACCGCCTCCGACCCGGAGGTGCAGCAGCAGTTCGGGATGATCGTCGGGATCCCCGACGGCGGCCAGCTCAACGCGCTGGCCACGCTGAACATCCGGGGCGAGCGCTCGGTCACCTGCCGCGGCGACTTCGACCGCCACCCCGACGACGGGCCGCTGCCCCCGGACGCGCCGGCGGTGTGCGAGCTGTTCCGCCGGCAACCCGACGCGCTGGAGCAGGCCGCCGCGCTCGACGCCGCGTACGGCCGCGACCCCGACCTCGAGGCGATGCCGATGTACGGGGTCGTCTTCTCCTTCAAGGACCCCTTCGACACCGCGGACATGCGCACGACCGGTGGCGCCGACGCCCGGTTCGACATCGACTTCCCGGCGCGCGACCACGCGCTGGTCGCCCAGCTGCGCGCGAAGGGCGCGATCATCTACGCCAAGGCGATCTGCACGGAGTACAACGGCCGGGTCGGCGACCCGGGCGGCCGCCACCGGCCCGACGCCGTGCTGCCCTCCACCCTCGGCTACCAGCGCAGCACCTGGGCCGGGAACCCGGCCAACCCCTACGACACCACCCGGTCGGCGTCGCTGGGCTCGAGCTCCGGGTCGGGCGTCTCGGTCAGCGCCAACCTCGTCATGTGCAGCCTGGGTGAGGAGACCCGGGCGTCGTGCCGGGGCCCGGCCAACCACAACGCCGTCGCGCTGGTCCTCCCGCACAAGGCGATGCTCGGCTTCGACGGCGGGGCCATCGGCGCCGACATCCACGTCGACCGGACCGGGGTCCTCGCGCGGACGCTGCACGACGCCGCTCGGGTCCTCGACGCGCTCCGCGACCCCGTCGAGGGTTACTACGACCCCCGGGACCCCCACACCACCGTGCCGCGCTCCAGCGTGCTGCCCGCCTACGCCCCGCACGCCCGGCGCACCGGGGAGGCCGGGGCGCTGCGCGGCACGCGGATCGGCGTCATCCGCGAGTCCATGCTCACCCGCCCGGACGCCCCCGCCTCCTCGGTGATCCCCCCGCGAGCGGCCGCGGAGATCGCGGAGGTCCTCGGCCGGCACCTCGGGGCCACCCTCGTCGAGTCCGCCGACCCGCTCTGGCCGCCGGACCCCGGCGTGGAGCCGATGGGAACCGACTTCCGGCGGGCGCTGGCCCGGCTGGTGCCGGTCTTCCTGCCGGACCTGCTGTTCCGCCTGCGTCCGGACGGGCAGCCGCTGTTCGCGGACGTCGCGGCCGCCGTCGTCCCGACGGAGTTCATGCCCGGGCGGGTGTTCGGGACCGGCAGCATGCAGCCGGTCGACTACCTGGTCGAGCTCGCCGACGAGCGCATCGCCGCGCCGGCGAACCTGGACCTCGCCACGGTCCAGGACCAGGAGCTGGCGATGGCCTTCCGCTTCCACATCCCCCAGTACCTGACCCGCCGCGCGGCCGACTGGCGCGCACGGGGCCACACCGAGACCCTCGTCGACTTCGCCACGCTCAACGCCCGCTCGAAGTTCTGGGGCGACGACCAGCGGGCCTGGTGGCGCAACTGGGAGGAGGTGAGCGACGTGCGCAACCCGCTCGACCAGCGGCAGGGCATCCCCGAGCGGGTCATGCTCCGCGAGCTGCTGCGGCGGGTGGACATGATGGTCCTGCTCGAGAACCACCTCGACGTCCTCGTCCGGCTGCACACCCCGCTGCCCCCGGGGCGGATCGGCTCCGCCATCGAGCCGGGCACCCCGCAGAACCTCCGGCCGGAGTCCTTCTCCGGGCCCAACGCCGGGCTGACCGAGGTCCTGGTCCCGGCGGGCTACGTCCGGACCGTCCACGACCCGGTGTTCACGCTCAGCGCCGACCGCACCGAGTACCTGCCGACGGAGTCCGACCGGGCGAGCACCGTGCCCGAGCCGGGGTTGCCGTTCTCGCTCGTCTTCCGGGCCGAGCCCGGCCGGGAGGACGTCGTCCTCCAGGTCGCCTCGGCCTACGAGGCGGCCTCGCGCCGCCGGGTCCCGCCGCCGGCGTTCGGCCCCCTGCCGGGCCGGGCGGGCGCGTCGTGAGCGGCCCGGCGCCGTCCCCCGTGGCCACGGTGCCCGATCCACCCGGGCCCAGCCTGCGCGCGAACCCCCTCCTGTCCTCGTGGCTGGAGTTCCCGCCCGACGGCGGCGTGTTGCTGTGGGTCGGGAAGGTGGAGCTGGGGCAGGGGATCCGCACGGCGCTGGTGCAGATCGCCGCCGAGGAGCTCGACGTCGACCCGGCGCGGATCGTCGTGGCGCCCGCGGCCACCGACCGCGGACCCGACGAGGGGCTGACCGCCGGGAGCCGGTCGGTCATGGACTCCGGGACCGCGGTCCGGGCCGTGTGTGCCGAGGTCCGGGCCTGCGCGCTGGACGCCGCGTCGGCCCGCACCGGCATCCCGGCCGGGCGGCTGACGGTGGTCGACGGGCAGGTGCGCGACGACGCGGGGCGCCCCTGCGGGACCTACGCCGACCTGCTGGACCGGGCCGCCCTCGACGTCCCGGTGTCCGGCACGGCGCCGGTCAAGGACCCTGCCCGGCACACCGTCGTCGGCCGCCCGCTGCCGCGGGTCGACCTGCCGCCGAAGCTGACCGGGGCCGCGGTGTTCGTGCACGACCTGGCCCTGCCCGGTCAGCTCTGCGGCCGGGTCGTGCGGCCGCCCACGGCCTCGGCTCGGCTGGTCGCGTGCGACGACGGGCCGGTGCGGGAGCTGCCCGCGGTGGTCGCGGTGGTCCGGGAGGGCGACTTCCTCGGCGTCGTGGCGACCCGGGAGGAGGAGGCGGTGCGCGCGGCCGAGCTGCTGCGGACCGGCGCCCGCTGGGCCGACCGCGGCGGCCGGGCCGGGTGGCTGCCGGGCGAGCTGGTGGGGCAGGACGCCGAGTGCACCGAGGTGGCGCGGCGGCGCGACCCGGCGGCAGGCGACCGGGTCGTCGCTCGGCTGCGGGCCACCTACACCCGCCCCTACCTCGCCCACGCCTCGATCGGGCCGGGCTGCGCCGTCGCCCGCTGGGACGGCGACCGGCTGGAGGTCTGGTGTGCCAGCCAGGGCATCCACCCCCTGCGGCGGGCGCTCGCCACCGCACTGGGCCTGGACCCGGGCGGCGTCGTCGTCCGGCACGTCGAGGGCTCGGGCTGCTACGGGCACAACAGCGCCGACGACGTCGCCTGCGACGCGGCGCTGCTCGCCCGGGCCGTGCCGGGCCGGCCGGTCCAGGTGGTGTGGTCGCGCGAGGACGAGTTCGCCTGGGAGCCCTACGGGCCGGCGATGGCGGTGACGGTCGAGGCCGGTGTGGACGAGCGCGGGGACCTGGCGACCTGGGCCTCCGGCACCTGGGGCAACGGACACCTCAGCCGGCCCGGCACCGACGGCCGCCCGGGGCTGCTCGGCGCCCGCCTCGCCGCCGCGGAGACGGCCGACCCGGCCGCGGACCCGCCACTGGCCACCGGCGGGGGCAACGCCCGCGACGCCGTCCCCGAGTACCGCGTCGCCGACCTCGACGTCCGCGCGCACCGCGTGCTGGAGGGGCCGCTGCGGACCTCCGCGCTGCGGGGGCTGGGCGCCACCGTCAACGTCTTCGCGATCGAGTCGGCCGTGGACGAGCTGGCGGCCCGGACCGGGGTCGACCCCCTGGAGTACCGGGTGCGGCAGCTGGCCGACGAACGGGCCCGCGCCGTCCTCCGGGCGGTCGCCGAGCGGTCGGGGTGGGCCGACCGGCAGCCGGCGGAGTCGGTGGGGTGGGGGGTGGGCTACTCCCGCTACAAGGGCTTCTGCGGCTACTGCGCGGTCGTCGCGCGGGTCGAGGCGGTCAGCGAGCTGCGGGTGACCGACCTGTGGGTCGCCGTGGACGCCGGGCAGGTGGTCAACCCCGACGGGTTGGCCAACCAGCTGGAGGGCGGCGCGATCCAGGCGACGAGCTGGGCGCTGCTGGAGCAGGTGTCCGTCGACGACCGGACGGTCACCAGCCGGGACTGGGACGGCTACCCGGTCCTGCGCTTCCCGGACGTGCCCCGCGTGCACGTGACGCTGCTGGACCGGCCGGGCGAGCCGCCGCTCGGCGCCGGCGAGGTGACCGGGGGACCGGTGACCGCCGCCCTGGCCAACGCCCTCGCCGACGCCGTCGGCGTCCGCGTCCGCGACCTGCCGCTGACCCCGGAGCGGATCACCGCCGCCATCCTGGCGAGCTGACCGGGACCGGCCGGGGCGCGGTGCCGGTCAGCCGGCGGCGAGCAGCACCACGCCCGCGGTCGCCGTCGCCAGGCCCGCCTGCTGGCCGGTGCCCAGCCGCTCCCGCAGCAGGACGACGGCCAGCGCCACCGTCACCAGCGGGGACAGCGTCGCCAGCACCGACACGACGCTCACCAGGCCCGCCGAGGTGGCCGCCGCGAACGCGGTGACCCCGCCGAGGATCAGCAGCCCGTTGAGGGTCACCAGGGGCAGCGCCGAGCGGGCCAGCCGCAGCGGCGACCGGCGGGCCAGCGGCACCAGGACGACGGTGGTCAGCAGCATCGCCCGGCTGGTCAGCACCGCCCACATCGCGCCGGCCGTGCTCGTGCCGCCGAGGGCCACCGCCTCGGCGAACAGGCTCAGGAAGACGCCGTAGAGCAGCGCCCACGCCGCCGCCAGCCACAACCCCCGCACGCGCCGTCCGCCGGGCGGGTCCGCACCGGAGCCACCGGACTGGCCGGCCGCGACCAGCACGACCCCGAGCAGGGCGAGGGGGATGCCGGCCAGCTGCCACACCTGCGGGCGCTCCCCGAGGGCGAGGGCGACCACGACGGGAACCGCACCCCCCGACGCGCCGATCGGCGCCATCACCGACAGCCGCAGGTGCTGCGCGCACTCGAACATCGACAGCAGGGCCAGCCCGTTGGCCACCCCGGCCAGCAGCCCGAACACCAGCGCGCCGGCCGACGGCACCGGCGCGCGCAGCAGCGCGACGACGAGGGCGGCCGCGACGACGGCGGAGACCTGGCCCGCGGCCAGCACCGCACCCGGGTCGTACCGGCGGCCGAGGACCGGTCCCAGGTAGGCCGCCGTCCCGAACAGCAGGGCGGTGAGCAGCCCGAGCAGGACGGCGGTCAGGCCGGCCAGCCCAGCCAGCGCAGCACGCTGCCCCCCATGACCGCCTCGACGTCGGAGCCGGACAGGAAGTCCAGGTCCTCGCGGAACAGCCGCACCAGGTCGGCGTAGGAGCCCCGCAGCCGCGACAGGTCCGACCCCCAGAACAGCCGCTCGGGCCCGTAGGCGTCGTGGAGCCGCCGCAGGTGCGGGTGCATCGCCGGCCAGGGGTGGGACTCGGTGCTGTAGCAGGGGACCGCGGTGACCTTCACCGAGACGTTGGGCAGCCCGGCCAGGCCGGCGAGCTCCGCGATCTCCGGCGCGGCGGCCGCGTCGGTGGCCTGCCCGGTCAGGCCCAGGTGGTCCACGGCCAGGCGCAGCCCCGGCCGGCGCCGCGCCAGGTCACCCAGCTCGCGCGGCTGACCTGAGGCCAGCAACATCACCGGGACGTCCTCGGCCTCGGCGAACTCCCAGAGCCACTCCGCGCCGGGGTCGTCCACCCGGCCGGCGTCCGCGGGCAGGAACACCAGCCGGACGCCGGCGACGACCGGGTCGCGCAGCAGCTCGCGCACCGGGCCGGGGTCGCCGGTGCGCAGGTCGACGCGGGCCATGACACGGAAGGCGTCGGGCGCCTCGGTCGCGCAGGCCACCGCGTAGTCGTTGCGGTACCCCTCGAAGAACGGCGGGACGAGGACGGCACGGTCGACCCCGGCCTCGCCCATCTCCCGCAGCAGGGCCGGGCCGCTGATCGGCTCGGCGCGGTGCATGGCCGTGGCCCGCTCCGCGCCCCCGGGCGGCCACGGCCGGTCGGGCGCCTCGGGCAGCCACACGTGGACCTGGGCGTCGACGACGGGCGCGGGCACGGTCACCACCCCCGGACCACGGGGAGGACCTCGGCCGCCAGCAGGTCGAGCGAGGACATGATCTGCTCGTGCGGCAGGCCGCCCATGTGCAGGAAGAGCATCACCCGGTCGACGCCGAGCTCCCGGATCTCGCGCAGCCGGGAGAGGACCGTGTCGGGGCTGCCGAACAGCGCGCTGTCGCGCAGGTCGGCGTCCAGGTCGAAGGGGCTGCGCCCGCCCGGGTCGCTGCCGGCCTGCGCGCGCCGCAGCTTGTCGGCGTAGCCCAGGAAGTCCTTGTACGGGCCCTCCGCCTCGGCCCACGCCTGCTCGTCGGTGGGGGCCACGTGCGTGGCCCGTGCCAGGTACACCCGGCCGTCCTCGAGCCCGGCGCCGACCCCGGCCAGGGCCTCGGCCCAGCGCTTCACCTGGCCGGCGGTGACCGTGAGGGACGTGCCCTGGGGGAGCAGGACGCCCCACCCGTTGGCCGCGCACTGGGCCAGGCCGTCGGGGCTGTCGGTGGCCATCCACAGGGGTGGGTGCGGCTGCTGCACCGGCCGCGGCTGGGGGGAGGCGTCCTCGAAGGACCAGTACCGCCCGGAGTGGGAGATCGGCCCGTCGGCGGCCCACACCCGCTGGAGGACGTCGAGGGCCTCGGCGAAGCGGTCGTGCTTCTCGGCGATGTCCACCCCGTAGCCGCGGAACTCCCCGGGCTGGTAGCCGCGCCCGATGCCGAGGTCGAGCCGGCCGCCGCTGAGCTGGTCGACCGTCGCGGCCGACTCGGCGAAGCGCAGCGGGTGGTGGAGCGGGAGCACCGACACCGCCGTCCCCAGCCGCACCGAGCTGGTGCGGGCGGCGAGGTGGCCGAGCACGGTGAGGCTGTCGGACACGATGCCGTGCCGGCTGAAGTGGTGCTCGGTCAGCCAGACCGAGTCGAAGCCCACCGCGTCGGCGTGGCAGGCCTGGGTGAGAGCCTGGTCGTACCGCTCGCGCTGGTCGCTGCCCTCGGGCCACTGGATGGAGTGGAACAGGCCGATCTGCATGCGGCACCGCCTTCGACGCAGGAGGTCGGGACGGCGCGCCCCGGCCGCACCCACGCGCATGCAACCGCACGCCGCTGCCGCTGTGGTTGTGCGGTCCCACAAGTCGCACCGTCGTGATCATGTGCGCGTCCATGAGACGTGCGTCACGTCCCGGCTCGTAGGGTTCGCCCACCCTGTCGACGGCGAGAGGTGGGTGCCATGCGGGCTAAGGCCGGATGGGTGGCGGGGGTGGCGCTCCTGGTCGCCGCCTGCGGCGGAACGGTGGCCGGGGGCGACGGTGGCGGCGGGGGAGGCGGGGGCGGCTCGACCGAGCCCGTCCGCATCGGCGTCATCACCGGGCTGACCGGCGCCTACGTGCAGCTGGGCGAGGAGCAGCGCAACGGCGCGGAGCTCGCGGTGGAGCAGCTCGGCGGGCAGATCGGCGACCGGCCGATCGAGCTCGTCGTCCGGGACGACCAGCTCAAGCCCGACGTGGCCCTGCGCGAGGCCCAGGCCCTGGTCCAGGAGGAGCAGGTCGACTTCCTCACCGGCTGCGTCTCGGCGGCCACGACGCTGGCGATGAACCAGATCGCCGCGCAGGCCGGCGTCCCCTACCTCGGCGCGTGCCAGACCGAGCAGCTCAACCGGCCGCCGAACTTCGACCCGGCGATCACCTACCACCTCGCCCCGGTCCCCTCGCAGACGACCAACGCCGCGGCACCGTTCATCTGCAGCGAGCTGGGCCAGAGCGTCTTCCTGCTGCTGCCGGACTACGCGTTCGGCTACGAGCAGGAGGCCGGCTACAAGAACGCCATCGCCGAGCAGCAGGGCTGCTCGGTGGCCGGCACGGCGTACTTCCCGCTGGGCACCACCGACTTCAACCCCTACATCCCGACGATCGAGGGCTCCGGCGCCCAGGTGCTGGTGTTCGGCGGTGTGGGCCGTGACCAGGTCAGCTTCCTGCGTCAGGCCGACCAGTTCGGCCTGACCGACCGGTTCAAGACCTTCTTCACCCTCGAGGACCTCAGCTTCGACCAGGAGCTCGGGTTCGACCTGATCGACAACACCTGGGCGATGGCGGCCTTCTACTGGAACGTCGACGACCAGGGCGTGCGGGAGTACGTCGACGCCTACCGGGAGGCGTACGGCGCGGTGCCGGGTGGCTACGGCGTCTACACCTACAACGCGGTGAACCTCATCGCCCAGCAGGTCGAGCAGGGCAACGACACCCCCGAGGCCTTCCGCGAGGGGATGGAGGGCGTCGAGGTCTCCCTCGGCCAGGGCGACATGACCATCCGGGCGTGCGACCACCAGGCGCTGATCCCGATCTACATCCTCGAGGGCCTGGCCGCCGACGAGGCGGAGAGCCGCGGCGGGGACGCCCAGTTCGGCTACCGCGAGGTCGTGGCGACCGCCCCCGGGACCGAGGAGTACGCCCCCACCTGCGACGAGGTGAAGACCGAGTTCCAGCGCGTGGGCTGACCGGCCGGTCGCGACAGCCACGGGGCGGCCGGTCCGTCCGGCGGCACCCCACCAGGAAGGAGGCGCATGGACCAGTTGCTCTCCCAGCTCGTGCTGGGCCTCGTCAGCGGCGCACTGCTCGTGCTGCTCGCGCTCGGCCTGAACCTGATCTTCGGGCTGCTGGAGTTCATCAACTTCGCCCACGGCGCGCTGTACATGGTGGGCGCCTACGTCACCTCGTACCTGGCCGCGGCGACCGGCAGCATCTGGCCGGCGCTGCTCCTGGTGCCCGTCGTGATGGCCGCGCTGGGTGCGGTGCTGGAGCGGACGATCATCAAGCCGATGTACGGGCGCGACCAGGTCGACGCCCTGCTGCTCACCTTCGGCCTGACCTACATCCTCATCGAGGGTGTGCGGCTGATCGCCGGCTCCGGTGGCCGCCGAGTCCCGTCGCCGGGCCTGCTGGACTTCCAGGTCCCCCTGGGGTTCGGCCGGCCCATCCCGGCCTACCTGCTGTTCGTCGTGGTCGTCGTCGGCCTGGTCGTCGCCGGGCTGTGGCTGTTCCTGCAGCGCACCAACGTCGGTCTGGTCGTGCGGGCGGGCATCCGCGACCACGTGATGATCCGGGCGCTGGGTGTGCGGTTCGACCGCTACCGCACGCTGGTGTTCGCCCTCGGTGTCGCGGTGGCCGGCATCGCCGGCGTCCTCACCGGGCCGATCACCGGCGTCTACCCGGAGATGGGCGCCGACATCCTCATCCTCGCGTTCGTGGTGGTCGTGGTCGGCGGCATGGGCAGCTTCTGGGGCGCCGTCGTCGCCGGGCTGCTGATCGGCGTCCTGGTCTCCGTGACCACCCTCTACGCGAGCATCTACGCCGGGATCGTGCCGTTCGTGCTGATGATCCTGGTGATGACGTTCCGACCGCGCGGCCTGCTGGGGGCGACATGACCGACCTGCGGACGTCCGCCTCGGACGGCACCCCGGAGACGGGGGCGGCGGCGGTCACCCTCGCCCGTGCCAGCGGCAGGGGACCGGCGCGCTGGACCTGGGGACAGCTGGTGCTGCTCGTGGTCCTCGCGGTGGTCGTCATGTTCACCGTCCCGAACCCGAGCCTGGCCATCGGCATGCTCGTGTACGGCCTGTGGGCCGCGGGGCTGAACCTGCTCGTCGGCTACGGCGGCCTGGTGTCCTTCGGCCACGCGCTGCCCTTCGCCTGGGGTGGCTACGCGGCGGGGCTGGTGCTCCTGCACGTGAGCACCAGTGCGTGGGTCGCCATGCTGGTCTCGGCGCTGAGCATGGCGGTGCTCTCCCTGCTGGTCGGGGCGGTGTGCCTGCGCCGGTCCGAGGTGTACTTCTCGATGCTCACGCTGGCCTTCGCCCAGCTCGGCTTCTTCATCGCGCTGCAGTGGGACAGCGTCACCCGGGGGGACGACGGGCTGTCGGGGATCCCCGTCTCGACACTGTGGCTCCCGGGCGTCAGCATCGAGCTCAACGCGCTGCGCGACCCGCTCACGTTCTTCGTGTTCACCGCGGTGGTCGTGCTGGTCGTCTTCGCCGCGCTGATCCTCTACACCGAGTCACCGATGGGCCGCGTGCTGCAGGCGATCCGGGAGAACGAGGAGCGGGCCCGCGGCTGCGGCTACAACACCCGCCTGGTCCAGCTGGTCACCTTCGTCGTCGCCGGCACGGTCGCCGGGCTGGCCGGTGGCCTGTTCGCGATGCTGAACAACTTCGTCGGCCTGCAGCCGTACTGGCTGCTGTCCGGCGTGGTGCTGTTCATGGTGATCCTCGGCGGCCGGGCGTCGCTGTTCGGGCCGTTCCTCGGGGCGGTCGTCTACCTGCTCCTGGAGAGCAGCCTGAGCCGCACGTTCGCCTCCTGGCAGCTGATCGTCGGCGCGATCTTCGTCCTCTGCGTCCTGGCCTTCCCGCAGGGGCTGTGGGGGCTGCTCACACAGACACTGCCCGGGTTGTTCCGGCGGGGACGGGGGGCGGCACGGTGAGCCGGCCGGCCAGCGACCTGGTGCTGCAGGCCGAGGGGCTGGACCGCTCCTTCGGCGGCATCCACGCGGTGGACGACGTCTCCCTCGAGGTCCCCGAGGGCAGCCTGCACGCGATCATCGGCCCGAACGGCTCGGGCAAGACGACGCTGTTCAACCTGCTCACCGGGCACACCCGGCCCAGCGCCGGGCGGGTGCGGTTCGCCGGCGAGGACATCACCGGCATGCCGTACTCGAAGGTGGCCCGCAAGGGGCTGGCGAAGTCCTACCAGATCACCACGGTGTTCCCGCTGCTCACCGTCTTCGAGAACGTGCGCATCGCGGCGCAGGCGGCCTCCCACTCCTACGTGTTCTGGCGCCCCGCCGACGGGATCAAGGCGGTCACCCGGCGCACCGAGGAGGTGCTGGAGCGGATCGGGCTGGCCCGCGACCGGGACCTCATCGCCAGCAACCTCTCCCACGGCGACCAGCGCCGCCTCGACCTCGCCATCGCGCTGGCCACCTCGCCCCGCCTGCTCCTGCTCGACGAGCCGACGGCGGGGATGAGCCCACCGGAGACCGCCGCGACCGTCGAGCTGGTGCAGGAGCTGAACCGGGACGTGACCATCCTGATGATCGAGCACAAGATGGACGTGATCCTCTCGATCGCCGACCGGATCACCGTCCTGCACCAGGGGCGCAAGCTCTTCGAGGGGACGCCGGAGGAGGTCCGGACCCATCCCGAGGTCCAGGCCGTCTACCTGACGGGCAGCCGGTGAGCACCGCCCAGGGCGCCGGCCGCGCCGAGCGGGCGGACGCCGCCGGGCAGGCGCTGCTCGAGGTCGAGGGCATCCAGTCCTACTACGGGCTGGCCCACGTGCTGCAGGGCGTCTCGCTGACCGTGCAGCAGGGCGAGCTGGTCGCGCTGCTCGGTCGCAACGGGGCCGGCAAGACCACCACGGTGAAGTCGATCATGGGGCTGGTCACCGTGCGCGGCGGGCACATCCGCTGCGCGGGCCGGGACGTCGTGGGGCTGCCGGCCGAGACCGTCGCCCAGACCGGGGTCGGCTACGTCCCCGAGGACCGCCGGATGTTCCCCGGGCTCACCGTGCGGGAGAACTTCCGCCTCGCTGCACTGGGCTCGCGCGTGCCCAAGGCCGAGCAACAGGCGGCGGTGCAGCGGGCCCTGCAGGTCTTCCCCCAGCTCGAACCGCACCTCGACCGCGACGCCTCCCGGCTCTCGGGCGGCCAGCAGCAGATGGTCGCCGTCGGCCGGGCGCTCATCTGCGGGCGCAACCTGCTGCTGGTCGACGAGGTGACCCAGGGGCTGGCGCCGAACATCGCCGCCGACATGGGGACCACCCTCCGGCAGATCGCCGACGGCGGGCACGGCGTCCTGCTCGTGGAACAGAACGCCCAGATGGCCCTCGAGCTCGCCGACCGGGTCTACGTCATCGACTCCGGCGTGATCGTGCACTCGGGGAACGCCGCGGAGCTGCGCCGCGACCCCGCCTGGATGGAGCAGTACCTCTCGCTGTGACCGTCGTCCACCCCCGAGGGAGACCCCTGCCCGCATGGCCGAGACCGGCGTCGCGCTGCCCACCTTCGTCCCCGCGCGGACCTGTGAGTTCGTGGAGCTGGCCCGGGTGGCGGAGGAGGCCGGTTACGCCGCCTTCTACACGACCGAGTCGCTGACCGACACCCTGTCGATCGACCTGGCCATGCTGCTGGGCACCAGCCGCATCCGGGTCGGCAGCTGCGTGGCGATCAGCTACCTGCGCCACCCGGTCGTCACCGCCCAGATGGCGGTGACCGCCGCGGACCTCTCCGGTGGCCGGTTCGTGCTGGGCCTCGGCCTGGGGCACAAGGTCCGGCTGGCCGCGCTCGGCGTCGAGGTGGGCCGCTCCAGCGAGGACCTGCCGGCCTACGTCCGGGACGTCAAGGCCGTGCTGACGGGCCGCGGCCGGGAGCGCTACCCCGACCTCCCCCCGCAGGTCTACCAGGGGGAGCTGCTGGACTTCCGGCTCCCGGAGCATCCCGTGCCGGTGTACACCGCCGCGGTCGGCCCGAGGATGGCCGAGGCCGGGGCGATGGTCTCCGACGGGGTCATGGCCTGGCTGGTCCCCCGCTCGGGCCTGGCCGTGCTGGCCGCGGCCACCGCCCGCGCGGGGGAGCGCACCGGCCGGCCGGCGCCGGTGGTGGAGGCCACCGTGCACGCGTTCGTCACCGAGGACCTGGCGGCGGCGCGGGACGCCGCGCGGGCCTCGCTCGGCTACTGGGTCGGGCTGCCCAGCTACAACAGCGCGCTGGCCCGCGCCGGCTACGAGTCCGAGGCCGCGGCGATCGCCGCCGCGTTCGCCGCCGACGACCAGGCCGGGCTGCGCGCGGCGATCTCCGACCGGCTGGTCGACGAGTACTGCCTGGTCGGGCCGCCGGCGCGGTGCCGGGAGCAGCTCGCGGCCTGGCACGAGACCGACGCGGCGACCGTCGCCGTCGTCCCGCACCCGGTGGAGGGCGACGAGGGCTACGTCGCCGCGGTGCGCCGGGCCATGACCCAGCTCGCCCCCCGCTGAGCCGTCAGTGGGGAGTGGTGGATGGAGGAGGAGTCGCCATGCCGGAGGACGTGCAGTTCTCGAGTGAGGGCACCACGGTCCGGGGCCACCTGTACCTGCCCCCGGGCGAGGGGCCGTTCCCCCTCGTCGTCATGGCCGGCGGCTGGTGCTACGTCAAGGAGCTCGTCCAGCCGACCTACGCACGGGCGTTCGTGGACCGGGGGTGTGCGGCGCTGGTCTTCGACTACCGCAACTTCGGGGAGAGCGACGGGACCCCGCGCCAGCACCTGGACCCGTGGCGGCAGATCGAGGACTACAAGAACGCCATCAGCCACGCCGAGACCCTCCCGATGGTCGACCGCAACCGGATCGGGGTCTGGGGCATCTCCTACAGCGGCGGCCACGCCCTGGTCGTGGGGGCGACCGATCCCCGGGTGCGGGCGATCGTCTCCACCATCCCGGTGGTCGACGGCTGGCGGACGATGGAACGGGTGCACGGTGCCCTCGGTTTCCGGCGGCTCCGCGAGACGGTCCTGGCCGACCGCCGTGCGCGCTTCGCCACCGGGGAGCACGGCACGATCCCCATGTCGAGCGAGGATCCGGCGGCCGAGGCGTGCGTCTGGCCCTTCCCCGAGGTGACCAGCGGCTTCGCCGGGCTGAAGGCCACCGACGCGCCCAACCACGAGCACTGGAACACCGTCCAGTCGGTGGAGCTGCTCTGGGACTACACCGTGTTCCCCTACGTGCGGCGCATCCTCGACACGCCGACTCTGATGATCGTGGCCGAGAACGACGACATCACCGCGTGGGACTGGGAGATCGACGCGTTCCACCGGATCCCCACGGCGAAGAAGGAGCTCTTCGTGATGAACGAGAGCTCCCACATGGTCATGTACACGAACAAGAGCCACCTGGAACTCGCCGCCGAGCAGGGCGCCCGGTTCCTGGGGGAGCACCTGGGCGGCTCCGCGCGCTGACCCGGCCTCGACCGGCGGCGGGCCGGGCCGCCCGTCAGGCCGGGCCGCCGGTCAGGCGGGGTCGCCGAGGACGGCCTCCACCATGAGCGCCAGCTGCAGGTGCAGCAGCGCCTGCGGGTCGCTGAGGTCCAGGTCGAGCAGCTCCTCCACCCGCCGCAGGCGGTAGGCCACGGTGTTGGGGTGCACGTGCAGCGCCTTGGCGGTGACCGAGACGTTGCACCGGTGGGACATGTAGGAGTCCAGCGTCGCCCGCAGGCTGGTCTGGTGCTGCCGGTCGTAGGCCCGGACGGTGCCGAGCATGGAGTCGGCGAAGGACTGCAGCTCGCGGGGGCGCTTGACCTGCAGCAGCAGCCGGTAGGCGCCGATCGTGTCGAGGGAGACCACGCGGTCGCCGCGTTCGGAGTGCTGCACGAGGTCCAGCACGCCGCAGGTCAGCCGGTAGGCGTCGCCGTACTCGTGGACGTCGGTGCACGACGGCCCCACGCTGATGGTCGCCGTCCACCCGCTGGCGTAGGCCTGGATCTCCCGGCGGAGGTGCTCGGCGAAGTCCTTGGCGCAGCGGGTGCACTCCCCGTCGTCCCACAGCACCACGACGTGGTCGCTGCGCGTGGCGGTGAGCGTGGCACCCCGCCAGGCCGCACCGGTCCGCTGGACCAGGGACAGCAGCGCGCGCTGGGCGTAGGCGGCCCGGTCCTCGGAGTCCGCGCCGGTCGCGCCGGGGGTGGGGTCGCGCCGGATCACCAGCACGGTGTGTGGCCGCGACAGGTCCGAACCCAGCTGGCGGGCCCGGGCGAGCAGCGCGTCGGAGGAGTGGGTGCCGGGGTCGAGGAGGTCGTCGAGGAAGTCGCGGGAGAGCCGCCACTCGACCTCCTGGGCGGTGCGCTCCTTGAGCAGCGCCAGCGCCACGACCGCGGCGGCCCGGGTGAGCGCCCGCCGCTGCGCCGGCCCCAGCGGCTGTCCCGGCGGCAGCGCCCAGAGGTGCCCGGCGGTCTCCTCGTCGACGACGACGGGGACCACCAGCCCCTCGGAGCCTGCGGGCCGGCCCTCCTCGGCCGGGACGTCGACCGCCTCGACGTCCACCTCGTCGCCGACCCGTGCCCGGGCTCGGGCGTAGGCGTCGGCGACCTGACGCTGGCCGGTGTCGGGCCGGCCGACGCCGCAGGCCGAGGCCAGGAGCCGGCCGCCGGCGTCGTCGATCGCGACCCCGCACCGCAGCTTCGCCGCGACCGACTCGGCGATCGCCTTCAGTCCGCCGCCGCGCAGCACGATCCGTAGCAGCGCCTGGTGGTCGTCGTCGGCGCGGCGCTGGGCGTCCAGCTCGGCGGTCAGGCCGCCGGCCTCGGCGGCGAGCCGGTCGGCCCGCTCGCGGGCCTCGGTCACCCGCCGCGTGGTCTCGATGGCCAGGCCGGCCTGGTTGGCCATGCTCTCCATGAGGATGATCTCGCGCGCGGAGAAGTCGTGCTTGTCCACCGTGTAGCAGTTGACCAGCCCGAACGGGACCTGGCCCACGACCAGCGGCACCGCCAGCAGCGACGAGTACCCCTGCTGGGCGGCGACCGTCTCCCACGAGCGGGACGGCGCGTCGGCGGCGATGTCGAGCACGGTGACCGGCCGCTGCGCGCGGAAGGCGCGGCTGGAGGGGCCCTCGCCGGTGTCGCCGGGGCGCAGCAGGATCGGCGTCCGGGCGTTGATGGCGTCGATGTACTCCTGGGACAGGCCGTAGGAGCCCTGGATGATCAGCGCCTCCCGCACGGGGTCGGCGACGAAGACCGCGCAGAAGTCGTAGCCGGTCAGCCGGGCCGTGGTCCCGGCGATCAGGTCCAGCAGCTCGGCCTGCGGCACGGCCCGGTTGGCCGCCCGGGTGATCTCGGCGATCGCGTCCAGCCACGAGCTCAGCTCGGCGGCGGCCGGTTCACCGGCGAGGAGGACGTCGGCCTCGGCGAGTGGCGGGTGCACCACGACGGATCCCTCCTCCACGGCGCTGTGTTGCAGGTCACGCCACTCTACGGACACCGCAACCCCCTGTTCCGCTTTCCACTCGTCACCGGACCGGCGCGGTGTCCGTGCGCGGCCACCCGTCGAGGACGGTGAGGTCCTCCATCGAGGAGAGGTCGCCCGCCGGCGTCCCGAGGTAGGAGGCCCGGGCCACGCGGCGCAGGATCTTGCCGTTGCGGGTCTTGGGCAGTGCCGGGACGACGTGGACCGCGCGCGGGGCCATCGCCCTGCCCAGGGCCGCGGTGAGCACCTCCTGCAGCGCCGGGACGGCGGCGTCGGGGTCCACCTCGTCGTGCAGCACGACGAAGCAGACCAGCGCCTCGCCCTTGACGTCGTCCGGGACCCCGACGGCGGCGGCCTCGACGACCCGCTGGTCGTCGACCAGCAGCGACTCCACCTCGGCGGGACCCAGCCGCTTGCCGGCGACCTTGATCGTGTCGTCGGACCGGCCCAGCAGGTACCAGTACCCGTCGGCGTCGACGTAGGCGAGGTCGCCGTGGTGCCAGATGCCGGGGAAGCGCTGCCAATACGCCTCCCGGTAGCGCTCCTCGTCGTGCCAGAAGCCCCTGGTCATGCCCGGCCACACCGAGCGGACGACGAGCTCGCCGATCTCCCCGCGGACCGACTGCCCCCGCTCGTCGACGACGTCGGCGCGGACGCCGAGGGTGGGCCCGGCGAACGAGGCCGGTTTGACCGGCAGGAACGTCGAGCCGCACAGCAGCGACCCGCCGATCTCGGTGCCGCCGGAGATGTTGACGATCGGCGCCCGGCCCTTGCCGACGTGCTCGGCGCACCAGTGCCAGGGGCCCACGTTCCAGGGTTCCCCGGTGGACCCGATCGCCCGCAGGTCCGGGAGGTCGTGCCGGTCGGGCCAGGAGTCGCCGTGGGCCATGAGCGCGCGGACGACGGTGGGGGAGATGCCCAGCACGGTGGTGCGGCTGCGTTCGGCGACCGCCCAGAGCCGGTCGGGCCGGGGCCAGTCCGGCACCCCCTCGAAGAAGACGGCGGTGCCCCCGTTGCCCAGCGCCGCCGCGATGACGAACGACCCCATGACCCAGCCCATGTCGGTCAGCCACAGCATCGCCGCGGTCTCGTCGACGCCCATGGCGTGCCGCGCCTCGAGCGCGACCTTGAAGGGCAGGCCGGCGTGGGTGTGCACGCAGCCCTTGGGCCGGCCGGTGCTACCGGAGGTGTAGAGCAGCAGGCAGGGCGCGTCGGCGTCCATGGGCTCGGCCTGCTCCACCGGCTCGGCCACGGCGCACGCGTCGTGCCACCACCTGTCCCGGCCCGGCGTCATGGGGACGTCGACCCCGAGGCGGCGCACCACCAGCACGGTGTGCAGGCCGGGCAGGCCCCGGACGGCGTCGTCGGCGACCTCCTTGAGCGGCACCGGCCGGCCGCGGCGCGGAACGGCGTCGCACGTGACCAGGACCGAGGCGCCGGAGTCCTCGAGCCGGGCGCGCACCGCCAGCGGCCCGTAGCCGCTGAACAACGGCACGACGACCGCGCCGATCTTGGCGGCGGCCAGCACGGTGGCGATGGCCTCGGGCACCATCGGCAGCAGCAGGGCCACCACGTCCCCGGTGCCGACGCCCGCGGCGCGCAGGGCGCCGGCGGCCGCGTCCACGGACGACTTCAGCTCGGCGTAGGTGAGCGTGCGGGTGGCGCCGTCGTCCCCCTCCCACCAGACGGCGCGGGCCGCGCCGCGCCCCTCCCGGACCCAGCGGTCGACGGCGAAGTCGGCCCAGTTCAGCTGCCCGCCGACGAAGAAGCGGGGGTGCTCGGGGCCCCGCGACAGGTCGAGCACGGTCTCGTAGCGGCGCATCCACGGGATGCCGAGGTCGGCCATCCCCGCGGCCCAGTACCACTCGGGGTCGGCGGCCGCCCGCGCGGCGAACTCGTGCGCGTCGGTGATGCCGTGCCGGGCGGCCATCCGCCCGGCGGGCGAGGCCGCGAAGGCCCCGGGCGGGGGCGTCCAGGCCACCGGCAGGCCCTCGAGTTCGTCGATGGACACGCTGTCTCCCAACCGACCGGGCGGCCCCGGGACCGCCGTCCAGGGCGGCCAGTATCGAGTGGCCGGAGGCCCGACCGGCTTGTGTGCAGGCACAAAGGAGGACGCGCAGACACTGTCGGGACCTCACGTGCCAGGCCCCGCCGTCCTCCGTAGCGTCCCTGCTCGACCGGGGTGACCCACCCCACAGTCCGGACGGAAGCGGAGGCCGGCGGCCATGGTGAAAGTGATCCTGCAGCTCTACCCCCAGGTGGCCGCGACCCGCGAGGAGCGGATCGAGCAGCGGCCCCTCGGCCGGGACGCCGAGCGGTACCAGGCGCTGATCCGCGAGATGCCGACGATCGTCCGGGCGGCCGACGAGCTGGGCCTGTGGGGGATCTCCTCGATCGAGCACCACTTCCACAGCGAGGGCTACGAGGTCGGCCCCAACCCCGGCCTGCTGGACGCCTACTGGGCGGCCATGACCACGAACATCCGGGTCGGCCAGCTCGGCTACACGATGAGCGCGCAGAACCCGTTCCGCGTGGCCGAGGACGTCGCCGTCATCGACCACCTGTCCGGCGGCCGTTCCTTCTGCGGCTTCTCCCGCGGCTACCAGGCGCGCTGGACCAACATCCTCGGCCAGCACCTGGGCACCCGCGCCACGCTCTCGCCGTCGGGCAACCAGGAGAAGATGGCCGAGCTGGACGAGGCCACGAAGGCCGCCCGGTTCTCCGACGACCAGGTCAACCGGGAGATCTTCGAGGAGAACGTCGAGCTGGTGCTCCAGTCCTGGACCCAGGACAGCGTCGAGGCCAAGGGCCGCTGGCAGGTGCCCTACCCCTACGACGAGGGCGTGGACTGGACGATGACCGCGACCCGCGAGCTCGGCGCACCGGGCGAGATGGACGAGCACAACCGGATCCGCCGGGTCAGCGTCGTCCCGAGCCCGCTGCAGAAGCCCTACCCGCCGGTGTTCGTCTCCAGCAACGCCAGCAAGGAGACGATCGAGTACTGCGGCCCGCGCGGCTTCATCCCGACCTACTTCTCCAAGATCGAGCGGGCGGCCGAGTTCGGGGCGGCCTACGTCGACGCCGCGGCCGGCGCCGGCCGGGAGTACGCGCTCGGCCAGAACCAGGCACTGGTGCGCTGGGGGCAGATGGCCGAGACCGAGGACGAGGCCCGCCGCATGGTCGCCGAGTACGACGTCGACATCTTCCGCGACCTGTACGCCGGCACCACGCCGATGAAGTTCGACCCGGCCAACCCCGTCGACTCCGTCGTGAACTCCGGGTTGTGGGTGGTGGGCACCCCGGAGCAGGTCCGCGACCAGTACGTCGAGCTGTGGCGGCAGCTGCCGGCCGAGTACGTCGTGCTCATCTACCACTGGGCGCAGCAGCCGGCCGAGAGCGTCGTGCGCCAGCTGGAGCTGTTCATGGAGCACGTCAAGCCCGCGCTCGACGAGATGACCCCCTACGAGGCCTGACGTGGGCGACGGGACGCCGGCCGCCGGCGAGCCGCGGTTCGACCCGGTCGAGCTGGCGGTGCAGGAGATCGCCGACGGCGGCATGGTCGTGGTGGTCGACGACGAGGACCGGGAGGACGAGGGCGACCTGGTCATGGCCGCCGCCCACGCCCGCCCGCCGGACCTCGCCTTCATGGTCCGGCACGGCTCCGGTGTGGTGTGCGTGGCGCTGACCGGGGAGCGCTGCGACGACCTCGACCTGCCGCTCATGGTGGGCGGCGGCAACACCGAGTCGCACCGGACGGCGTTCACCCACACCGTGGACCTCGCGGCGGGGACGACGACGGGCATCTCGGCGGCCGACCGCGCCGCGACGATCCGCGCGCTGGCCGACCCGGCCGTGGGCGCGGCGGCCTTCAACCGGCCCGGTCACGTGTTCCCGCTGCGGGCCCGCGAGGGCGGCGTCCTCCGGCGGGCCGGGCACACCGAGGCGTCGGTGGACCTGGCGCGGCTGGCCGGGCTGGAGCCCGCCGGGGTCATCTGCGAGATCGTCAACGACGACGGCACGATGGCCCGCCGTCCCGACCTGTTCCGCTTCGCGGCCGAGCACGGGCTGCCGATCATCACCGTCGCGGACCTGATCGCCCACCGCCGGCGCGCCGACGCCCTGGTGGAGCGGACCGGGGACGCCCGCGTGCCCACGCCGTGGGGGGAGTTCCGGTGCATCAGCTACCGGTCGGTCCTCGACGGCACCGAGCACGCGGCCTTCACCCTCGGGGACGTCGCCGGCGAGGAGGAGCTCCTCGTGCGGGTGCACAGCGAGTGCCTGACCGGCGACATCTTCCGGTCCCTGCGCTGTGACTGCGGCCCGCAGCTGGAGGCGGCGATGGCCCGCGTGGCCGCCGCGGGGCGGGGCGCGGTGGTGTACCTGCGCGGTCACGAGGGCCGGGGCATCGGCCTGGGGCACAAGCTGCGCGCCTACGACCTGCAGGACGCCGGGCGGGACACCGTGGACGCCAACCTCGACCTCGGTGTCCCCGTCGACAGCCGCGAGTACGGCGTCGGGGCGCAGATCCTCGTCGACCTCGGCGCCCGCCGGCTGCGGCTGCTCACCAACAACCCGGACAAGTACGGCGGCCTGGCCGGCTACGGGCTGGAGGTCGTGGCCCGCGAGCCGCTGCAGACCGAGCCGAACCCGGAGAACCTCGTCTACCTGCGCACCAAGAAGCGGCGGATGGGCCACCTGCTGGAGGGCCTCGAGGACCCGCCGGCCGCCGTCCCCCCGCCGGCCCGCGACCTGTTCGCGGGGTCCGGCTCCGCGTTCGTCTGACCCCCGACCCGCTCTCCGAGGAGGACCCCCCGTGCGCTGGACCACCTACGTCTCACCCTCCGACGGCCAGGATCACCCGGCGGTGCTGGTCGACGGCGCCCTGCACGGACTGCGCACGGCTCCCCGGCTGCTCGACCTGCTGGGCGACGACGGCGAGCTGCTGGCCCGGGCGGCCGAGCAGGCGCGGTCCGACCCGCTCGACGTCGTCCCCGAGGCAGAGGCCCGGCTGCGCGCGCCCGTCCCGGTGCCGCCGTCGGTCCGGGACTTCTACGCCTTCGAGACCCACGTCCGGACCTACCGGGAGGCCAACGGCCTGCAGATGGACCCCGACTGGTACCAGCGGCCGGTCTTCTACTTCCAGAACCCGGCGGCGGTCCGGGGCGCGCGCGACGACGTCCCGATGCCGCCGGGCTGCACGGACTTCGACTTCGAGCTCGAGTTCGCCGCGGTCATCGGGCGCACCGGGGCCAACCTGACGCCCGACGAGGCCGAGCAGCACATCGCCGGGTACCTGCTGTTCTGCGACTGGAGCGCCCGGGACCTGCAGGCCCAGGAGGTCCGCCACAGCATGGGCCCGGTCAAGGGCAAGGACACCGCGACCAGCCTCGGGCCCTGGCTGATCACCCCCGACGAGCTCGAGCCCCGCCGCCGGGGGAAGTCCTTCGACCTGCAGATGCAGGCCTCGGTGAACGGCTCGATCTACAGCAAGGGCAACGCCGCCGACCTCTACTGGAGCTTCGGCCAGATGATCGCCTACGCCTCGCGCGGCACCGAGGTGCGCACCGGGGACGTCATCGGTAGCGGGACGGTCGGGACCGGCTGCATCCTCGAGCTGTCCACGGTGCACAGCTCCGAGCAGTACCCGTGGCTGCGACCGGGGGACCAGGTGCGGCTGGAGGCCGAGCTGCTCGGCGCCATCACCGCGACCATCACCGAGCCGCAGCCGCTGCACCCGCTGGAGTGACGTGAGGAGGACCCGGTGTACGCACCCCCGCCCGCCGTCGACGTCGGTGACCGCGCGCCCGCGTTCCGGCTCCGGCACACCTTCGACGACGACGTCGACCTGGCCGAGCGGCTCCGGCACGGCCCCGTCGTCCTGCACTTCTACGTCTTCGACTTCGGCAGCGTCTAGACGGCCGAGCTGTCCCAGTTGGGACACCGGGCCGAGGAGATCCGCGCACTGGGCGCCGACGTCCTCGCGGTCGCCGTCACCGCGACGTTCTCGCAGCAGGCCTTCGCCCGCTCCCTGGGCGTGGACTTCCCGCTGCTGTCGGACTGGGACCGCACCGTGTGTGCCGACTACGGGGTGCGCTACGACGTGTGGAAGGGGCACGCCGGCCTGGCGAAGCGGTCGGTCTTCGTCATCGACCGCGACGGGGTGGTCCGGTACCGCTGGGTCACCGACGACGCCCTCGTCCTCCCGGACCTCGACGCGGTCGTGGCGGCGCTCCGGGACCTGTGAGGCGACCGCGACCGGCCGGCACGGACGGCCCGGGAGGCCGAGATGACGACCGTGGGCATGGTGGGGCTCGGGATCATGGGTTCAGCGATGGCCGGCCACCTCCTGGCCCGCGGCCACGCCGTCGTGGGGTACGACGTCGACCCGGGCCGGGTGCGGGAGCTGGTCGAGGCCGGCGGCACTGCCGCGGCCTCGGCCGGCGAGGTGGCCGCCGCGGCGGACCTGGTCCTCACCTCGCTGCCCACGGCGGACGCCGCCCGCGAGGTGGTCGCCGCGCTGGCGGACGCCGGCCGCCCGGGGCTGGTCGTCGCGGAGACCTCCACGCTGCCCCACGAGGTCAAGGAGGCGTGCCGACGCCGGCTCGCCGAGGCCGGGGGTGTGCTCCTGGACTGCCCGCTGAGCGGCACCGGCGCGCAGGCCCTCGAGCGGGACGTGGTCGTCCTCGGCAGCGGCGACGAGGCGGGGTTCGAGCGGATCCGCCCGGTCCTCGAGGCCGTCGCCCGCTCGGTGCGGTACCTGGGGCCCTTCGGTTCCGGCTCGACGATGAAGCTGGTCGCCAACCTGCTGGTGGCCGTGCACAACGCCGCGACGGCGGAGGCGTTCGCGCTCGGCGAGGCCGCCGGGCTGGACCCGCAGCAGCTCTACGACACCATCCGTGACGGCGCGGGCAGCTCGGTGATCTTCGAGAAGCGCGGCCGGCTGATGGTCGACCGGACCTACGAGCCGGCCACGGCGAAGGTCTCGATGTTCGTCAAGGACGTCGGCGTCATCGCCGAGTTCGCCGGCCGGCTGGGCCTGGACACCCCCGTGCTGGCAGCCGTCCGCCCGCTCTACGACCGTGCCGTCGAGCTCGGGCTGGCCTCCGCCGACGCGGCGGCGCTGCTCGAGGTGCTGGGCGCGGACTGCGACCGATCGAGGGAGGAGCGCCGATGATCACGCTGGAGCAGGCCGAGGTGGTGGCCTCGGCGACGCTGGCGCACGGGCGGTCCATGGGCGCCGCACCGCTCACCGTCGCCGTCCTGGACGCCGGGGGGCACCTGGTCACCCTCAAGCGCGAGGACGGCTCGGGGATCCTGCGCCCCCAGATCGCCACGGCCAAGGCCTACGGCGCCCTCGGGATGGGGCTCAGCTCGCGGGAACTCGGGGTGCGCGCCGAGCGGCAGCCGGTGTTCTTCACGGCGCTGGCCGCCGTCGCCGACGGCCGGTTCGCGCCCGCCGCGGGCGGTGTCCTGCTGCGCACGCCCGACGGCCGGGTCGTCGGTGCGGTGGGCGTCAGCGGCGACGTCTCCGACGTCGACGAGGTCTGCGCGCTCGCCGGGGTGACGGCGTCGGGCCTGCACTCCGACCCCGTGGTCCCAGGGGACGGGGTGTCCGCGCCGCCCGCCGGCAGCGGCCGGTGAAGGCCGCGCCCTTCGACCACGTGCGCGCCGGGTCCGTGGCCGACGCGCTGGCCGCGCTGGGCTCGGCGGAGGACGCCCGCGTCCTGGCCGGCGGCCAGAGCCTGGTGCCGGTCATGGCGCTGCGCCTGGCCACCCCCGCCCTGCTGGTCGACATCACCCGGATCCCGGAGCTGCGCGGCTCCCGACGGGAGGACGGCGTCCTGAGCGTCGGCGCCGCGGTGACCGACCGGGAGCTCGAGCGGGACCCGGAGGTCGCCGCTGCCCACCCGCTGCTGGTCGCCACCCTCGGGCTGGTCGCGCACCCGGAGATCCGGGCCCGCGGCACGCTGTGCGGGTCGCTGGCCCACGCCGACCCGGCGGCCGAGCTGCCCGCGCTGCTCCTGGCCACCGACGGCGAGGTGGAGGTCGACGGGCCCGCCGGGCGGCGCCGGGTGGCCGCGGCGGACTTCCTCACCGGGCCGTTCAGCACCGCGCTCGACGAGGGGGAGATGGTCGTCGCCGCGCGGTTGCCGCTGCCGGCGCCGGGGGCGGCCTGGACCGTGGACGAGGTCTCCCGCAGGCGCGGCGACTTCGCCCTCGCCGGCGTGGTGTGCGGGGTCGAGCGCGACGAGGCCGGCCGTTGCTCGCGTACCCGCGTGGTGCTGTTCGGCGTGGCCGGGACGCCGGTCCGGTCGACCGGCGCGGAGGAGGTCCTCATGGGGGAGCGGCCGACGTCCGCCGTCCTGGACGCCGCGGCCGCGGCCGCGTTCGACGGCGTGGACGTGGTCGGCGACGAGGTGCACGCCTCGGCCGGCTACCGGCGGGAGGCCGGCCGGGCGCTGGTCCGGCGGGCGCTGGCCGCCGTCACGGGGGAGGCAGCGTGACCACGGGAGGCAGCGTGACCACGGGAGGCGGCGGAAGTGCGGGAGGCGGCGTCCACGGGCAACCGGTCCGCGTGCGGCTGGAGGTGAACGGCCGGCGCGAGTCGGGCTCGGCGGAGCCGCGGACGACGCTGGCCGACTTCCTGCGCGGCGAGCTCGGCCTCACCGGCACCCACGTCGGCTGCGAGCAGGGCGTGTGCGGGGCGTGCACCGTCATCCTCGACGGGGTGGCGGTCCGCAGCTGCCTGGTCTTCGCCGTGCAGGCCGACGGGAGCGCGGTGGAGACCGTGGAGGGTCTCGGCGGCGACGAGATGCACCCGCTGCAGCGCGCCTTCTGGGAGCGGTCGGCGGTGCAGTGCGGGTTCTGCACCCCCGGGCTGCTGATGACGGCGCTGGCGGCGCTGCGCGAGCGGCCGGACTGGGACCGCGCGGCGCTGCGCGAGCGCCTCGGCGGCAACCTGTGCCGCTGCACGGGCTACCAGACCGTCGTCGACGCCGTCCTCGCGGCCGCGGCGGAGCTGCCGGCCTACGGCGGGGGAGCCGGCCGGTGAGCGGGCCCCGGTACGTCGGGCAGCGGGTGCGCCGCAGCGAGGACCCGCGGCTGCTGGCCGGGCGCGGGCGCTTCGTCGACGACGTCGACGAACCCCGGCAGGCGGTCGTGGCCTTCGTCCGGTCGCCGATCGCCTCGGGGCGGATCGTCGCGGTCGACACCGCCGCGGCCGAGGCCGCGCCCGGGGTGGTGGCGGTGCTGACCGCGGCCGACCTGGCCCCCTACTGCCCGGGCTGGCGCGGGCTGCTGTCCTGGCCGGGCATGGTCGCCGGGGAGCAGACGGCGTTGGCCACCGGCGTCGTCCGGCACGTGGGGGAGCCGGTCGTGCTGGTGGCGGCGGGCAGCCGCGCCGAGGCCGAGGACGCCGCCGAGCTCGTCGTGGTCGACTACGAGGAGCTGCCCGCGGTGCTCGACCCGGTCGCCGCGCTGGAGCCGGACAGCCCGCTGGTGCACGAGGACCTCGGGACCAACCTCTGCTTCGCCGCCCCGTTCGGCACCGGCGACGTCGACGCGGCCTTCGCCGGCGCCGCCGCGGTGGTCGAGGTGGCGGTGCAGACCGGCCGGCACACCGCCGTCGCCCTGGAGACGCGGGGGGTGCTGGCCTCCTTCGACCGGGACGAGCGCACGCTGACGGTGCGCGTGTCGACGCAGGCGCCGCAGATGCTGCAGACCCTGTACGCCCGGTTGCTGAGCCTGCCGGAGAACGCGGTCCGGGTCATCACCGAGCACGTCGGCGGCGCGTTCGGGATGAAGGCGTTCGTCTACCCCGACGAGATGGCGGTCGTGACCGCCTCCGTGGTCCTCGGCCGGCCGCTGAAGTGGACGCAGGACCGGTTCGAGTCGCTGCAGTCCGACACCCAGGCCCGGGACGAGCAGGTCACCGCCGCCCTGGCCGTGGACGCGGACGGCCACATCCTGGGGCTGCGCTCCGAGGTGGTCTCCGACGCCGGGGCCTACTCGATGTACCCACGGGGCTGCGTCACCGAGGGCGTCCAGGTCGCGACGATCATGCCGGGGCCCTACCGGGTGCCGGCCTACTCCTCCTCGCTGCGCGTCGTCTTCACCCACAAGACCCCGCTCGCGGTCTACCGGGCGGTCGGCCACCCACCGGCGATCCTGGTCATGGAGCTGCTCGTCGACGAGGCGGCGCGGGAGCTGGGGCTGGCCGCTGACGAGATCCGCCGGCGCAACCTGCTGCGCCCCGACGACCTGCCGTACACCTCGCCCACCGGGAACGTGTACGACTCCGGGTCGCACCTGGAGTCGCTGGAGCGGGCCGTCGCGATGGTGGCCGACGGCGTCGAGGAGCGCCGCAGGGACGCCGAGCGGCGCGGCTGCCTGCTCGGCGTGGGCTTCTCCTCCTTCGTCGAGCTCTCCGCGCCCGGGGCGATGTTCTACGGCGCGAAGGGGGCGCCGATCACCGCGCACGACCAGGTCGAGGTCACCGTCCAGCCCGACGGGTCGGTGACCGTGCTGCTCGGCACGCCCGGCCAGGGCCAGGGGCTGCACACCACGGCCGCGCAGGTGGTGGCCGACGGCCTCGGCGTCCGCCTGGAGGACGTCCGGGTGGTCTCCGGCGACACCCGCGTGGTGCCGCACGGCAGCGGCGTCTGGGCCAGCCGGTCGGCCGTCGTCTCGGTCGGTGCCGCGCACGCCGCGGCCGTGGAGGTGCGCCGGCGGCTGCTGGTCCTCGCCGGGCACGTCATGGAGGCCGACCCGGACGACCTGGAGCTCGTGGACGGCGTCGTCGGGGTCCGCGGCGTCCCGGCCACCGGGACGCCGGTGAGCGAGGTCGCCGCCGTGGCGTACTGGGGCACCCACACGCTGCCGGCGGACGTCGAGGTGGGGCTGGGCGCGGTCGGCTCGTACTCCGGCCCGCCCTACACCTTCAACAACGGCACGCACGTCGCCGTCGTGGAGGTGGAGCGCGGGACCGGCCTGGTCCGGGTCGTCGACTACGCGGTGGTCGAGGACTGCGGCGTGCTGGTCAATCCCGACGTCGTCGACGGCCAGATCCGCGGCGGCATCGCCCAGGGCCTGGGCGGGGCGCTGCTCGAGCGGGTGGTCTACGACCCGATCGGCCAGCCGCTGACCTCGACCCTGCTCGACTACCTGCTGCCGACCGCGGGGGACCTGCCCGACATCCGCATCGAGCACATCGAGACCCCCGCGCCCACGACGACCCTCGGGACGAAGGGGGTCGGGGAGGCCGGCACCGCGGGGGCCCCCGCGGCGCTGCACTGCGCGGTCAACGACGCGCTCGCGCGGGCCGGCGGTGCGCGGGTCTGGTGCCAGCCGATCCGCCCGGAGGAGGTGCTGGGGGCGCTCGCCGCGGCCCGCTGAGGCCGGCTCACCCGGCCCCGGGCGCGCCTGCCGGCTCAGCCGTTGCCCGGGCGGTCCACCGTGGCGCGCCGCACCAGGCTGGTGGCGAAGACCTGCTCGCGGCCGGGGCCGAGCTCCCCGGTGTGCTCGATCCGCTCGGCCAGCATCCGGGCCGCCGCGCGGGCCATGTCGCCGATCGGCTGGCGGAGGGTGGTCAGCTGGAAGACCTCCCACGCCGCCATCGGGATGTCGTCGAACCCCAGGATCGACACGTCGTCGGGGACCCGGACGCCGAGCGAGAGCGCCGCGTCGATCGCGCCGAAGGCCACGACGTCGTTGCCGCACACGATGGCGGTCGGCGGCTCGGGCAGCCGCAGCAGGTCGCGGGTGTGCTGGTAGCCGCTCTGGTGGGAGTAGGTGCCCTCGCGGACCAGGGCCGGGTCCAGGCGCGCCCCGGCGCCGGCGAGCGCCTCGGTGAGCCCGGCCCGGCGGTCCCGGCTGGTCGAGGTGTTCGACGGCCCGCTGATGAGCGCGATGCGGCGGTGGCCGAGGTCGAGCAGGTGCCGGCCCCCCACCACCGCGCCGCCGTGGTTGTCGCTGATCACCCGGTCGACGTCCAGGCCGTCGATGTACCGGTTGAGCAGCACCGTCGGCAGCCCGCGGCGCTGCAGCTCGACCGCGACCCGGGAGCCCAGCGTCGCGGTGGTGACCAGCACCCCGTCGATGGAGCGGTCGAGCAGCCGCTGCAGCGTCTCCTGGCCGGAGAGGACGTCGGTCCGCTCGGTGAGCAGCACCACGCGGTAGCCCAGCAGCTGCAGCTCGTCGTAGACGGGGGTGAGCAGCGAGGGGAAGAACGGGTTGGTCAGGTCGGAGACGACGACCGCGACGGTGCGGGTCGACCGGGAGACCAGGCTGCTGGCCAGCGAGTTGGGCACGTAGCCCAGCCGCCGGGCCGCCTGGTCCACCTTGCGCCGCGTCTCCTCCCGCACCCTCGGGTCGCCCCGCAACGCCCGGGAGACCGTCGACTGGGAGACGCCGGCCGCGCGGGCGACGGTCCAGCTGGTGGGTGGGGTGTCCGGCGTCCGCCGGTCCCGGGGACCGGCCCCGGGCAGCGGGGTGGGGTCGTCGGGCGCGATCGCCGAGGACTCGGCGCTCACCGGTCGGCCCCGCCCGGACGGGGTGCGCCCGCGGCCGGGCCGGTGCAGGCGGTGGACATGGCTTCCCCCTCGGGTCGTGCGGGTGACGAGTGGCCGGACGCCGTGGGCGCCGCCGTGGCGGGACCGTCCGGTGCACCGCACGGTGTGGGACCCCCTGGTGCGCGGCGGCTCCGGGCGTCCCGCGGGTGCCGCGCCGCCGCCGCCACCGGCGCGCTGATCGTCAGCCAGTGCACCGGGGC